>JAZQGZ010000019.1:0-1569 GCA_045540255.1 Oscillospiraceae bacterium | reverse complement strand
TGCGGGAACATTTTCTGCTACTGCACCGTTGTAACCAAAGAGAACTGCATTGTTCTTGCCGTCTGCAATGGATACTGCGGGCTTGCCCCATGCTTCCTCTGTTACTGCAGAGTTAAAGTCGGGAGCTGTGTCGATTGCGATACCCTGAGCTGTTCCTTCGGGAATCTTGAGTGCGGGCTTGATATAGGTGTTAACAAGAACGAGCTTGTTGGTCTCTGTAAGACCGGGGTTGTTTGCGCTGTCTGCGCCAAAGAATGCGCCCCATGCGATCCATCCTGCATATGCTGCATCTGCTGTACCGCTGATACGGAGTGCATTTACTGCAAACTGTGTTCCCTCTTCAGGAGTTACGCCGAGATCTGCAAACGAGATAGCGAACATAATGTTGAGCTTGCCGTCTGCATATACGATGTTGTAATCGAGGTCAGTGATTCTGGTGTTATGACCTGCGTGTGCTGTTGCATTGGAGCCGTCAAGTGTTACGTATACGTCTGCAAATCCGTCGATGGAGTCGCCTGCGTTGATACGGAACTGGATACCGTCACCAATGTATGTTTCTGCATCACCTCTGAGGTCGCTGTCGGGTGTTACCATTGCTACATAGAGCTTGGTTGCATCCCAACGGAAGTAGAGGTCTGCGGGAACATTTTCTGCTACTGCACCGTTGTAACCAAAGAGAACTGCATTGTTCTTGCCGTCTGCAATGGATACTGCGGGCTTGCCCCATGCTTCCTCTGTTACTGCAGAGTTAAAGTCGGGAGCTGTGTCTGTGAGAACGCTCTGTACTGCGCCTTCGGGAAGTACGAATTCAGGTACTTCGGGTTCTTCGGGAACTACGAGCTCATCAACAAGAATTACTGTGTTCTCCTCGGTGAGGCCGGGGTTGTTTGCGTTATCTGCGCCAAAGAATGCACCCCATGCTATCCATCCTGCGTATGCCTTATCGGATGTTCCGCTGATACGGAGTACACTCATTGTGAGAAGCTCGCCTTCTGCTGCTGTGATTCCAAGATCTGCAAACGGTACTGCTACCATTACGTTCAGCTTGCCATCTGCATATACTATGTTCTTCTCGTATCCGGAGTCTCCGCCGCCGCCTGCCGTGATGGTCGCGCCGTCTGCTCCGTATGTTACGTAGATGTTAAGTGTGATCTCGCCTGCTGTTACCTTGAACTGGATACCGTCGCCTGCCCACGCATCTTCGTGTCCTGCGATGTCTGCATCCTCGGATACCATACCTACGTACAGGTATGTTGCATCCCACTTGAGGTAGAGATCTGCGCTTACGTCTTCACAGATTCCACCCTCATAGTCGAACTTAACAGCGTTCTCGCTGTCCTTGTCGAATGTTACTGCGGGTGCGCCCCATACTTCTTCTGTGATCGCTGTGTTGAAGTCGGGTGCTGCATCTGCTGCTGTTCCCTGGATTGCGCCCTCGGGAATTACGATGGGCTCTTCAGGTACTTCGGGCTCTTCGGGAACTACGAGCTCATCAACAAGAATTACTGTGTTGTCTTCGGTGAGGCCGGGGTTGTTTGCGTTATCTGCACCAAAGAATGCGCCCCATGC
>JAZQGZ010000018.1:0-15957 GCA_045540255.1 Oscillospiraceae bacterium | reverse complement strand
GAAAAGCAGCCAGTCATCGGGGAAATGGTCTATCAGCGTCACGGGCGTGGAGCCTGCGGGGCGTCCCTGCAACACACGGGAATAGTTCTCGATACCCTTGCACATTCCGATCTCACCCAGCATCTCCATATCGTAACGGGTACGCTGCTCGATACGCTGTGCCTCGATAAGCTTGTTCTGCTCCGTGAAGTACTGCACCTGCTGCTCCATTTCGGCAGTGATATCCTCCAGTGCGCGGCGCAGGTTGTCCCTGCCCACGATATAATGCGAGGCGGGAAATATCATAGCGTGCAGCAGTGTGGATTTTACGTTGCCCGTTACCACCTCGAACTCGCTGATACGGTCTATCTCGTCACCGAAGAACTCCACACGTATAGCGGTCTCGTTCGTGGCACCTGCGGGAAATATCTCCACCACATCGCCCTTTACACGGAAACGGTTGCGCTGGAATGCGATCTCGTTGCGTTCGTACTGCATCTCAACAAGGCGGGCGATGACCTCGTCTCGGTCTATCTCCTGCCCCTGACGGATGGAGAGCGTGTTTGAACGGTAATCCTCGGGCGAGCCGAGAGAGTAGATACAGCTTACACTGGCAACGATTATGACATCCCTGCGCTCGGCAAGCGCTGCCGTAGCGGAATGTCGCAGGCGGTCTATCTCGTCATTTATCGCGCTGTCCTTTTCGATATACGCATCCGTGGAGGGAATGTACGCCTCGGGCTGGTAATAGTCGTAATAGGACACGAAATATTCAACAGCGTTGTTCGGAAAGAACTCGCGGAACTCCGAGCACAACTGTGCCGCGAGGGTCTTGTTGTGCGCCAGGACAAGCGTAGGCTTGTTGACATTGGCGATGATATTTGCCATGGTGAATGTCTTACCCGAGCCTGTAACACCAAGCAGGGTCTGCTCCTTGTCGCCGCGGAGGATGCCCTCGGAAAGTGCCGCGATAGCCTCGGGCTGATCGCCTGTAGGTTTATATTTTGAATGAAGCTCAAATCTATCCATAACTTTTCCTCAGATCAAAGGTTTCCTAACCATATATCGGGAAGTATTCCCGCAAAGCGCATCGAATACGCATATTCCTCATTTACGATTATGTGATCCACAAGCTCAATGCCGATAGCACTAAGGTTTACCGCCACGCGGCGCGTAGTGGACACATCTGCCGCCGACGGCAGAAGCACACCGTGGGGATGATTGTGAACCAGCACCACCTTGCTGCACTTATTGTTCAGCGCCCTGGTGGCTATCGTCTTCAGATCAAACTCAACGCTGCTCGTTACACCGCAGGATACCCTGGATTCGCTTATCAGTGAATACGCATCGTCAAGCAGCAGCACATGAGCCACCTCTATCATGCAATCCTTAAGCAGACCATAGCAGAAATCCAGAAGCTGCGGTCTGGTAGCAAGCACGATGCCGCTGAAATCCTCATGCGCATGGCGCAGGGCAAAATCCTTGAAGAAGCTTATCATCGTTGCAGCAGAGGGGCCTACATTTTCCACATCGCACAGGTCATCGATACTTGCGTTGAGTACGCCACTCAGGCTACCGAACCTGCTTATAAGCGCATGCGCGATATCATTTGTATTACGTCTGGGATAGCAGGAGAACAGAAGTATCTCAAGGATCTCATGCTCCTCAAAGCAGTCGATGCCATGCTCCAGATACTTTTTCATCATACGCTGTCTGTGCCCCTTATGGATATTGTTATCCGGCATCTGCCCACCCCCTCTGAACGGAAATATACATATATCATTATATTGTATTTCAAACACATTTGTCAAGGGCACAGAAGTATAATTAGCCCTTCCCTCGCTGCACTGCGATGTACATATTACACAAAAACATGAACAAAGCATCAGCATCGTCTGATTTATACCTGCACCCCCTTGTTTTTATGTCACTTTTGTGCTATTATATCATCAGCATATAATTGTCGGACATACGGAGGTGGTTAGGTGAACGATATGCTGCTCAGCTATTTCACAAACGACGATAGCTTTCCGTTTTTCATACAGTACGGCTGGCACGAGGATACAATGTTCATGCACGGGCACAAGGATTTCTCGGAGCTGGTGGTGGTGATGGACGGCTCGGCGGAGCACGTCGTTGAGGACGAGCATTTTCCTGTCAAAAAAGGTGATGTTTTCGTTATGGGCAGGGATATAAAGCACGGTTACGTCAATGCAAAGGGTTTTCGGATATGCAACATAATGTTCCGTCCCGAAGCACTGCTTGATGCGGACTATGACATAAAACAGCATCCCGGATTTCACGCACTGTTCCTGCTGGAAGCACAGGTGAATACCACGCAGGGCTTCCGCAGCCGTTTCAAGCTATCCCCTTCGGATTACACTCAGCTCGGGCATATTATAGATGCAGCGATCGACGAATACTCCGCCGACCACCCCGGAAAGAAGACGCTGCTCCTTGCATATTTCATGCAGATAGTAACGTTGCTTTCAAGGCTGTATGATACTCCTGCAAAGACCCGCGAGATCAGCGGAATGGCAGAGGCTGCCGCATACATGGAAAATCACTATATGGAGGACATCTCCATTGAACAGGTGCTGGAGATATCCCACTACTCACAGCGCCACTTTATACGGCTTTTCTCATCCGTCTATAACACGACTCCGCAGAAATACCTTATGGGCATAAGGATACGCCGCGCCTGCGCCCTGCTGAAAGAAAGCGCGCTTCCCGTGACCGAGATCGCCATGCGCTGCGGCTTCAGCGATTCAAACTATTTCAGTCGTGCTTTCCGCAAATCCACAGGTATGACCCCCTCGCAATACCGAAACGGCTACATTGGTCAGAGCAATCTGTGAGCCATAACATAACCACAAATAATATCAGCATGGCTGTGATTACGATCGCAGCCGTGCTTTTTTTATGCTCTGCGACAGGAAATTACAGGATATCACTACAGGATATTACAGGATCCACGCGCATATAATGGTACAATGATAGACACGACCGACAAGCGGGGTGACAGCATGACTATCTATGTCGATGTGCTTCTGGCGGTGAATCTGTACATAAACTACTTTCTGATAAGAGGCGCAGCGCAGCTTATGCGCAGGAGGATAACAGCAGGGCGTTGCCTGCTGGCAGCGGCTGCAGGCTCGCTGTTTTCGCTGTGTATACTGCTGCCCGAGCTGCCTTTTGTACTCAATGCGCTGATAAAGGTGGTGAGCTGTCTTGCGACAGTAATTGCCGCTTTCGGCAGGCAGGAAAGATCTCAGCTTATAATATCGGTGCTGTGCTTTCTCTCGATAAGCTTCATGTACGCGGGGCTGATGCTTGCCCTGTGGATGTTCGCAGCACCAATGGGTATGCTGTGCAGGAACGGTGCCGTATATTTCGATATCCCCATCATCGCGGTAACGATATTCACTATCGCCGCCTATGGGATCGTTGCATTGTTGCGATACATCTCGGACAGGAACGGCAGAAGCTGCGAAAGGGCACAGGTCAGGATAAGCCTCGGCGCGGATTCTGTAAGGCTTACCGGCATTTCCGATACGGGAAACGGACTCTGCGACCCGTTCAGCGGCAGACCTGTAGTTATCTGCTCTGCCGAAAGGATATCGGAAATGATCCCCGAAAGCATCACGAAGTACCTGGAGGGCAAGACCGAGGAGATTGAAGGGCTGAGGCTGGCACCCTGCCACACAATAGCAGGCAACGTACTGGTCCCGCTGTTCAATGCGGATATAGAGATAAACGGGAAGCACTGCGATGCCGTGGTAGGCGTAACAGACAGGCCGCTGGGAGCCGAATGTATATTCAATCCGCGGCTTATAACACTGTAACGGAGGTAATACAATGAAAAAATATCTTAGGCAGATACTGTATGAGGGGCTGTATGCATTTCTGCACTATTTCACAAAAGCAAACAAGGAATATGTACACTACATAAACGGACCTGATACGCTGCCCCCTCCGCTGTCCCACGAGGAGGAAGAAGCGACCTTCCGACTGCTGGAAACAGACTTTGAATCAGCGAGGGACACCCTTATAGTGCATAACCTGCGGCTTGTGGTATACATCGCAAAGAAGTTTGAAAGCACGGGTATAGGGCTTGAGGATCTTGTTTCAATAGGTACCATAGGACTTATCAAGGCGGTAAACACGTTCAGCGTCCACAAGAACATAAAGCTTGCCACCTATGCATCCCGCTGCATCGAAAACGAGATACTGATGTACATGAGGAAATCCAGCCACTATAAAAACGAGATCTCTATAGACGAGCCTTTAAACATCGACTGGGACGGCAACGAGCTTCTGTTGTCCGATGTCCTCGGCACGGACAACGACTGTGTAAACGCCCACCTTGACGGAGAGGTGGAAAAGAAGCTGCTGTACGACGCGATAGGAAAGCTCACCGACAGGGAGCGGCTTATCATGGAGATGCGTTTCGGGCTTAACGGTCACAGGGAAAAGACGCAAAAGGAGGTCGCCGATGAGATAGGGATATCGCAAAGCTATATCTCACGTCTGGAAAAGCGCATAATAAAACAGCTCCGCGAGGAGCTGGAAAGAGTCTGCAACTGAAAACGGGTCTGCCGTAATATCAAACGGCAGACCAGAGAGACCGTCGAAAAAGTCCCGTTGGGACTTTTCCGCCGAAACATCCGCACTGCCCGCACTGCGTTGAATGCTTTGCATTCAACTTGTACAGTTATGCGGATAGAAGTGTTTTTTGACCGAAGTAAATTCGGTCAAAAAAATATCCAAAACGCCCGCTTCGCGGGCAAAAACATAGTTTTTTCAACAAGCTGACGGGTCTGCCGTAATATCAAACGGCAGACCCGAATTTTTTACTTTTTCTTTTTGCGTTTTGAGAACACAGGCTCCTCGAGGCGGCTCTTCTCCGCAAGCTTTTCACGCAGCGCCGCTTCTCGCGCCGCTGCAAGCTCCTCTGCTTTCTGCTTGCTCTTCTGTGCCATATCGATAAGCATAAGCTTGTTATTGAAAGAGGGCTTGTCAAGCACTATCTCAAACAGCACGTTGATAAGCTCCTCTGCCTCCTTGTCGGTGGTAACAAGGCGGCGGTCGATCAGCTCACGCTTTGTCACGGCAAGCTGGCTTATATCATAGCACTCGCCTGTGGCGATGATCTCGTTCAGGTCGGCAAGGCTTGCTCTCAGTTTCGCCACGTCCTCGGTCTCCACCTCGGTCTTTTTCGCACGGTTATCTGCGATCTCACACTGGAGCAGGCTCTGAAGATCAGGAGCACCCAGGTTCCTTATCAGCTCCTTAAGCCCCTTTCTGTCCTCGGGTATCTTTGCATCGTGATGGTAGATGAGCCAGCTTATCTCGTCCGCAAGCCTGCGGTCAAAATCAAGGCGGCGCATTATACCCTCGGCAAGCAGACGTCCACGCTCACCGTGACCCTTGAAGTGCCCCTGACCCTTGCTGTCGATGTAGCAGCAATCCGGCTTTCCGATATCATGAAACAGCATCGCAAAGCGTATGGGAAGCTCGGGTATGGCAAAGCCGACCGAGCGCGCGATGTGAGTCCACACAGGGAAATCGTGATATTTTGAATGCTGGTCGAAATCTATGCAGGGCTCTATCTCTGGGATAACGTGCTTGAAGATATCCACATAGCTTTCCAGAACCTTTGTCGCATATTTTCCCATAACGATACGCGAAAGCTCCTTGAACACCTTGTCAGCCTCGGCATACTCAAAGCAGCTTACGTTCTGGCGCATGGCTGCACGGGTGGCGTCATCGATAACGAACTCCCGCTCGGCGCAATAGCGTATCGCACGGAGGATACGGGAGGGATCGGTGGTAAAGCTGCGCGACATATCATAGTAGGACTCGGTAACGGGCTTTCCCTTTTCATCCTTTACGGTGCGTGTGATGTTCTCGCCGATCGCAACGACACGCTTTTCCTCGCCTGTAAGGCAGGACTTGCCGCCGTAAAGATCGATAAGTCCCTCACGGGGGGAATACGCCATAGCGTCCATCGTGAAGCCGCGGCGCGAAAGGTCTGTTTCAAGGTCCTGTGCGTACATGACGCGGTTTCCGATCACCTCACGGCGGTATGGAGAAACGCTGATTATCATTCCCACGACAGTTACCAGTATCTCACCGCGCTTTATGCCCTCGTCCGAGATGCGGTAATCTCTGAACGCAAACATGATATCGTTTATTTCTGCATTGGTTACTATGTCGTAATCCTGCGGGCTGTTGCCCATAATAAGCTCGCGCACGCAGCTTCCCACTATATATGCGTCATGACCTGCGTTTTCAAGAACTGTTATAGCTTCGGTGACCTGGGCAGGCAGAATTATCATAGCATCACTTCCTTACTCTGTATTTAAGTATTTCAAACGCCGCTTCGGTAGCAAAGCTTTCGTGTGTGCCGAAGTAGCTGTAGACCCTGTTGCTGTCACGCTGTGAGGTCTTGTAATAATACGGCGTCATCATGAACAAAGCGTTCAGCGTTTCCTGCGAGGTAAGCTCCAGTGTGAAGCTTATCTCATCCTTTCCGAGAAACTCAAAGCCGTCTATCTCATAAGGCTTTACCTCGTTAAGCCGCGGCTCGTCGTAAAGCACCGATTTCAGCCCGAAAAGGTGCTTTTCGGCAGGGATGGCAGTTATCACAGTGCCGCCGTTTTTCAGGATACGCCGAAGCTCCTCTGTCTGAAAGGGTGCGAATATCACCGCAGCCATATCGACGGAATCCGACCTTATCGGCATACGGAAAACGCTTGCAACGGCGGTGCTTATGCTCCTGCCTGCAAAACGAGGCTTTGCCGCTGCCAGTGCGTTTTTGGAGATATCGATACCGAACACCTCGGGCTGCTTGCCGCTGCTCTTAAGCGCATCGTGAAGCGCCGCTGTATAGTAGCCCTCGCCGCAGCCGCAGTCAGCGATAACGGGTGCGGGAATATCGCTGCACAGCTCTCTTGCTGCCGCACAAAGTCCGTCCATCAGCGACTTATATGCGCCGCTGTTAAGGAAATCCCTGCGTGCTGCGACCATCTCCTTGCTGTCGCCGGGGTCTTTTACATTCTTCTGCTGCGACAAAAGCAGGTTTATGTACCCTTTCGCCGCAACATCAAAACTATGTCCGCACGGGCATTTCATGGAACTTCCCTCTGCGGTGAGGATGGGAGCTTTGTCAAGCCCCTGCTTATCTCCGCAGACAGGACAGGTGAATATGTTCAAGGTAAGATCTCCTTACATAAATTTATCAGAATTCCAGACCAAGCCTGTACGCAGCTTCAAGGTGCTGCGGCTTCATACGCTGCAAAAGTGCCTCGTCATAGTGGCTTATCCCGTCAAGGAACACCATCTGCTTACTCTTTGCACGCTGATTGATACGGTCGCCAAGCATTACTGTCTCCATGGCAAGCTTGTTGCCTGTCTCCTCAAGGCTTTGCAGGGTCTTGCCTGTGCAGGCGATGAAAAGTGCCTTATCAAGCGGCTTCATGGTACAGTCGGCATAGGCGTAGCCCGCTGTCCACACCCTGTCGAACCAACCCACAAGCTTTGCCGGAGCCTCTGTCCAGAACACAGGATACACAAAAGCGATGCTGTCAGCACGTTCTATCTTGTCCTGCTCCGCCTTTACATCGGCAGGAACGGGCAGATCGGAACGGTAATGAGTTTCACGAAGATACTCCTCCTCGGTAAGGTCGGTACGGAAGTCCATCCCGTAGAGGTCGGATATCTCGATCTCATGACCTGCATCGGAAAGCCCCCTCGTGAAGCTTCTGAGCACCTCGTAAGTAAAGCTTGTGCGGCTTGGGTGGCAGTAAACTACAAGTATCCTCATTCCGCAGCTTTTCCCTTGATCCTGAAGCCGTATATCCTGTAAAATCCCGAGCCGAAGCCGCCCATGAACGTAAATCTCGCTTTGTATGCGCCCTCAAGCTTGTCGATATAGCGTTTAAGGATTATGCTCTTGTTGATAACGCACTTTGCGCCCTTTACACGCTTCTCAAGCACGGCGGGATCGCTCATGGAGAAGTCTATCTTAGCATCAACGGCATTGATGGGATTCTTGAATTTAGAAAGCTTCGCCGCCGCATTGGAATATGCGTCAAACAGGAACGCCGTCTTTTCAAACCGCTCTTTGAAAGCCTCCATCAGGGAGACCATCTCGTCAGCGGTGAGGTACATTGAAAGCCCCTCGGCAATAACAAGCACTGCCTCTCCGCTATATTCTATCTTATCCAGCCATGAAAGATCGGTCACGGAAGAACCGATCATGCGGTAGGCTTCATTCTCGGTGAAATACTTCTCCCTCATCTCGATTACCTCGGGGAAGTCGATATCATACCAACGCTTTGCACCGACCTTTATACGTCGGCAGCGGCTGTCAAGTCCGCATCCCAGATGGATGACGATACTCTCGGGCTGCTTCTCGATAAAACGCTCGGTAAGCTGATCGTACTGCATGGCACGCATCGCCATGAATATAGCAAGCTTTTCGGACTTGTCAACATCCTCAAAGTCCCAGCCGCAGGTATCTACTATCTCCTCGGCGGTCTTGTCCTCAAAGAAGCCCTTTCGGCTCATCATTGCCTTTCCGTAAAGGGGGATGAAAAGTGTTTTGCTCTCGTTTGTCATAGGTACCTCCTTGTCAGGTATAATATATTACGCTGTCATATATGTTGAAAAATCAATATCTCTTGTAAAAAGCTCTTCGATCTCATCAAGGAACCTCTTCTGTGCGACAGTATCACCGCCGAGCTTCTTAAGCATATAAACGCTGTCCCACCACAGTGGTTTAAGACAGCGATACAGCATAAGCGCCGCCTGCTTTTCGATATCTGAAAAGTGATAGTATCCGCTTACAAGCTTCAATCTGCACAGTATCTCGTTCAGCTCTGCACTGAACGCGCTGTGCCTTGTTTCACGCATAAGATAATTCAGAAACACCTCTCTGCCACACAGGTTGAAATCACACACTCCGACAAAATTGCCGTCGTCGTCCACCAGCAGATTGGTAGAGTTCAGGTCAGCCTGCAGGACGGTAGTGGGAAGCTTACGGTAAAGCGGCTCAAGGGCGGCTCTGTTATCGCACCACAGCTTCCATATCCGCTCAATCTGTGGCTGAAATTCCACAGGAAGTGTCTCTGCGTAATTTTTCCAGTCAAGAGCAACATCTAAAACCTCATCGTTCTTGTCGCTTGGGCAGAATTTTTCAAACAGACAATAACCCGACGGAAAATCAGCGTAGGACAGATATTCGGACGCTATCCTCGCTGTCATTATCCATGCGTCGTCCACATATTTATCTGGAGTCGAGGTGTCATCTGAGGCGGTAATGTTATGCCTTTCATCAGCAAGACGATATGCTGAGTATTCCTCGGCATAGGCTACGCAGTTGCGCTCCTTATACCGAACCGTCGGAAAGCTGCCTGTTTTATCGGCAAATATCCTCGGACAGTAATAACCAAGCCTGCGGTATTCCTCGACCGTGCGTTGCCAGACAACTATCCTGTGAGGGTCTGTGAAGTCATTGTCGGAGAGCTTTACAACTGCCTTTTCGCCGTTTTCCAGTTCTGCGATGATGACCTCCCTGAAGTCCGTATCGCTGCGACTCGTATCTATTATCTGATATGTGGCAGGTATACTATCGAAAAAAAGCATGAATATATCAGATACTGCCTGTTTTTCAACTATGTCCTCACTCATATATGTCTCCTTTTGTGTAGCTTCACTGAGTATTATTCCTCACATTATATTATATACTATTACTATGTCATATTCAAGCGGTATTTCCAAAAATGCTTTTGTATATTTTTCACAAAAGACGGTTTAACATTTGTACACCCGACGTCAAAAAAACTCCACAAAAACGGTTGCAATTTATGTAAATTTACTATATAATATACACAAGACATTTTCCAAGGGGATCAGTATTTTAGTTAATATATACAATATATGCTTTTGGTTAATTCTTAAATTAATTGTTCGGAGGTTACCCCATGAAAACATTCAAAGCTGACAGTATCAGAAACGTTGTCCTCGCCGGTCACGGTGAAAGCGGTAAGACAGCCCTTGCGGAAGCAATGCTGTTCAAGAGCGGTCTGACCGACAGAATGGGCAACACAGCCGACGGCAATACTGTATGCGACTTTGACGCAGAAGAGATCAAGAGAAAGATTTCCATCAATTCCGCTGTTGTAAACGCAGTATGGAAGGATACAAAGATAAATGTTATCGACGCTCCCGGTCAGTTTGATTTCGTGGGCGGTATGTACGAGGGTATGCGTGCGGCTGAGTCCGTTATCATCACAGTTAACGGCAAGGACAGCGTCTGCCCCGGTACTATCAAGGCGTATAACCTCGCCTGCAAGCAGAACAAGGCAAGAATGATCGCCGTAACCTGCATGGAGGTCGAAAACTCCGATTTCTATAAGGTACATACCGATCTTAAGATCGCATTCGGTCCCTCTATCTGTCCTATCGTTGTTCCCTACGACAAGCACGGCCCTGTTGAAGCATACATGAACCTGCTGACGATGAAGGCATACAAGTACGACAAGAACGGTGTTCCCACCGAGGTTGAGATCCCCGCTTCCGAAAACCGTATCGCAGGTCTGCGTGCGGCGATGGCAGAGGCTGTTGCGGAGACCAATGAGGAGTTTATGGAGAAGTTCTTCGAGGGTGAGGATTTCACACAGGAGGAGCTTGTAAAGGGTATCCATGACGGTATCGCAAGCGGTGCTATCACTCCCGTTGTGTGCTGCGCTAACGACACTCTTTCTGGTGTTGATATGCTGCTGGACGCTGTTGTTTCCATGCTTCCCTCCCCCAACGAGAGAAAGCTTGAAGAAGCTGACGGAGAAGCTCTGGACTACGATGAGAACAAGCCTCTCAAGGCATTCGTATTCAAGACCATCGCGGATCCGTTCGTTGGTAAGATAAGCTGCCTTAAGATCGTTCAGGGCAAGATCACCGGCAAGACCGAGCCTGTAAATGCAACTACAGGCGAAACCGTAAAGTTCGGTAAGCTGGTTTCCGTTTGCGGCAAGAAGCAGGATGAGATAGCAGAGGCTTATGCAGGCGATATCGTTGCTGTTACAAAGCTTGACGCAAATACAGGTGATACACTGTGCGACCCTGCCGATGTAAAGGCACTCGCTTCCATTGAGTTCCCCAAGCCCTGCTACTACATGGCTGTAAAGCTTGCAGGAAACGGCGACGAGGGCAAGCTCTCAACCGCTATCCGCCGTCTGCTTGAAGAGGATAAGACACTCGAATACGTACATAATCACGAGACCCACGAGCGTATCATCGGTGGTCTGGGCGAGCAGCACCTTGATGTAGCAGCAGCTAAGCTCAAGGCTAAGTTCGGCATGGACGTTGCTCTCTCCGCTCCCAAGATTGCTTATCGTGAGGCTATCCGCAAGCCCGTTACCATCGAAAGCAAGTACAAGAAGCAGTCGGGCGGTCACGGTCAGTACGGTCACGTTAAGATCGAATTCGCTCCCTACGACGGCGACGAGCTGCTGTTCGAGGAGAAGATCTTCGGCGGCTCCGTTCCCAAGAACTTCTTCCCCGCTGTTGAAAAGGGCTTACAGGAAGCAGCAGAGCATGGCTCTATCGGTGGCTTCCCCGTTGTACGCCTCAAGGCTACACTTATCGACGGCTCCTACCACCCCGTAGACAGCTCCGAAATGGCGTTCAAGACAGCCGCTTCCATGGCGTTCAAGGACTGCATGAAGGAAGCTCAGCCCTATCTGCTGGAGCCGCTGCAGAGCCTTACCGTCCTCGTTCCCGATGACAAGCAGGGCGACGTTATGAGCGTTCTCTCCAAGCGTCGCGGCAGCGTTCTCGGCATGAACTCGCTCGGCGACGGCATGACCGAGCTTATCGCAGAGGCTCCCGAGTCCGAGATCGTTGACTTTGCACTGGTGCTCCGTCAGATCACCCAGGGCCTCGGCGAGTTCACCGCAGAGTTTGCAAGATACGAGATGCTCCCCGCAGGTGCTGAAGTAAAGGCATAATTAAAGCATAATAAAAGCCGCTTTTGAGGTAACTCAGAGCGGCTTTTTTTGTAAATGCTTAAGTTATAAAGCGGATATAGATAAAAATCCGACCTCCGGTAAGGAGGTCGGACTTGTTATTTGTTGATCAGTTTCGTTTTAACGAATTACTTTCTCTTCTTGGAGAGGAGAACAGCACCACCAGCAACGATAGCGAGACCTGCAACAGCAGCTACGCCCTCAACGCCTGTGTCGGGAGACTGCTTGTCAGTTGTGGGAGCGTTAACATCGCCAGCAGAATCGCCGGAACCAGCGTTGCCACCTTCAGCATCGCCACCAGCAGCACCGCCGCCGATACCCTCGATTGTGAACTCAACAGAGAGAGAATCTGTGGGGTATGCACCCTCATACTTGGGGCAATCTGTGTTGTAGATGTTTACGCAGTTGATAACGAGGTTGTTGTTAGCATCCTTCTCAACGGGAGGATTCTCAACTGTAACCTGAGCTGCACCGTCAACATAAACTGTTGCGGAAGTTACAAATGCAGTAGCACCAGCCTCAGCATCGAAAGCAGCGAAAGGAACGTCTGTGGAAACCTGAATGAAGTTCCAGGAATCGCAGTTGTCCTGTGCCCAGTCGATACCGTCAGCTGTTACAGTGTATGTGCCGTCAGCATCAAATGTTACGTCTGTGTAAGTAGCATCGAAAACATAACCGTTGATATCCCAGTCAAAGTTGTCGATCTTGTCGGGCCATGTCTCCTCAGAGTTGCCGCCCCACATGATTACCTTGTCGCCCCAGTAAGCAGCGTAGTTGGTGTCGGACATACCGTTACGGAAAGAGTAAACGGTGTTCTGGAAAGAAATAGCTGCCTGGTATGCACTAGCAGTAGCAGCGAGAGAAGCAGCAGCCATAGCAGCAGCAGCAACTGTTGTAAGAACTCTTCTTAACTTCATTGTAAAAACCTCCATAATGAAATGAAATGATAAATATACACTGAACAACTCAGCGTAATATTACATCTTTAATTATATTACTTTACGCATAAAAAATCAAGCAGTAATACTGCACAAATCGGATAAGCCTTTTCTGTGCATTACACACCAACTCCGGATTTTTTCAGTGTCTTTTTTGTACAAAACGCAAATATATGACAGTTCACGAGGATTTCTGCACAGCTCTGGCAGATTTTTGATACAAAGCTATTATTACTGAATATTACGCGCATCGGAGGGTCAATATGTACCGAAAACAGCACTGACCGCAAGCCCCGCAACAAGCCATGCAGTAAGATCCGCTGTCAGCGCCGCAGGGACTGCATGACGGGTGTTACGGACTTTTACGGCTGAAAAATACACAGCTATCGTGTAAAAAGTGGTCTCTGAGCTTCCAAGCAGCACTGCCGCCACCCTCCCCGCAAAGCTGTCAACACCGTTTGCGTTAACAATATCATTGTACACCGCGATCGCACCGCTGCCCGAGAAAGGCCTGAGCAGCACCATCGGCATACATTCCTGCGGGAAGCCTGCGGCACGGCACAGCGGCTCCAGCAGCGCGGTCAGTGCCTCGACTGCGCCACTGGCTCTCAGAAGTCCGATAAAGGTTATCAGAAGCACCAGTGCAGGGACTATATCCGCGCAGGTACGAAGCCCCTCCGTTGCGCCCTCGCAGAACACCGAAAACACATCCACTTTTTTCAGAAATCCATACAACAGTATCAAGGCCACCACGCATGGCACTATAATATCAGTTATCCCCATGTTTTTTCCTCCGCCGTCCTATGTATGCAAGAAGCTTTGCCGCCGCTACCACTACTACCACCGCATAAACGGATACCATCCACACACAGGGCAGTATCTCCATCGGTTTTTCCGCACCGAAAGAAGCACGCAATGCCGCAGCAGTCGTGGGGATGATCTGCAGGCTTGCGGTGTTCAGCACGGCAAGCATTACCATATCATCTGTCGCTGTATCGCCTGCTGCTGTCGCGGAAAGCTCTTTCATCGCTGCGATACCCAGCGGTGTGCTTGCATTACCCAGGCCAAGCAGATTTGCGGTAAGGTTCATCGCGATCAGTTGCGCAGCCCTGCTGCCCTTTCTTACCCCACTGAACAGCAAGCCTGTCACAGGCGACAGCAGGCGTGCTGTTTTCTCAACAAGGCCTGAGCGTTCCGCAACTTTCATCAGTCCGCACCACAGGCACATTATTCCGCACAACGACAGCGCGAGTGTTATCGCCTCGCCCGCTTTTTCCAGCACAGCCTGTGACATCTCATCCGCTCTGCCGTTTATCAGTCCTGACACTACCGCAATAAATGGCATTAATCCTATCAGATATCTCATATTCCACCTTTTCCCATAAATATTGCCAAAAACCTTTGTCGAATTTTGGTTAATAATCTGCGAATTCAATTTTTGCATTTTTAAAAATGCTGATTTTAAATAAAAATTTCATCATTAATTAAATATATACGCCACAAAAACGCGCATTTTGACACTTTTGTTTAGCATCAAACGTCGATTTTTTCGTGCTAAAAGTCACTTTTTATACTAACGAAATTTGACAAACAAAACTCAATATGATATAATCGGAACGTAGACAACAAAACTCGCCATTTTATTATGGTTATGTGACAATATTAGGAGGGAAAATGTTATGGTAAAGTCCACAGGCATAGTTAGAAAAGTTGATGAGCTGGGAAGGATCGTTATTCCGATCGAACTCAGAAGAACACTGGATATCGGTGTGAAAGACAGCCTTGAGATCTATGTTGAGGACGACCAGATCATCCTCAAGAAGTATATGCCCGCGTGCGCTTTCTGCGCTAATGCCAGCAGCATCACTGTGTTCAAGGGCAAGAACGTGTGTGCTGAATGTCTTAACGACCTTCGCAAAATGGGTTAATAAGAGAAGTGCTGCGTCCGCGGCACTTTTTTGTTACCACATGATATAATATATTAGAATTTTAATGCTAATATAACATAAACCTCCCTACAACCAAAGAACTGCACCTTTATTCGGGTGCAGTTCTTTGATTTATAATGTCTTCAATCACAATCCGTCCCAGAGATACTTCTCAAGATCCACCGTGTTGTCCACGCGGACCTCTATCCCGTCGGCACGGAGCAGCTCTGCCTGCCTGTTTATCCCACCGAATACAAAAGCGGCTGAAAGTCCGCCCATGCGGTTTACTACACGATAGCACGGAATGCTCCCCGGATCGGGATTTGCGTGCAGCGCATAGCCTACAGCTCTTGCCCAGCGAGGATTTCCCGCAAGCATAGCTATCTGGCCATAGGTAGCCACCTTTCCCCGCGGTATCCTCCTCACCTGCTCATAGATCTTTTCAAAAGTGCTCATAATACCTCCTGAACATATCAGATAGCCGAAACGGCAGACATCACTGTCTGCCGTCATTTTTTATGCCTTTGCTGTCTTTTTTGCGGGCTTTTTGCTCTTTTCAACGATAGGCTCGCCCTTGCCCTCCACGCAATCCGCCGTGATGGTTATCTTGGTTATGGTGGGATCGCTGGGAGATGTGAACATGATATCACGGAGCGTTGTTTCCACGATGGAACGCAGACCTCTCGCGCCTGTCTTGCGCTCGATGGACTTCTTTGCGATAGCACGCTTAGCCTCATCGTTGAACTCCAGCTCGATCTCATCAGCCTTGAAGAGATACTTGTACTGCTTCATAAGCGCATTCTTAGGCTCATCAAGGATGCGTACCAGTGCGTCCTCGTCAAGATCGTCCAGCACTGTTACAACAGGCAGACGACCGATAAGCTCGGGAATGATACCGAACTTCACGAGATCCTCCTGGCTTACCTTATGGAGCATTGCAGAGCTTTCCTTATCTTTTTTGGAGGTAACGTCAGCACCGAAGCCCATTGCGGAGGAGGAAACACGTCCTGCGATCATCTTTTCGAGGCCCTCAAAAGCACCGCCGCAGATAAACAGGATGTTCTTGGTATCGATCTGGAT
>JAZQGZ010000017.1:0-39836 GCA_045540255.1 Oscillospiraceae bacterium | reverse complement strand
GCGCTTTAACGCAAAGGCAACTGCCTCTCTCGGGTACAAGAGATGACGGCGCTTGAAATCATTCAGCAGGTGTGACTGATCTGTGTACCCATACTTTTCAACGGCGTCAAAGATATCAAATGACGGAGATGTTACCAACTCCTGCCATAGCAACTGATAACGTATCAATGACGAAAAAGACTTGGGTGATAAGCCCATTTGCTGAGAGAATAAACGCTCGAGCTGCTTTTCTGAGACCGCTGTATAACTGCACACATCGGATATTCTCGCTCTTCCGCTGTGGCTTAGCATATAATAAACAGCGTTCATCAGGTTATTGTTGATACGCTCAGGATGGATATGACGGAGAAGTATGCTCTCCGCAAGCGCTGCTCTTTCTTCAAGAGTATGTACATCATAAAAAGGCGGCTGAAGCTCCTTTACTACACAGCGAAAATAGTCCTCTGCAACAAAGCTCATGTTTTTGCTGCCTTTCAGATCATTTTCAGAAAACAGAATTACAGACCATGCATAAAAACGTATCGCAAAGGTAGATGTTACACAAGGCGAAGATACTCCGTGCGTAATGAATGAACGCTCGTCAAGAGCGCAAAAATGCCCCTCGCAGACGTTTTGGGTATAGTCCGTTTCAAATATTATATCCATGCAGGTATCGGGAATGACTATTCCGCTATCCGATCCGCACTCAGTAACTTCAACAGGTTTCTTTGTACCCCAGAAGCATCGGATATACGGCTTAAGTGCATCACAGGGCAATATCTCGCAGTAAGTATCATCATTCTGAAACGGAGACCCTGTTATCGGATGGTACATCTGTGCAAGAGTAAGCATAGCATCAGCTCCTTTGCTGCTTTCATAATCCGTTCCAGAGGTACTTTTCCAAGTCCACAGTGCCGTCGTCACGTACTTCAATACCGTCTGCACGGAGTAATTCAGCCTGCTTTTCAGCACCGCCGAAAGCGAATGCAGGAGCAAGTCCGCCGAAGCGATTCAGCACACGATAACACGGAATGCTGTCAGGATCGGGATTAGCGTGCAGAGCATAACCCACTGCTCTCGCCCAGCGTGGGTTTCCTGCAAGCATGGCTATCTGACCATAGGTTGCGACTTTTCCTTTGGGTATCTTCCTCACCTGCTCATAGATAAGCTCGAACGTTGTCATATTTTGCTCCCTTTTGCAGAAACGGCAGACATTTCTGTCTGCCGTAACTTGATCTTAATCTTTAGACTTCTTAGCCTTCTTGCTGCGCTCGATCACAGGCTCGCCTGTGCCTTCTACGCAATCCGCAGTAACCGTGATCTTGGTTATGGAAGGATCGCTGGGCGCTGTGAACATGATGTCACGCAGAGTAGCCTCAACGATGGAACGCAGACCTCTTGCACCTGTCTTGCGCTCGATGGACTTCTTGGCGATGGCGCGCTTTGCGTCCTCCTCGAACTCAAGCTCGATCTCATCAGCCTGGAACAGAAGCTTGAACTGCTTGATAAGCGCGTTCTTAGGCTCCTCAAGGATACGCATGAGGGCATCCTCGTCAAGGTCGTCAAGCACTGTAACAACAGGCAGACGTCCGATAAGCTCGGGAATTATACCGAACTTTACAAGGTCCTCCTGACTTACCTTATGCAGCATCGCGGAGCTTTCCTTGTCCTTTTTGGAGGTTACCTCGGCACCGAAGCCCATAGCAGAGGATGCAACTCTGGATGCGATCATCTTTTCGAGTCCCTCAAATGCACCGCCGCAGATGAACAGGATGTTCTTTGTGTTGATCTGGATAAAATCCTGGTGGGGATGCTTTCTTCCGCCCTGAGGAGGAACATTGGACACCGTTCCCTCCACGATCTTCAGCAGTGCCTGCTGTACGCCCTCGCCGCTTACATCGCGGGTGATAGAGGTGTTCTCGCTGCGGCGGGAGATCTTGTCGATCTCGTCGATGTAGATGATACCACGCTCGGCAGCCTCGATATCGTAATCTGCTGCCTGAATAAGGCGGAGCAGGACGTTTTCAACGTCCTCACCTACGTAGCCTGCCTGCGTGAGTGTCGTAGCGTCAGCTATGGCAAAGGGAACGTTGAGCAGCTTTGCGAGAGTCTGTGCCAGCATAGTTTTACCTACACCCGTGGGACCCAGCAGAAGCACGTTACTCTTCTGAAGCTCCACGTCCTCGTCCTCGTTTTCCTCATTTAGGAAGGTACGCTTGTAGTGATTATATACCGATACACTGAGTATCTTCTTCGCCTCATCCTGACCGACGATATACTCGTCAAGATAAGCCTTGATGTCCTGCGGCTTCATGAGATCGTCGCGGCTGTCGATAAAGCTGCCCTCGCCGTTCTCGCTGCCTGCATTTTCAGGGATGCTCTTGGCATATCTGCCCTTTACATCGCCGCTTTCGACCAGCATATTATAGGAGGCAAGTATGCACTCGTTACAGATGATGGCGGACTCTGTTCCGCCGTAAAGAATGCGTCTTACCTGATTTTCGTTTTTTCCGCAAAAGGAGCAAACCATCATTTTTGCTGTTCCTCCTGTTTATTACTTGATGTCAGAACGGTTGCTGTAGACCTTGTCGATCAGACCGTATTCCAGAGCCTCCTGCGCAGTCATGAAGTTATCACGCTCGGTATCGCGGCAGATGGTCTCGTAGTCCTTGCCTGTGTTCTGGGCGAGGATACGGTTGAGGTTCTCCTTGGTCTTGAGGAGGTTATCCGCGCGGATCTGGATATCTGTTACCTGACCCGAGATACCGCCGCCTGCAATAAGAGGCTGGTGGATCATGATCTGGCTGTTGGGGAGGGCAATTCTCTTGCCCTTCGTGCCTGCGGAAAGCAGGAACGCGCCCATAGAGGCAGCCATACCCATGCAGATGGTGGAAACATCGCACTTGATGTACTGCATGGTGTCATAGATAGCCATGCCGTCATACACGGAGCCGCCGGGGCTGCTGATGTAAAGGTAGATATCCTTATCGGGATCCTGACCCTCAAGATAGAGGAGCTGTGCCACAACAACGCTTGCTGTAGCGGAATTCACCTCGTCATGGAGCAGGATGATCCTGTCGTTGAGGAGTCTGGAAAAAATGTCATAGGAGCGTTCGCCGTGGCTGCTCTGCTCGACAACATAAGGGATATATGCCATAAATGCCGTCCTTTCTCCGCGCTTGCGGAACGTGTCGTAAATTGCCGACTGTGATTTAAACCGAAAAGCCGCATACTATTGGTATGCGGGCTTCGGTAAAAGTAATGATTATTCGGTTACTTCTTCGATCTTAGCGTTGTCGCGTACGACCTCGAGAGCCTTCTCGATTCTGATGTCGCCCTTGATAGCGTCCTCGGGAAGTGCTGTCTTTACGTTCTCAACGTCCATCTTGTACTGCTCAGCAAGCTCAGCGTACTCCTTCTCGATGTCCTCTGCTGTAACCTCGATGTTCTCAGCGTCAGCGATAGCCTCGAGAGCCAGACGCAGATCAACCTGCTTCTTAGCGATATCCTTGAAGCTTGCTCTGAACTGCTCCATTGTGATACCTGTGTACTTGAGGTAATCCTCAACCTTGATCCTGTTGCGTGTGCTCCACTCGCGTGCGATGTCGTTGATACGACGCTCGTACATTACCTCGGGAACCTCAGCATCCAGCTTCTCGATGATAGCGTCAACCAGAGCGTTGTCTACTTCCTGCTCAGCGTTGTCAGCAGCAGCCTTCTCAAGCTTTGTCTTGAGGTCAGCCTTAAGCTCGTCAACTGTGTCGAACTCGCTTACGTCCTTAACGAACTCGTCATCGAGCTCGGGCATATCCTTGCCCTTGATCTCGTGCAGCTTGCACTTGAAAACAACAGCCTTGCCCTTGAGGTTCTCAGCCTGGTAGTTCTCGGGGAATGTAACGTTTACGTCGAACTCCTCGCCGATGTTCTTGCCAACTACCTGATCCTCAAAGCCGGGGATGAATGTGTTGCTGCCGAGCTCCAGGGGGAACTTCTCGCCCTTGCCGCCCTCGAATGCCTCGCCGTCGAGGTAACCGTCAAAGTCGATAACTGCTGTATCGCCGAGCTGTGTAGCTCTGTCCTCAACGGAGATGATCCTTGCATTTCTGCTTCTCATCTTGTCGATCTCAGCGTTTACTGCGTCATCATCTATATTCTTGACAGTCTTCTTGACTTCTAATCCCTTGTAATCGGAAACCTTTACCTCAGGCTTAACGATAATGGTTGCCTTGAACTGAACGCCTGTTTCCTTGTTTACGTCAACTACCTGTGTATCTGCAATATCAACTACATCAAGGCCTGTCTTTTCAACAACGTCAACGATTTTTGTGTTGTAGAGGTGGTTAACAGCGTCCTCATAGAAAACGCCCTCGCCGTAGTGAGCCTCGATCATCTTGCGGGTAGCCTTGCCCTTACGGAAGCCGGGGATAGCGATGCTCTTCTTTCTCTTGTTGAATGCAGTGTTTACAGCAGCCTCAAATTCCTCTGCGCTGAATGTAAACTCGATCTCATAAGTATTTGTTGCGGTGTTGTTCTGGGAAATGATCTCCATTTGCTTAATTCCTTCCTGTCCGTCGGACATTGTATTTTTTTAAATTCCGGAACGTTTTTAACATTCCCGATTAATTTTTACCGGAGTAAAATCCACGCCGTCAGCGGATACCAGCGTATACTCGATGCCGTTATGCACACCGTTGAGTGCGCCCTTTATGCTGCCGCCGTGAAGATGCGCATAATAGCAGCGCTTAACGCCGTATTTCTGAAGCACATCTGTAATATATACATTTTCCTCTGCGCGGTAAACGGGAGGATAATGTATGAAAGCAACAGGCTCTCCGCCCAGCTTTACAGCCTCTTTCAGCGACATTTCAAGCCGCCCCGCCTCACGGTTAAGCACCTTGAGATCGGGCTGCTCGCCGTTCTCACGTATCCAGCCTCTGGTGCCGCATACCGCGATACCGTCCACAAGAAACGCATTATTGAACAGAAAACTTATCGAAGTAAAGCCGTTGCTTCGGATGTAGTTATTCAGCTTGTTCATGGTGCTCCACCACAGATCGTGGTTGCCCTTGACAAGTATCTTTTTGCCGTTCAGCCGCGAATGAATGAACTCAAGGTCCTTGTAGGCATCCTCAAGCTTCAGCGCCCAGGAATGATCCCCGAGAAGCACCACGGTGTCCTCATCGGTGATGATGCTGTTCCAGTTTGCTTCAAGCCGCTCAAGGTAATTCGTCCAGCCCTTGAAGATATCCATCGGCTTGTCACAGCCGAGTGAAAGATGAAGGTCGCCTATTGTGTAAAGCACATTCAGCCTCCCCTCTTAGTTTCAGGACTTGAGAAAATCAAGCACCACGCCGGGCATCTCCTGCTTTTCAACAGAGCCTGTGAAGCGGATCTCCTTATCCTTTGTCGCTGCGAGAGGTGCGGGCATCTTTGTGTTGGTGTTCTTCTCCAGACGGTCGATGATCTCGAACTCGTCATCGGTGTCGATCACACCGCCGACAGCCTCGTAAACTGCGCCGCTGAACTTGTAGGGGTTAGCGGTGGAGGCGATGACTGTCTTGGTCTCGTCGCCCGTTGCCTTGCGGTAATCCTCGTATACCTTGACTGCAACTGCAGTGTGGGTATCCAGCAGGTAGGAGTACTTATCGAATGTCTCCTTGATGGTGGACTTTGTAGCTTCATCGTCGCAGCAGCCTGCGTAGAACAGGTCTGTTACCTTAGCCTTAACATCCTCGGAGATCTCATATCTGCCGTCAGTCTTGAGCTTGCCGAACCAGTCGTTGATAACCGCATCGTTATCGCCCGAGAGGTGATACAGCAGACGCTCAAGGTTGGAGGATATGAGGATATCCATAGAGGGAGAAACAGTTGTGAAGAACTTTCTGTTTCTGTCGTAAACACCTGTGTTTATGAAATCGGTCAGAACATTATTGCTGTTGGATGCGCAGATAAGCTTGTTCACGGGGATGCCCATGAGCTTTGCGTAGTATGCAGCAAGGATGTTGCCGAAGTTTCCTGTGGGAACAACTATGTTGATCTTCTCACCGAACTCGATCTCCTTGTTCTTTACGAGCTCAATGTAGGTGGATACATAGTAAACGATCTGGGGAGCGAGTCTGCCCCAGTTGATGGAGTTTGCACTGGACAGCAGGATGTTGTTTGCAGCGAGCTTATCAGCGAACTCGTTATCGGTGAAGATAGCCTTTACGCCGTTCTGGCAGTCGTCAAAGTTGCCCTTTACTGCGCAGACATGGACATTCTTGCCCTCCTGTGTGGTCATCTGACGTTTCTGCATACGGCTTACGCCGTCCTCGGGATAGAAAACGGTGATGCTTGTGCCGTCAACGTCCTTGAAGCCCTCAAGAGCAGCCTTTCCTGTGTCGCCCGAAGTAGCAACGAGGATAGCGATCTCCTTGCCGTCAACTGTCTTCTTAGCGGAAGTGGTAAGCAGATAGGGCAGGATCTGAAGTGCCATATCCTTGAATGCGCAGGTGGGACCGTGCCACAGCTCAAGAATATATGTACCTGTCAGCAGGTGGGATATCTCTGCGATATTGTTTGTATCGAAGTTCTTGTCATTGTATGCGGAGTCAACGCAGTGGCGTACCTCCTCGGGTGTGAAATCTGTCAGCAGTCTGCTGAAGATGTCATAAGCACGGTCAGCGTAGCTCTTGTCGCACATAGCAAGGAACTCGTCCTTGGTGAACTGGGGGATGCACTCGGGCACAAACAGACCGCCCTCGTCGGACAGACCCTTTGTGATAGCGTGAGCGCTTGTCACTTTAAGAGCAGAATTTCTGGTGCTTCTGTAATTCATAGAAATGTCTTCCTTTCATCACGGGCTAATATAATGTATATATTCCGTCCGCCGTAAAAGCGTCCTCGATGATATCCATGCGGACAACGGCGGGGGCATCTCCCCGTGTAATCGTAACCTCTGCTATGTCATACCGTGGCTGAAGGCATTTGTTGTTCAGCCCGGGATATACGTTGCACAGATAAAAATCGGCAGTCAGTATGATCTTCTTTCGTTTTGAAGCGGTCACCGCCTCAACTCCCGATACCATGCTGTTCCTCTGCCGTGTTTTCACCTCGGTGAAAACTATCGTGTTCCCGATCTGTGAGATTATATCTATCTCGCCGAAAGGCTTGCGGAAGTTGCGTCCGATTATCCTGTGACCTCGCTTCACAAGCTCGTTGCAGACAAATTCCTCTCCGAGATCGCCTTTATGCTTCTTATCCATTTTTCTGAGCGTAATACTTCTTGAAGAATGAGGGCCTATGGACGGGACACAGCCCGTACCTGTCAACAGCCTCGTAATGCGCCTTGGTACCGTAGCCCTTGTGCTTTTCAAAGCCGTACTCGGGGTACTGTGCCGCAAGCCCATCCATGTACCTGTCACGGGCTACCTTCGCAAGGATAGACGCCGCTGCGATACTTGCGGATGTGGCGTCGCCCTTTACTACCGCGCGTACATTTCCCTCTATCGGTGGCAGCTTGTTTCCGTCAACAAGGATCATATCGGACTTCATTCCAAGTCCCTCGTAAGCACGCTTCATGGCAAGCATCGCCGCATTGAGAATGTTTATCTCCTCTATCTCGGCAACGGAAGCCGTAGCAATACAATATGCCTTTGCTTTTTCGCATATCTCGTCGAAAAGCAGCTCGCGCTTTTTCTCCGTAAGCTTTTTGCTGTCGTTTATGCCCTCTATTACCGTACCCTCGTCGAAGATGACGGCTGCGGCGTACACATCGCCCGCAAGCGGACCTCTGCCTGCCTCGTCGATGCCGCATACGGCACCGTACTGCGCACGGATATCGGAATCGTATCCGAAAAGTCCGCCCTTTGAGAGGTCATCCAGCGTAAGCTGTTCCTCAGGTGGGAATATGTTCGATCGTGATCTTGCCAATCTTACCACCTCTGTACTCGTCAAGAAGTGTTGCGGCAGCACGCTCTGTGTCAGGCTCGCCGCCCGATACCAGCATTCCGCGTGCCTTTGCTATCTCTGTCAGGACATCGCCCTCACCCGCTATCTTGTAGCGAGCCTTGATGAGTGCGGGATACTCCTGTAAAAGGAACTCTCCCAGCGCCCTTGCAAGCGCCTCCACATCCATGACATCGTCTTTTATTGCGCCCGTGAACGCAAGCCTTTGCGCTGCTATCTGGTCATCAAATTTCGGCCAGAGTATACCGGGCATATCAAGCAGCTCCACATCCTTGTCGATGGACACCCACTGCTTTCCGCGGGTGACGCCGGGACGGTCGCCTACCTTTGTCTTTTTCGTTTTTGCCATTCTGTTTATGAATGAGCTTTTTCCCACGTTGGGGATACCGACCACCATCAGTCGTAATGCCTTGCCTATCATTCCGCGCTTTTTGCGGCGCTCTATAAGCTCTGAAAGCAGCGTCTTTACCGAGGGCAGGAAGCGGTTTATTCCCTTGCCGCTGCGGCAGTCGCAGACGATGACCATTATTCCCTGCTTCTCGTAATGACGCTTCCATGCGCTTGTGGCATTGTCGTCAGCGTAGTCGCATTTATTCATTATCATTATACGCGGCTTATCCTTGACAAGCTCATCCAGGATAGGATTACGGCTTGACTCGGGTATGCGCGCGTCTGTGATCTCCACCACGGCATCCACCATCTTAAGATCCGCTTCAATAAGACGGCGGGTCTTGGTCATGTGCCCGGGGAACCACTGGATATTGCCTACTTCACTCATAATAGACCCATTTTATCAAAGGGTGAAAAGCGGAATATCGCTTTACCCATAATCAGATCTGTATCCACCATGCCGACACGATAATCACGGCTGTCTGTAGAATTGTTGCGGTTATCACCCATCACGAACACATGACCCTCGGGGACAAGGTAATCCGTGCCGCTTACGCGGTTCTCGGGTCTGACCGTCGGCTCAAGGATATAATCCTCCTCGATAGCCTCACCGTTCAGATATACGATGCCGTTCTCGAAATCAAATCTGATAGTGTCGCCTGCAACTGCGATAACGCGCTTGATGATAGGCTCTCCGTAAAGGGAGTTTACCGTGGGACGGAGCCTGTCAGCCTGTATCACGACGATATCGCCGCGGGACGGAGTATAGAACAGATTTGTCGCAATAACGCGGTCCTGATCGGCAAGGGTGCTCTTCATAGACTCGCCGTCAACTGTTATAGACCTGAACACGAAAAGATTCAGTGCCAGCATAAACAAGACTGCATACACAAGGCTTGCCACCCACTCATAGGCATCGGCAAAGGGCTTTCTGGGCTGCTCTGCCGCTGCTGCGGGAGACTTTTCAACATCAGCAGTCTCTGCGATCATATCGATATCTTTATTTTCGGGCATAGTACAAATCTCTTTCTCTTCTTATCCCAGCTTCAGCCCCGCCGTAAAGCGGGGCTTTGTAGCTTGGATGGGGGTGTTTAAGCCGCTGTCTGCGGATTAAACCTTGGACTTAACCTTGGCAGCCTTACCAACTCTGTCTCTGAGGTAGTACAGCTTAGCTCTGCGAACCTTACCGTGTCTGATAACCTCAACCTTTTCAACAGAGGGGCAGTGGAGAGGGAATACTCTCTCAACGCCGCAGCCGTGAGCTACACGTCTTACTGTGAAGGTCTCGTTGATGCCGCCGTGCTTCTTAGCGATAACAGTACCCTCGAATACCTGGATACGGAACTTATCGCCCTCCTTGATCTTTACGCCAACCTTTACCAGGTCGCCGACCTCAATTACGGGGGCCTCTGCCTTCATGCTGCTCTGTTCGATGATCTTTAATGCGTCCATTTTTTCCTCCTAGACTTTTCGGATATTCTTGAGACCGACCTGTTCGAGCGCAAGCGCCAAGGGCTATGTAACCTTGATCTCAGCGGACTATCCGTTATTAATGTTTGGCTTTTCGCCGCGCATTAACTCACATTGTATGCCGATTTTCAGCAAATGGGCATAGCAACGGATACTAAATGCTTTTCTATTATACCACTTCTATTGAAAAAAATCAAGTGTTTTTTCTCGATATTTCATACAAATTTACCTAAAACGTAAGATTTGTTATGTATAAATCGTCAAAATCCTCTATCAGCTCCGAGGTTATATCCTCCGCACCGCGGATAAGCGCATCCACTGCGCTGAGGTTCTCGGGGGACTCAAGGCAGGATATCACTCCCTGTGATGCTGCGCCCGTACCGAAATGTGCACCTGCGGCAAGGCTTGCGGGAACCACCGAAAGCTGTGCCAGACGCTCCATACCGTTCGAGGCGAACACCTCGCCCGCGAGATAGAGCTCTGTCGGCTCGCCGTACTTATTAATAAAGCTTTGAAGTGCCGCGGCGGTCTTTGCCTTGTCCGACTGCACCTTGCGGACATCGCTCTGCGATACGAAATAATCCTCGCCGATGAAGAACATATCACGGTCGGTCATGATTCCGTCACTGTCAAGCACTCCCGAGCCGAGCATTATCGTTACCGCGTCCAGTGCTGCCGAGGGCGCCACTCCACAGCTCTCCTCATCGCCGATAACGCTGTAGCAGAGGGTACCGTACTCGTCACGATGCACCTCATCGATAGCTCCGAACTCTGCCGCCATGCCGCTTTCAAATCCGCTGCCGTCAAACGCACCTGTAAGCGGGAACGATGCAATATCCAGCCTGCCTCCGCTGTAAAACGCGATATTCAGCGTACTGCCAAGCTCCGCCGCCATCACACCCTCGGAGAACGGGACAGTTGCGAGAAATGCCGCAAATCTTCCGTCCGAGTAGGCACTGACAAAGGGGAGGATGATCACCTGAGTATCGGGGCGCAGGAACATATCGGTAGGGTCAAGCTGTTCCTCCAGCGCATTCGAGATATCGATAGGCCCACAGCATCCGATGCTCTGCACCGCCGCCGCAGGGATGGCGAACTCCCTTGCAGACATGAAGATGAGCTTTGCAAGCTCCGAAGCGGCATTGTCACAGTCTATCTGCTGCCCTGCCGCGATCGTTCCGGCAATCCTGCGTTTCAGGGAAAGGTCGTAAAACACAACGCTTATCATCTTCGGCGTTACATCGCAGGCCACTGCGACTTTCATGCTGAACTCCTCGCGGTATTTCTCATAGTGAATATATGGTGTCATTACAGGTACTCCTTGTATTCGGGTTATATATAGTATAATATATCGCAGAGCGTAGCTCTGAAAACGGCGACAGCCGTTTGCCTGCAGTAGCAGGCGTACGATATATTTCAATAAATTCGGCGCAAAAGCGCAGCTTTTGGAACAAGCCGAATTATTATACCAAGAAAGCAAACACGAAGTGTTTGTAAACGGCGACAGCCGTTGTCTGCAAAGCAGACCTTTCTGCCGTTCAATAAATTCGGCGCAAAAGCGGAGCTTTTGGAACAAGCCGAATTTATTATAACATATTTTTGCGATAATTTGAACACTTTAGAAATAAATTTACAAAACTCCTTGAAAAGCGGCATAGGTTTTGGTATAATAATATGTAGTTTTAATATAGGAAAGGTGAGCAGCTTGAATCAGAAATACAATCATCTTATCGACACGGAGGATTACTCCGTACATCAGTGGAATGCCATGGTGCGCCTCGCGCAGGATATCATGCGCCGCCCCGAAAGCTATGCGGACAAGTGCCGCGGCAAGATAATGGCTACCCTCTTTTACGAGCCGTCCACAAGAACACAGATGAGCTTCCAGACCGCCATGATACGCCTCGGCGGCAGCATCATCGGCTTTGATAACCCAGGAAACTCCTCTGTGGCAAAGGGAGAGAACCTCAAGGATACTATAAAGATCGTCAGCAACTATGCGGACATCCTCGTTATGCGACACTCGCAGGAGGGCTCGGCAAAGGCTGCTGCACTCAACGCCGAGTGTCCTGTGATCAACGCGGGCGACGGCGGACATCTCCATCCCACGCAGACACTGACGGATCTCCTGACGTTGCAGACCGAGATCGGCAGACTGGACAACCTTACCATCGGACTTTGCGGCGACCTCAAAAACGGACGTACCGTGCACTCCCTTGTAAAGACCCTGTCCTGCTATCCCAACAACAGATTCATACTGATCTCCACACCGCACCTTGCGCTCCCCTCTTATATTAAGGATATACTCTCGGCAAGGGGCTGCGAATTCCGCGAGGTGGCCACCATTGAGGAGGCTATCGGCGAGGTAGATATGCTGTATATGACAAGAATACAGCGTGAGCGCTTCGACAGTGCCGAGGAATACGAAAAGCAGAAAGATGTTTACCGCCTGACAAAGAAAAAAATGTCCCTCGCAAAGAGCGACATGATAGTTATGCATCCCCTGCCCCGCGTGAACGAGATAGACATCGAGGTGGACGACGATCCCCGCGCTGCTTATTTCAGGCAGGCGAACTGCGGAATGTATGTCAGAATGGCACTGATACTCTCGACCCTCAATAACGAGCTCAAGCCCAACCCCCTGCTTTCCGGAACCCTGCACAACGACGTATGCTGCTGCAACCCGAAATGCGTAACCCAGACGGAGCACTATCTCCCCCGCAGCTACAAGAAATTCGGAGATCTCCTCATCTGCGAATACTGCGATGAGCGTCAGCTTATGAGATAATACATCCGCGATCTTTTTTCAAAACCTCAAAAAAATAAGCCGCTTTCAATTCCGAAAGCGGCTTTGTTATTACATATTATACGATGTCGTTGGCATCGAAGCTGTCGCCACACTCGGGACAGAACTTGGGAGGATTCTTGGGATCTGCAGGCTCCCAACCACACTTGTCGCACTTGTAGAGAGGTGCGCCTGCTGGCTTGGGCTTGCCGCACTCTATACAGAACTTACCCTTATTCTGCGCGCCGCAATCGCATCCCCAGAAGCCTGCATCTGCGGGCTTGGGAGCTCCGCACTGCTGGCAGAACTTGCTGGTATTCTCTGCGCCGCAGCTGCACTTCCATGTAGCTGCCGCAGGTGCTGCTGCAGGAGCGGGAGCAGCCTGCTGCTGTGCCATAGCCTGTTGCTGCTGCATCTGCTGCATCTGGAACATATTCTGTGCATTGAAGCCGCCTGCCTGCTGAGCCATATTCATGCCCATAAAGCCCATCATAGCACCGCCCTGGTTGCCTGCAGCGATCTTCATAGCGTCGCCCTGGGACTCAACAAGGTGAGCCATGCCCATGTCAGCGTTGCGGTATACCGCCTTACGCTGCAGATCGGTGATCATAGCCTGATCTTCCTTGGTGAGTGTGGGAGGATTGATGTTGAAAGACTCCATGTGCATACCACGCAGGTCGCCCCACTTCTTGCACAGGATCTCGTTCAGCGCATCGCAGATCTCCATAGCGTAGTTGGAGATACCGCTGGGACGCACGCCCTTGTCGGAGATCTTACCGAGAGCGGGCTGCAGTGCCATCAGCACCTCTGCCTTGAGCATGGAATCCATTGTGGAACGGGAGTATGCATCGGTAACATTACCGCAAACGTTTGTATAGAACAGTACGGGGTTTGTGATACGGTAGGAGTAAGTACCGTTGCAACGGAGCTGTACATCCACATCAAGACCGATATTGTTGTCAACAACACGGAAAGGAATGGGATTTACGGTGCCGAAACGGTTGTCCATGATCTCCTTGATATTGATGTAGTAAACACGGATGTCAAGACCTGCCTCACCGCCATAGGTGATACGCGCGCCGATATCCTTGATGGTGTTCATGATGGAGCTGCCAAGCTCACCCTCGAAGATAGAGGGAGCAAGGTCGGACTTGAACTCGAACACGCCTGCCTCAGCTGCGACTTCGTTAACCTTACCGTTTACAACGACAAGTGCGCACTGGCCCTCGTTTACGGCGATAGCGGAGCCATCAGTGATGATGTTGTCAGAGCCCTTGTTGGTGCCCTTGCTGCCGACACGCTTGTGTCCTCTTACTGCGAGCACGTCCGAGGACATGGAATCACAGTAGATATATTCCTTATACTGATCCGCAAGATTTCCTGTAACTGCGTTTATTGCTGCTTTTATTAAACCCATAATATTTCTCCTTTCAAAATTACAAGGTCAATATTATTTTACAGCAAAAACGCACAAATGTCAATATATTACCCTGTGATAATTTGTTAAAATTTACGCCCCGAAAATTTACATCCCTACGGGTTGACAAAACCGTATGTTTATAGTATAATATTATAGCTAACGGGGTGTGGCGCAGTTGGTAGCGCGCGAAGTTTGGGACTTCGATGCCGCAGGTTCGAGCCCTGTCACTCCGACCAATAAAAAAGCTGTCCGAAAGGACAGCTTTTTTATTGGTGGCAAACGCTCGACTCGCAGTGCCCTTATGGCACTGCGTTTTTGCTTTGCAAAAAACGCTCACGTTCGCAGGGTGCTATATAAATATAAAACGAACCTGTTCTTAATAATGAGCAGGTTCGTTTTCATTATACTTTTCAGCAACACACGCGATAAGAGTTATACGCTGTATTTCTCCGCAAACTCTGCTACGGGCATTGGTTTTGCGTAAAAATATCCCTGGATAAGATCACATTCCTGCGCTGTCAGGAACTCTACCTGATCCTTGCTCTCGATACCCTCTGCAACGATCTTCATGTTAAGCTTCTTGGCAAGGTCGATGACCTCGGATACGATCAGCAGGCCTCTCTCTTCCACGTCTGCTCCACGGAAGAAATCCGCATCGATCTTCAGGACATCGATCTGCAGCTCCTTCAGGGAATTCAGCGAAGAATATCCCGCGCCGAAATCATCCATAGACACGCGGAAGCCTGACGCACGCAGCTTCTGTACCGTATCAAGGAGCACCTTTTTATCATCAAAGAAAGCACTTTCCGTAAGCTCCAGCTCGATAACATCATGGGGCACATTATATTTATCCACAATGGCACAGATGTGCTCTGCCAGATCTTCTCTGGTGAAATGCGCTCTGGATACATTTACAGATATCGGAACCAGCTTACGTCCCTGCGCAAGCCACTCAGACTGTACTTTTGCGATCTCCTCAAGCATATAGTCATCCAGTTTTAATATGAAGCCGTTCTTCTCGAAGATGGGGATAAAACGATTGGGCGGAATAAAGCCCTCTGTGGGATGTATCCAGCGGACCAGTGCTTCCGCACCGCCCAGCACCTCTTCCGATGTGCTGATCTTAGGCTGCAGGTATACCTGGAACTCCCTGTTTGCCAGCGCACGGTCCATATCATCCTCTACCTTGCGCTCCCACAGCTTGCGGTTATTCATTTCAACGTCAAAATAAGCGATCTTGTTCTCTGACTCTTCGCCTAACATCTCGCAGGCGATCATGGCGTTATTGTAAAGCTGCTCAATATCGTGCTCGCCCTGCCCGATCAGATATACGCCTACACCGAAATATGTTTTTATTCCCGGTAAGGCTTCGCTCAGCATACTCTCTATTTTACGGATACGCTCTTCAAGCTGTGCCGCATCTGTATATTCCAGCAAAAGTCCGAACGCTGCATTCTCATGATGCGCTGTCACTTCGTTGCGCTGTATCTCATTCTTCAGTGTGGCATAAAACTTCTCGATCAGTTCCTGTCCTTTATTGACGCCAAAACAGGTACAGAAGCTGCGGTATTTGCGCATCTTCAGATGAAGCACGGCGTAGTTACACCTGGCTTTTTTATTCTTCTTCAGCAGGCTTGTTCCCTTTTTGATAAACATCAGCCAGTTATCTCCGCCTGTGACCATATCGGTGTAGATGATCTTTGTGGTCTTATGCATACTACGGAACATGCTTATCATAGAGATCACATAATAAATTACAAAAACAGCGATCAGTATCGAACAAAGTATGATACAAGTACCCATCATCAGCAGATCGGTATAATATACAGGGACATTATTGAGGACCAGGATCTCCAGACCGTTTACGGGTATAACTAGCCAGAGCTTCATCCAGGCTGTGGGCATATCATCATAGCCCATATATTCGATATCTTCTTCAACATCCGATGCCATCAGGAACTCTACTATGACATCTTCGTTAATACCGATCTCGCCGTTATCAACGGTAAATATCTGTCCGCTCTCCTCGGCAATAATGATCCCGATCTCTTTCTCGGTTAGCTGAGGCATGATATCCCATTTTATTAACTCATCCATCACGGGATACTCGCCGCTGCTGGACCAGACCGGCTTTCTGTCCGCATCAACTACCGATACAGCATCGACCACCTCCAGCGCTTCGATATAAGTCAGCACCTTCTGTTCGATCTTGTCTTTAGTACCTGCATTATAATCTTCAAAAAGATCCGAAACTGTAACAGATTTACTGCTGCTGTCCATCCATTTTCTCTGTAAGATATCAGCAACTGACAGATCAAGTGCCAATATCATAACCAGAATGAATATAAGAAGGATCAAGATCAGTCCCACTATTGAGGGCCAGATGTGCTTTTTCCTGAACTTCTTTATTCTTTTCTCTTTCGATCTGCTCATAAGTTATTTCCTTTCGGTCAGTGTTGCTTGTAAAATATGTATAATGCCTGTTTCTTTTATTTCAGACACAAACGACAGCACTTTATTTTGAAAGCCAATGCTATATTTCAGATTATATCACAAAAGTGAATAATTTGCAATATAAAACACAGACTATATAACTTCAAAGCCCGACTTATCATCGGGCTTTACAGCTATTCAGCACTGCTCATTATTTTCCTGCGCCATTTTCCACCTTTGTAGCGCAGGAGGCTCATTATAGCGGTGAGGACCCATGTAAGACAGGTGGTGCCCCATACTGCCCAGTAGCCTACGCCGGGGATATTCACAAGGATCATCGCGAAGCCTATCCTGCCTATCACCTCGGCGATGCCGTTCATCAGCGCGAAGCCCACATCGCCTGCGCCGTTCAGCATACCTCGCGTGATGTGGATAAGACCCAGCGGGAAATAGAACAACGAGGTGAGCTTAAGTGCCTTTTCGCCGATAGAAAGCACCGCGGGCTCATCAACGAACACTCCCACGATGTTGTAGCTGAACAGCATGAACACGCACAGCATGAACACCGAGAACACGAGCCCCGCCAGAACAGTCTTTTTATATCCCTTTACAGCGCGCTCTGTCTTGCCTGCCCCTATATTCTGTCCCGCAAAGGTGGATATTGCCACATTCAGCGAGGCAAAAGGCTGCTGCACGAGCTGCTCTACCCTCATAGATGCGGTGTATGCCGCCATAACATTCGTATCATCAAAGCTGTTGGCAGTGCGCTGCAGCGAGATCATGGAAACAGACACCAGTGCATTCTGCAGAGCTATGGGGATACCCGTGGTGATACATTTGGTAAAGATATGCAGGTCGAACGCAAACTGCTCACGCTGAAGCCTAAAGCAGGGATTTTTCAGGAACGCAAAAACGATGCTTCCGGCAGCGGATACGCCCTGCGCGATAACAGTGGCAAGCGCGGCGCCCTCCACATCCATCGAAAAGGTCACCACCAGAAGATAGTCCAGCACCGCATTGAGCACGCTTGCGAAGATCAGGAAATACAGCGGAGTCTTTGCATCGCCCAGTGAACGCAGCACTGCATTTATCCAGTTATACGCCGCAACTGCGATAGTGCCCGCACAGGATATCCTCATATAGGACACCGCATCCTCAAGTACGGATTCGGGCGTTTCGAGGAAGCGCAGGAGCGGCTCCGCGCAGAACACTGAAACCACGCTGATGATAATTCCGAGTGCGGCAAGCGCATAGGCGGAATTGCTTACAAGGCGCTTGACGGCATCTATGTCCTTTGCGCCGAAACGCTGTGCAATAAGGATTCCCGCACCCGTTGCAAGGCCTATGCAGAGCGTATAGAAAAGATATGTTATAGAGCCTGTGGTACCCACCGCCGCAAGCTTGTCGCTGCCGAGAAATCTTCCCACTATAGCGGAGTCTACGATATTATAAAGCTGCTGAAACAGATTACCAAGCAACAACGGCAACGTGAAACGCAGTATATTTCCAAGCTCGCTGCCCTCGGTCATGTTTTTTGTATATGAAGCCATAGCTGTCCCCTTAAGGTCAATAATATTCACTCCAACAATTCTACTACCAATTCCACATAAATGTCAATAGTATAAACCGACACAAATACTGCTTTTTTTGCCTTGATTCTGTGTATTATGTCAACGACATGATATAAGTCGTTGCTTTAATATTTTTTGTCTGCACTTCTAATTCTTATTGCAAAAAACGCAGGATTGTGTTATTATATAATCAGTAATATCAAAATAAAGGTGATAAAATGAATTATTCTCTTAACGCAGGCGAGTGGAACAGCGTTTTCGCTGTACCCTCAAGCGTTGTTGACAAATACATCAAGCTTGCTGACGCAGGCTCGCTTAAGCTGCTGCTGTATCTGCTGCGCCATGGCGGCAGGATATTCACCGACGCCCAGCTCAAAGAAGCCCTTGGCTTCCGCAGGGAGGGTGAGCTTGAGGATGCAGCGGTATTCTGGGTGCAGCGTGGTATAATCCGTGCCGAAAGCGGCTCGCTCAGGGCTGCCACAGAGGACACTGTGCAGGAGGTCCTCCCCGAGATGCAGGCGGAGCCTGCCACAAAGAAGGCCACATCAAGTGCACGTGCTGTATCGGACAACGCCGCAGTAATATATACCGCCTCGGATATCGCGGAGCGCATAAAAAACGACAGTGCGATAGCCTATCTGTTCTCCGAGGCACAGAAGCTGTACGGACGTCTGCTGAGGCAGCCCGAAAGCAGGACGGTCCTGCTGCTGGTGGACCATTACGGACTGCCCGCAGAGGTTGCGGCGATGCTGCTTAAATACTGCTTCAAGATCGAAAAGACATCAAGCGGATACATACAGTCCGTTGCACAGACATGGGCCGACGACGGCATCAACGATATCCAGCAGGCCGATACCCGTCTTGCAAAGCTTGAAAAACGTTTCTCCGTTGAAGAAAAGCTGAGGGAGGCCATGGAGCTCAAGACAAAGTTCTCCTCCAATCAGCTCAACTACATCAAGATATGGACGGAGGACTGGGATTTCAATCTGGACATGATAATGCTCGCCTACGAGGCTACCCTCGACAACACAGGCGGAATGAGCTTCAGATACACCAATAAGGTACTGGAAAACTGGAAAGCCGCAGGTATCACCACACCCGAAGGCGTAAAGCAGGCGCAGGAGTCACGCAGACCAGCCTCTGCAAAGAAGCCGAAGGAGGGCGCAGGCTCCTCGCTGGATGTGGACGATGTCATGCAGGATATCCTACAGAAATACCGCAGTTAAGGATAAAACGACATGAGCTTTAATGAACTATACTTTGACAAGGCGCAGGCACGGCTTGAAGAACGCAGGAACAGAAACCGTATGACGGAACAGGCCCGCTACGCCGAGATCAACGCAAGGATCCCGGAATACGCAAAGCTTGACGAGCTTCTTGCAACCACCTCCAGCAAGCTTATAATGCTGATGCTGCAGAACAAGGAGGATCCTGCGGAAAAGCTTTCAAAGCTTGAAACGGGAAATCTCCACATCCAGAAGAAGATGGAGGAGCTTCTTGTAAACGCAGGCTATCCTGCGGACTATCTCGATCCTGTCCACACCTGCCCGAAATGCAGCGACAGGGGAACCCACAACGGCAAGTGGTGCGAGTGCTTTCAGCGTATAATGCTGGATATAGCGGCGCAGGAGCTTAACTCCGTGTCTCCGCTGGAGCTTTCCACCTTTGACAGCTTCAGCCTTGAATACTACTCCGCCGAGAATGACGAGAAGCTTGGCACAAGTCCAAGGACCATCATGCAGAAGAATCTGGATTTCTGCAGAAGATATGCACAGGGCTTTTCCAGGCACAGCAACGGTATCCTCATGACGGGCGGCACAGGTCTTGGAAAGACACATCTCTCCCTTGCCATAGCTGACTCGGTCATGAAGAACGGCTTCAATGTGATATACGGCTCCACGCCCGAGATACTCCGCGTCATCGAAAGGGAGTACTACAGCCGCGACAGAAACGAACAGGACACCATGGACGCACTTACACAGTGCGACCTGCTGATACTGGACGATCTCGGAGCTGAGATGGAAAAACAGTTTTATACTTCGCTTCTGTACGAGCTGGTAAACGCGCGTATGTGCCGCGGACTGCCGATGATAGTCAGCTCAAATCTCACACCTGGCGAGTTAAAACTCAGATATCAGGACAGAATATGTTCAAGGCTGTTCGGATTCGAGCTTCTGATGTTCGTCGGAAGCGATATAAGACGAAGGATCGGCAGAAGATAACAAAGGACTTAATAACAGGAGGAACATAAAAATGGGCAAGCTTAAAATCGGTATTCTTACAAGCGGCGGCGACTGCCCCGGTCTTAATGCCACCATCCGCGGTGTTGCCAAGGCGACATACGAGGCATTCGGCGAGGACAAGGTGGAGATAATCGGCATCAACGACGGTTATCACGGTCTTATCCACGGCGTATACAAGACCATGCAGCCCTCGGATTTCTCGGGAATACTCACACAGGGCGGTACTATCCTCGGAACAAAGCGCACACCCTTCAAGATGATGCAGATAATCGAGGATGACAAAGTGGATAAGGTAAAGGAAATGAAGCAGACCTACAAGGATCTGAAGCTTGACTGCCTGTTCACCCTCGGCGGAAACGGTACACACAAGACCGCCAATATGCTGTCTGAGGAGGGCCTCAACGTTATCGGTCTGCCCAAGACGATCGACAATGACATCTACGGTACAGATGTGACCTTCGGCTTCCACACTGCAGTGGACATCGGCACTGATGTTATCGACCGCATCCACACCACCGCAAACTCCCACAGCCGTATCATGGTCATCGAGATCATGGGTAACAAGGCCGGCTGGCTGACACTCTACAGCGGACTCGCTGGCGGTGCAGACATCATCCTGCTGCCCGAGATACCCTACGACATCGAAAAGGTCGCAGAGGCCTGCCAGAAGCGCGCCGACGCAGGCAAGGCGTTCTCCATACTCGCTGTTGCAGAAGGCTGCTTCGACAAGGACGAGGCAAAGCTCAAGAAAAAGGAGCGTGCAAGACTCCGTGCAGAGGCAGGCATCACCACAGCCACCTCCCGTATCGCAAAGGATATCCAGTCCATGACAGGTCTTGAAACAAGAACTGTCGTTCCGGGACATATCCTCCGTGGCGGAAGCCCCTCGGCTTACGACCGTATCCTTGCAACACAGTTCGGCGCACACGCAGCTCACCTGCTTAAGAAAGAGAAGTTCGGCTATACCGTTGCCATGGTTGACGGTAAGATCACAGAAAACCCCCTCGGCGATGTTGCGATGAAGACAAAGTTCGTCCCCGCAGACAGCAAGATGGTGGTGACCGCAAGAGATATAGGCATCTCGTTCGGTGACTAATATATGAAGAAAAAGCTGATGCTTGCAATGAGCGGCGGAGTTGACAGCTCCGCTGCCCTTGTTCTGCTTAGTGAAAAATACGAGGTGATCGGCGGCACGCTGGAGCTTTTCGATAAGGACGAGCTATGCGGCAAATGCAGCTCGAAGGATATCGAGGACGCAAGAGCGGTTGCGCAGAAATTCGGCATACCTCACCATGTGTTTGAAATGAAGCAGCCTTTCCGTGAAAAGGTCATGACGAACTTCGTGGAGACCTATTTTTCGGGAGGCACACCCAATCCCTGTATTCAATGCAACAAGCATATAAAATTCGGGGCGCTGCTAGATGAGGCTAAAAGACTCGGATGTGAATTTTTTTCAACAGGACACTATGCAAGAGTTGAATACGACGAAGCACGTGGCAGGTATCTGCTGAAAAAAGCACTCTGTAACGGCGGCATAAACCCGAAGGATCAGTCCTACGTGCTGTATGATCTCACGCAGGAGCAGCTTTCACACATCGTATTCCCGTTAGGAAGCCTTGACAAGTCCGAGGTGCGTGAGATCGCCATTTCAAGTGGTCTTGTCAATGCAAAGAAGCAGGACAGTCAGGATATCTGCTTCGTACCCGACGGAGATTATGCAGGATTTATCGAGCGGTTTTCGGGAGAAACTCCTTTACAGGGGGATTTCGTTGATGAAAACGGAAACAGGCTTGGCTCACACAAGGGCATCATACACTACACCATAGGTCAGCGAAAGGGGCTTGGACTCTCGTTCGGAAAGCCGATGTTCGTTATCGGAAAGGATGCTGGAAAGAACACCGTCATCTTAGGTGAACAGGACAAGCTTATGACACGCGCCCTTACAGCGCGCGACGTCAACTTTATTTCCATAGACGGGCTCACCGCTCCCCTGCCCTGCAAGGCAAAGACACGCTATTCACAGGCGGAGCAGCCGTGTGTCATCACTCCGCTGGAAAACGGTCGTGTTTCGGTCGAGTTTGAGTCGCCGCAGAGAGCTGTCACCACAGGTCAGTCCGTGGTGTTCTACGATGAAGACATCGTCATCGGCGGCGGTATCATCGAATAGTCATAACGCAGAGGCATCTGCAAAAATACAGAACAAAAGACAACGGAGGTACACTATGTTCAACATAGCAGTAGCACAGTCGGGCGGTCCTACCGCCGCTATCAACGCATCCCTCACAGGAGTATTCAACGGAGCGGAGGCGTGCCCCGATATCGACGAGATATACGGTGCGGAAAACGGTATCGAGGGTATCCTGAACGACCATCTCTTAAATCTCCGCAACATCCTTATGGACGAGCACGACAAGGAACTTCTGATGAAGACCCCCTCCACGATACTCGGCTCCTGCCGCTTCAAGCTCAAGGATTTTGAACAGGACGAGGAGAGCTACATCAGGATACTGGACACCTTTAACAAGCACAACATCAAGGCGTTCTTCTACATCGGCGGTAACGACTCCATGGACACCGTAATGAAGCTGGACCGCTACTTCACAGCACAGGGTATTGATATCAAGGTAGTCGGTGTACCCAAGACCATCGACAACGATGTTACCGAGACCGACCACACTCCCGGCTTCGGCTCGGCGGCAAAGTACGTTGCGACCTCGCTTCAGGAGATAATCCGCGACAGCCGTGTATACTCCATCCCCTCTGTCACGATAGTAGAGATAATGGGACGTGACGCAGGCTGGCTGGCTGCCTCCTCCTGTGTACTCAGAGCCAACGGCGAACCTGCGCCCCACATGATATATCTCCCCGAGGGCGACTTCTCCCCCGAAAAGTTCCTTGAGGATGTAAAGCAGGCTCAGCTCCGCTATAAGGCTGTAATAGTTGCAGTTTCCGAGGGTATCGAGATCGAGATCGGAGAAAACTCCGATGGTGCTGTGGACGCATTCGGCCATGCGATGCTCGGCGGTATCGGAAAGAAGCTGGAAAAGTTCATATCCTCGCACATCGGCTGCAAGGTGCGTTCTATCGAGCTTAACGTTATGCAGAGGTGCAGCTCGCATATTGCTTCCCTCACTGATATCACAGAGGCGGAGCGCATAGGCAGAGAGGCTGTTTCAGCCGCACTTGAGCGTGGCGAGAGCGGAGTGATGATGTGCTTCAAGCGTATCAGCAACAACCCCTACCGCTGCGAGATAGTCACCGCTGACATCTCAAAGATCGCAAATCAGGAGAAGAAATTCCCCCGTGAATGGATAAATCCCGAGGGCAACAACGTTACGATCGATGCGCTGAACTACTTCCTCCCCCTCATTCAGGGCGAGCCTGTCATCGAATATAGAAACGGAATCCCGGTGCATTTCAGATTAAATCAGTAAGCGATCTTTTCGGTTTCCGAAGGAAATTGCGGTCGCCCCGACCGCAAAGATAATCGTCACAATATAAGCAAAGGGCTGTTCCTCGTCGGAACAGCCCTTTAATTATTAAATATGTATAGCGGATCAATCCTCTTCCCTTTGCTTTGCCGCATAGGACAAAGTCATGAGGCTGTCGGTGAGATGAACGCTCTCCACTTTCGCATCAGGGAAATCGAACAGGATGTCGTAGTGGGAAAAATTCCAGAACGCATTCACTCCGCAGGACATCAGCACCTCAACGGTTTCCTTTGCACCGCTGCGAGGTATACACAACACTGCCATAGTAGGCTTGTTCTCACGACAGAAGCTTTCAAGCTGATTTGTGTGCTTGATGCGTATTCCTGATATCTCGATATCCTGCATAGCGATGTCGCTGTCGAAGATACCGATAAGCTCATAGCCGTATTTCTCAAAATCAATGTGCATGGTGAGCGCCCTGCCAAGGTTGCCCGCACCGATAAGTATTACCTTTTCGGATACATCCAGTCCGAGGATATGCCCTATCTCACGGCGGAGCTCCGCAACATTGTAGCCGTAGCCCTGCTGTCCGAAGCCTCCGAAGCAGTTAAGATCCTGTCTTATCTGCGAAGCGGTGAGCCTCATCATCTCGGAAAGCTCACGGGAGGAGATCTTCTGTATATCCTGTCTGAGCAGACCGCCCAGGAAACGGTAATAGCGAGGAAGTCTGCGTATTACCGAGGTAGAGATATTGTTCTTCTGCATTTTAAAACCGACTTTCTTTTATCAGATCATTGCCTGGAGTCTGTTGTTGATCTCAACAAGGAAATCCTGTGTATTTACCTTGCGCTTGTTCTCCAGTGTGGAAAGCACATAAAGGTCGCCTGTCATAACGCCCTCTTCGATAGTCTGTACGGTAGCCTTTTCAAGCTTCTCTGCATAGTCTACCAGCTCGGGGATGTTGTCAAGCTCGCCTCTCTTCTTAAGTGCGCCTGTCCATGCAAAGATGGTGGCAACGGAGTTTGTGGAGGTCTCCTCGCCCTTGAGGTGCTTGTAGTAGTGACGTGTTACGGTGCCGTGAGCAGCCTCGTACTCGTAAACGCCATCGGGAGATACCAGAACAGAGGTCATCATACCGAGAGAGCCGAATGCTGTTGCAACCATGTCGGACATAACGTCACCGTCGTAGTTCTTGCACGCCCAGATGTAGCCGCCCTCGGAGCGTACCACTCTTGCAACTGCGTCGTCGATGAGGGTGTAGAAATACTCGATGCCTGCCGCCTCGAACTTAGCCTTGTACTCAGCCTCGTAGATATCAGCGAAGATATCCTTGAAGGTGTGGTCGTACTGCTTGGAGATGGTGTCCTTTGTAGCGAACCACAGATCCTGCTTTGTATCGAGAGCGAAGTTGAAGCACGCTCTTGCAAAGGAAGCGATGGAGCCGTTGATGTTGTGCAGGCCCTGGATGATACCATCGCTGCCGTTGAATGTATGGATGAGCTGACGTGTCTCGTTGCCGTCCTTATCAGTAACGATGAGCTCGCACTTGCTGCCGTCAGCGACCTTCATCTCGCTGTTCTTGTAAACATCGCCGTAAGCGTGACGTGCAATGGTGATGGGCTTTGTCCATGTGGGGATAAGGGAGTTGATGCCCTTGCAGATGATGGGAGCACGGAATACAGTACCGTCGAGGATAGCACGGATAGTGCCATTGGGGGACTTCCACATCTCCTTGAGGTCGTACTCTGTCATGCGCTGTGCGTTGGGAGTGATGGTAGCACACTTTACTGCAACGCCGTACTTCTTTGTAGCGTTTGCGGAGTCGATCGTGATCTGGTCGTTTGTTTCGTTTCTCTTAACAAGACCGAGATCGTAATACTCTGTTTTGAGGTCAACATAGGGTTCGATAAGGATATCCTTTATCATCTTCCAGATTATTCTGGTCATTTCGTCGCCATCCATCTCAACGAGAGGGGTGGTCATTCTGATCTTTTCAGCCATTTTTTATATTTCCTTTCGGTTTAGTTGTTCGCCTTGAATACATCGGCGACTTCATTAATGGTTATAAATGCAGTGGGATCGACTTCGTGTACGACATTTCTCATACGTGTGACCTGGAAACGGTTTATTACAAAGTACACGATAGTCTTGTCGGAGCCTGAGTAGCCGCCCCTTGCCTCGACACGGGTCGCACCGCACTCGAAGGTGTCGGAAAGCGCCTTGCATATCTCATCGGGCTGCACTGTAACGATCATAGCGCACTTTGCTCTGTCAAGACCATCGACGATGAAATCCACCGCCTTGAGCCCTGCAGCGTATGTAATAATGGAATACAGCGGAAGTATCCAGCTGTTTATCAGCACACCCGCAACTATATACAGCAGGATGTTGTATATCATCACGAACGTGCCGACAGTGATACCGAGCTTTTTGGCAAATATGACCGCCATTACCTCGATGCCGTCCATCGCGCCGCCGAAGCGTATCGCAAGACCGCTTCCGATACCCGAGATGATGCCGCCGAACAGCGCGCAAAGCAGCAGATCCGTCTCCGCAAGCGGAGAAGCGATGCTTACATCAATGGGGAACACATCAGTTATAAGCCAAGCAGTCACAGAGTAGACCGCTACCGTATATATAGCGGATACTGTGAACGTAACTCCCTGCTTTTTAAGTCCGTACAGGAACAGCGGAACGTTAAGCAAGATAAGAAATATCGATAGTGTAAGATACTCGGGAGTTATCTGAGCAAGCAGCATGGATGTTCCCGATATTCCGCTGTCGTAAAGCTTTACGGGATTGAGAAAGCAAGTGATGCCGAAAGCATTTATGATACCTGCAACTGTCAACATAAGAAAATTGCGGAGCCTGAAGCTTTCTTTTAGTTTTTTCATCTTTACCCTTTCATGAGCGGATGTCCGAAAGCACTTTCAGCTTTGCTGTATATCAGCCGTTCTTTGTCATGTTAAGCAGACCGCCTGCAAGTATCATACCCTTGCCGCGCTCGGAAAGCTCGCACTTGACCTCGTAGCTTTCGCCCTTGGTCTTGTTCTCCACGATGATCTTGCCGTCCTTTTCAACTATCTCACGGATGTTTGCGATAGCAAGCTCGTCGCCCTGTGCGATCTTCTCGTAGTCTGCCTCGTTCACGAACTCGAGAGGCAGGATACCGTTGTTGATGAGGTTCTGTCTGTGGATACGCGCGAAGCTCTTGCATATAATAGCCTTTACGCCGAGGTAAAGAGGTGCAAGCGCTGCGTGCTCTCTGGAAGAGCCCTGACCGTAGTTCACACCGCCGACGATGATGGACTTGCCTGCTTCCTTTGCGCGCTTCGGGAATGTTTCATCACATACTGTAAAGCAGTACTCGGAGATAGCGGGGATGTTGGAACGCAGGGGAAGTATCTTTGCACCTGCGGGCATGATGTGGTCTGTTGTGATGTTGTCGCCCACCTTAAGAGTAACGCCGCACTCGATGGAATCCGCGAGGGGGCTGTTTACGGGGAAGGGCTTGATGTTGGGACCACGGAGTATCTCAACAGCAGGAGCTTCCTCTGCGGATGCGGGAGCTGTCACCATGTTGTCGTTGATAAGGAACTTCTCGGGCATGATGTAGGGAGGCATAGCGCCGATGGTTCTGGGATCTGTGAACACACCTGTTACAGCGGAGATAGCAGCGGTCTCGGGAGATACCAGATAGATCTGACCGTCCTTTGTGCCGCTTCTACCCTCGAAGTTACGGTTGAAGGTACGCAGAGAGATACCCTTGGAGTTGGGGGACTGACCCATGCCGATGCAGGGGCCGCACGCACTCTCGAGGATTCTTGCGCCAGCGTCGATGAGGTCGGACAGTGCGCCGCACTCTGCCATCATGTTGAACACCTGCTTACTGCCGGGTGCGATAGCGAGGCTTACATCAGGGTGAACTGTCTTGCCCTTGAGGATGTGAGCTACCTTGAGCAGATCCTGAAGAGAAGAGTTTGTGCAGGAGCCGATACATACCTGATCCACCTTTACTGCACCGATCTCCTCGATGGTCTTGATATTATCGGGAGAGTGAGGACAGGCAGCAAGGGGAACGAGCTTAGAGAGATCGATATTGACTTCCTCGTCATAAACAGCGTCGGGATCAGCGGAAAGGGGAACGTAATCCTCTTCTCTGCCCTGTGCCTTGAGGAAGCGGAGAGTTGTTTCGTCAGAGGGGAATATGGATGTTGTTGCACCAAGCTCTGCGCCCATGTTTGTGATGGTAGCACGCTCGGGAACGGAGAGGCTTGCAACGCCGTCGCCGCAGTACTCCATTACCTTGCCTACGCCGCCCTTAACGGACAGGATGCGCAGTACCTCAAGGATAACGTCTTTTGCGGATACCCAGTCGTTCAGCTTGCCTGTGAGGTTTATCTTTACGACCTTGGGCATTGTTATGTAGTAAGCGCCGCCGCCCATTGCAACAGCAACGTCAAGTCCGCCTGCGCCCATAGCCAGCATACCGATACCGCCGCCTGTGGGGGTATGGCTGTCAGAACCGATGAGTGTCTTGCCGGGCTTGCCGAAACGCTCCAGATGTACCTGGTGGCAGATACCGTTACCGGGTCTGGAGAACCAGATGCCGTGCTTCTTTGCGATGGATCCGATAAAACGGTGGTCATCCGCATTCTCGAAGCCGCTCTGAAGTGTGTTGTGATCGATATACGCAACAGAACGCTCTGTCTTTACACGGTCAACGCCCATAGCCTCGAACTGGAGGTATGCCATTGTACCTGTTGCGTCCTGTGTGAGGGTCTGGTCGATCTTAAGGCCGATCTCCTGACCCTTTATCATCTCGCCGTCAACGATGTGCGCCTTGATGATCTTTTCGGTTAAAGTAAGTCCCATTGTCTTTTGCTCCTTTATAAAAAATGATACTCTATTATTATATACCATCCAAAACGATATGTCAAGAAATTCACAACTTTTTTATCGAATTTTATTCCTCTTTAAAGTATCGCCACGGAACAATCGTTGATTTGCATAAGTATTCTCCACCTTCAGGCGAAAAAATTTCATAAAATATTCACTTAAACTGTTTGCAATTTGGCAGGAACTGTGCTATAATTATTCTTGTGTATGATTTTACAGGTAAAATATACACCGCTGACTTATGACATAAAAAAATCCAAAAGGAGCAAACAAACCATGTATCTCCCTGACGAAATAGAGAAGATCCTCATCACCGAGGAAGAGATCAAAGCAAAGGTCGCTGAAATGGGCCGTATCCTCACAGAGGAGTATGCCGACAAAAACCCGCTGTTCATCTGCGTTCTGAAAGGCTCTGTCGTGTTCTTCGCAGACCTCATGCGCGAGGTGAAGTGCCCTATGGAGATAAACTTCCTCAAGGCATCCAGCTACGGCACAAGCTCTGTATCAGCAGGCACGGTTACGCTTGATGTGGGCGCAGAGATAGATTTCAAGGACAGGCATGTCGTACTTGTCGAGGATATCCTCGACACTGCAAGAACACTGTACTCTCTCAAAAACGAGCTTCTGACAAGAAATCCCGCTTCGCTGAAGATAGTGACCCTGCTTGACAAGCCTGCAAGGCGTGTGATCAAGGGTTTCACAGCCGACTATACAGGCATCGCAATTGAGGACCATTTCGTTGTGGGTTACGGTCTGGATTACAGCGAGAAATTCAGGAACCTGCCCTACGTGGGAGTTCTCAAGCCCTCCGTATATTCGTAAAACAGATACATATTTCTATTATTTTCCGGCAATATTAATAAGGAATTTCCCTTTAGGAAAGGCGGTCTAAATGCAGTCTAACAAATTCAAAGGTATTATCATCTATTTTCTGGTGATCTCCCTGCTTATCGTCGGTCTTGTGGCGGTGCTTAATATGACGAGCGGAACCGGCCAGAAAGCAACACCCTACTCAAAGGTGATAGCAGAGTTCGATAACCTCAACGTTTCCGAATTCGCGCTTGACCTCGGCAGCGGTGACCTTGTCTACAAATTAAAGAGCGACACAGAGGCAAAATACTACAAGTATTCCGTGCCGAACGTCAACATTTTCCTGAACGACATCAATTCGGGCTATGACGAGAACGGTGACCTTGTTACCTACCGTGTGCGCTATAACGAGGCTAACCCCGAAACCCCTCTCATCGAGGACTACGTTCCCATCGCAGACAACACTTTCCTCACAAGCATACTTCCCTATCTGCTGCTTGTGGGCATCATGATAATCTTCACTGTTGTGATAATGCGCTCCACAACAGGCGGCGGCAAGATGAACAGCTTCTCCCGTGCAAATGTGCGCCAGCAGTCCGGCAAGAAAGTAACGTTCCAGGATGTCGCAGGCGCAGACGAGGAAAAGCAGGAGCTTGTCGAGATAGTCGACTTCCTGAAAAATCCCGGCAAGTACCGTGATATCGGCGCAAGGGTGCCCAAGGGCGTGCTTCTCGTAGGCCCTCCCGGTACAGGTAAGACGTTGCTTGCAAAGGCTGTTGCAGGCGAAGCGGGCGCTCCTTTCTTCTCCATCTCGGGTTCCGACTTCGTGGAGATGTTCGTCGGCGTAGGTGCTTCCAGAGTGCGTGACCTGTTCGACCAGGCAAAGAAGCACACTCCCTCCATTATCTTCATCGATGAGATCGACGCTGTGGGTCGCCAGAGAGGCGCAGGCCTCGGCGGCGGTCACGACGAGCGTGAGCAGACCCTTAACCAGCTCCTCGTTGAGATGGATGGCTTTACCGAAAACGAAAACATCATCGTAATGGCGGCGACCAACCGCCGCGATATACTCGACCCCGCTCTGCTGCGTCCCGGACGTTTCGACAGACAGATCGTCGTAAACTATCCCGATATCAAGGGCAGAGAGGAGATACTCAAGGTCCACACAAGAAACAAGAACATCGGCCCCGATGTTGAGCTTAAGACGGTTGCGGCGACCACCGCAGGCTTCACAGGCGCAGATCTTGAGAACCTTGTAAACGAGGCGGCACTGCTTGCAGCCCGTGAAAACCGCAAGGCTATCACAAAGAAGGATATCGAGGAGGCTACAATCAAGGTAGTGGCAGGCCCCGAGAAGAAGTCCAAGGTAGTGAACGAGGAGGAAAAACGCCTCACCGCTTACCACGAGGCAGGCCATGCCGTAACCACCTACTTCTGCAGGACACAGGATAAGGTACATCAGGTATCCATCATCCCCAGAGGCTCCGCAGGCGGATATACGATGCATCTCCCCGAAAAGGACAAGAGCTTCGTAAGCAAGACCTACATGGAGGAGAACATCATCGTGCTCCTCGGCGGACGTGTTGCGGAAAAGCTCATCCTTGACGATATCTCCACAGGCGCATCCAATGATATCGAGCGCGCTACAAACGTTGCAAGAAACATGGTCACACGCTATGGCTTCTCCGAGAAGCTGGGTCCGATACTCTACGGTAACGATAATGAGGAAGTGTTCCTCGGCAGGGATTACTCCCACGGCAGAAACTACTCCGAAAACGTCGCAGCCGAAATCGACGGCGAGATCCGTGAGCTTATCGATACAGGCTACGAAAAGGCAAAGGAGATACTCACGGTTCACGGGGATCTGCTGGAACGCGTTGCACAGTACCTTATGCGCCACGAAAAGATCAATGGCCCCGACTTCTACAAGCTGATGGCAGGCGAGATCGACCTTGACGGAAACGCAACAGTCGAAGCCGCTCCCGAGGCTGACACCGAAGCTCCCGTGGAAGCCGATAACGCTGACGAGATCATCACCCCCGAAGCAAACGAGGACGAGGCAGACAGCAGCAGCGAAGAATAAATGCAATAAAGATCCGTCACATGGCGTGGCGGATTTTTTGCGGATATCAAACATATATCTCAGGTATGGAGGTGATAATATTGTCACTTGAATTTATCGACGAGGCACCAACCCTTGAAGAATACAAGGAGATGCGCCGCCTTGTGAATTTTATGGTGCTGTCCGACAGGATAGCATCAAATGTACTTAACAACGCTTTCCACATCACCTGTGTAAGGGACAACGGACGCTGCATCGGCATGATAAGAGTGCTGTCCGACGGAGGATACGCAAACTTCATCACCGATGTCATCGTAATTCCCGAGTATCAGCATCAGGGGATCGGAACACAGCTGATGCGCCGCACGATGGATTATATGCATTCTACCCTTGAGGAGGGAGAAAAGATTGCACTGTATCTGATGTCCGCCACAGGCAGAGAGCCTTTCTACAGGCAATTCGGCTTCCGCGACCGTCCGAATGAGCTTCTGGGAGCTGGTATGAGCCAATGGCTGGAAAAATAAAAGCTTTAAGCTTTTAACTTGCTAAAAATAATTGACAAAACCCGCGTAATATGATATTATATATCTGTATTGGAATAATTTCTGCGTTGTATCCTGTCGGATACCGTGGATAAAGGTAAAATGTGATTTCAGAGAGGTAATGATATGGAAAGATTTTGTCACAAATGCGGTTCTCTTGTAAGCGGCACCGGTGCATTCTGCCCTCTTTGCGGTGAGTCTATGGATATCGCCGTAAGCCTTACAAAATCAGAAGGGGATGCTGCCGTTATCGAAAACGACATCATGCCAACAGGCGAAGGCAACATCAACTCAACACCCGTGGGAGCACCCGCAGGTACACAGATGGGTTATGCAGCCCCCCAGAACAATACATACGCACAGCCCAACACCGGCTACGGACAGCCTAACGGATATGCTCAGCAGCCCTATGGTCAGCCCAATCCCAACATGGCTCCCTACCCTGCTCAGCCGATGCCCTACAACCAGATCACTGCTCCCGCAGCCAAGGAAATGACCGTAGGCGAATGGGTGCTCACTATTTTCCTGTCGGGTCTTGGTGTTATCGGTCTTGTACTGCTGTTCGTATGGGGCTTCGGCAACGATACTCCCACCGCAAAGAAAAATTACGCACGTGCTATGCTTATCTGGCAGGCGATCGCAGTTGGTATCGTGATCCTCATGTATGTGCTCATATTTGCAATCCTGGGACTTACAATGTCCGAGCTGTACTATTACTCATAACTCATAAAAGGTGAAAATGCTTAATAATCCTGCAACGATAATTACGGGTCACTATGGCTCGGGAAAAACAAATATAGCGGTGAACCTTGCGCTGGAATTTGCCGACGCAGGCGAGAAGGTCTGCATCATAGACCTCGACATCGTAAACCCCTACTTCCGTACAGCGGATTTTGACAAGCTGTTCGCGGATAAGGGCATTTACCTTGTTGCACCGCAGTACGCAAACACAAATCTTGATATCCCATCCCTCGGCTTCGATCTTGCCGCGCTGCTCAGACAGTATGACAGGGTAGTCATTGACGTGGGTGGCGATGACGCAGGTGCTATCGCACTTGGTCAGTACTCCACAGTGCTTAAGAACTTCGGATACGACATGATCTATGTGGTCAACAGCTTCCGATACCTCACAAGCACCCCCGAGGAAGCTATCGAGCTTCTCCGTGATATAGAGCTTGTATCCTCGCTCAAGGCTACGGCAGTGGTGAACAGCTCAAACCTCGGTGCAGCCACCACCGCGGAGGATGTCCTCGGCTCGGTGGAATATGCAAAGGCTGCCGCGGATGCGGCGGGTCTTCCCCTGCTGTTTACAGCAGCGAAAAGGGATATCAGTGTCCCCGGAACAAAGGCAGTGGATGTATTCGTCCGCCCGTTCTGGGAAGAAAACGATATTGAGGAATAAGATATCTTATTCCTGATTAATAAAAGAAGGAGCAGAACAATGGCAAAGATGAAAGTAGAATTCGATGTCTGCAAGGGCTGCGGTCTGTGCGTAACAGCCTGTCCCAAGAAGATCGTCGAGATTCAGCATGAAAAGCTAAACAAAAAAGGCTACAACACCGCTGTCTGCATCAATGACGACGCCTGCGTCGGCTGTGCACTGTGTGCGATGATGTGCCCTGACTGCGCAATCACTATCAGCGGAGGTGACAAGTAATGGAAAGAAAACTCATGAAGGGTAACGAGGCTCTGGCAGAGGCTGCCATCAGAGCAGGCTGCAAGTGCTTCTTCGGCTACCCCATCACTCCCCAGACAGAGATCTCCGCATATATGTCCAAGCGTATGCCCAAGGTCGGCGGCGTGTTCCTGCAGGCAGAGTCCGAGGTCTCCGCGATCAACATGGTATACGGCTGTGCAAGCTCGGGTATCCGCTGCATGACCTCCTCCTCTTCTCCCGGAGTTTCCCTGAAGAGCGAGGGCGTTTCCTACATAGCAGGTGCGGATCTCCCCTGCGTTATCATCAACGTAATGAGAGGCGGCCCCGGTCTCGGCGGTATCCAGCCCTCACAGGCTGACTACTGGCAGGCTACAAAGGCACTGGGTCACGGCGACTTCCAGCTCCTCGTATACGCACCCTCCAGTGTTCAGGAAATGGCTGACACTGTTACAAAGGCTTTCGATCTCGCCGACAAGTACAGAATGCCTGCGCTTATCCTCGCAGACGGCCTGCTCGGTCAGATGATGGAGCCTGTTGCTTTCGAGGATGTTGATATCAGCTTCGGTGATGGCTCCGACAAGGAGTGGGCTGCAAGAGGCCACAACAACGAGAGAAAGCACAATATCTCCAACTCCCTGTACCTTAAGCCCGATGAGCTTGAGGACCGCATCGTAGAGCGTTTCAAGAGATACGATGTTATCAAGGCTAACCACACAGAAGCCGAGTGCTACAAGACAGATGATGCAGAGCTCATCATCACAGCTTACGGCTCTGTTGCAAGAATTGCCAAGGCAGCAGTTGACGCTGCAAGAGCAAAGGGTATCAAGGTAGGTCTTTTCCGTCCCATCACCCTGTGGCCCTTCCCCGAGAAGGAGCTCAAGGCAGCCTGCGCAAACGCTGAAAACGTACTTTGCGTAGAGATGTCCATGGGTCAGATGATCGAGGATGTAAAGCTTGCACTGGAATGCAAGAAGAACGTAGAGTTCTTCGGCAGAACAGGCGGTATCGTACCCAAGCCCTCCGAGATACTTGCAAAGATCGTTGAAATGACACAGAAAGGAGCAGAGTAAATGCCTGAATTCAAGAAACCCCATGCGCTTACAGATGCGCCTCTGCATTACTGCCCCGGCTGTACACACGGTATAATCCACCGTCTGGTTGCCGAGGTAATTGACGAAATGGGCATCGAGGGACAGACCGTTGGCGTCGCTCCCGTAGGCTGCTCCGTTATGGCTTATGACTACTTTGCCTGCGACATGATCGAGGCGGCTCACGGCCGTGCTCCCGCTGTTGCAACAGGCGTTAAGAGAGCAAAACCCGACCCTTTTGTATTTACATATCAGGGCGACGGCGCCCTTGCTGCTATGGGTACCGCAGAGATCGTTCACGCTGCTACCCGTGGTGAGAACATCACTGTTATCTTCGTAAACAACACCACCTACGGTATGACAGGCGGTCAGATGGCCCCCACAACACTGCCCGGTCAGGTAACACAGACCACTCCCTACGGCAGAAACACAAACGTAGAGGGCTTCCCCATCAGAGTGTGCGAGATGCTCTCCACTCTCAGCGGCGTTGCTCTCGCAGAGCGTGTGACCGTTGTTGATCCCGCAAACATCCGCAAGGCTAAGGCGGCTATCCGCAAGGGCTTTGAGTTCCAGAAGAACAAGCAGGGCTTCTCTATTATCGAGGTGCTCTCCACCTGTCCCACAAACTGGGGCAAGTCGCCTGTTGACGCTATCGACTGGCTGAAGGAGAACATGATGCCTTACTATCCTCTCGGAGTATATAAGGAGGGCGCAATAAGATGATGACAGAAACTATCCTCGCAGGCTTCGGCGGACAGGGTATTCTGTTCGCAGGAAAGATGCTCGCTTACTTCGGACTGATGGACAACAAGGAAGTCTCCTGGCTTCCCTCCTACGGTCCCGAGATGCGTGGCGGTACAGCTAACTGCTCCGTATGCATCAGCGACGACGCTGTAGGCTCTCCCCTCGTTACCGAGCCCGATGTGCTTATCGTAATGAACGGCCCCAGCTATGACAAGTTTATCAACGATGTAAAGCCCGGCGGTATCGCTATCATTGACAGCACACTTATCGAGACCAAATGCACACGTGATGATATCAAGTGCTTCTATGTTCCCTCCACACAGATGGCAGAGGAGCAGGGCCTCAAGGGTATGGCAAATATCATCCTTATCGGCAAGCTGATAAAGGAAACAGGTATCGCCTCCGACGAGGTAATCCGCAAGGCACTGGAGAAGATCATCCCCCCCGCTAAGGCTCAGCTTATTGACAAGAACCTTAAGGCTATTTCTCTTGGCATGGAAGTCTGATATAATACATCGATAAGTCGATTCTTACCAATGCGTCGGGCTTCCGCCCGACGCGTTCTGTTTATGGGAAAATATATGAAAACTATAAGGATATCCATTCAGATACTTATAATAACCGTATCTGCAATTATGCTGATATGGGCGAACTGCGCAAAATTCAATGCAGGCTCAATTATAGGGATACTGCTGTTCGGCGGTATCATCGTATGTACACTGCTGTATAAAAAGCTGTTCTCGCTGATAAAACGGCTCTGGAAGCACATCGCAGGAAAGATAGCTGTAATATCCGCCACGGCTGTGGTAGCTTTCGGCGTGTTTCTGGCGGTGTTCTTTACAGTGAATATGCTGACGCACATCCATGCACCGATAGAAGATATCAGATGCGTACTGGTGCTCGGCTGTCAGGTAAGGGGCGAGACCCCCAGCAGTATGCTTCACTACCGCACACTGAAAGCAGTCGAGCTGCTGCAGGAATTCCCCGATGCAGTATGCGTGGTATCGGGCGGACAGGGTCGCGGCGAGGCCATCACCGAGGCTGAGGCTATGCGCCGTATCCTGGTGGCTAACGGCATTTCAGAGGAACGCATATTTTTAGAGGACACATCCACCTCCACAGCGGAGAACTTCCGAAACTCCAAAACTATAATGGACAAGCTTGGGATCACAGAGGGCGTAGCAGTCGTCACAAGCGAGTACCACCAGTATCGTGCCTCGCTCTACGCAAAGCGCAGCGGACTTAACGACACGGGACACTACTCCGCATATACAAGCAGATACATGCTGCTCAACTGCTGGCTGAGAGAATGGGGCGGTCTTGCCGCAACATGGCTGCTCGGCTACTGATATACAGACAAATGAAAGGAACACTTAAATGATAATCGACGCACACGCACACATATTCCCCGAAAAGATCGCCGCAAAGGCAGCCGTGGGAATAGGTGACTTCTATAGCATCCCGATGGACAATGACGGAACCCTTGCAACGCTGCTTAAAATGAGCGATGAAGCGGGCGTGGATATCTGCCTTGTACAGTCAGTAGCGACAGTGCCGCATCAGGTCGAAAGCATCAACAACTTTATTGCGGAAAGCGTTAAGCAGTACCCCGACAGGCTGGTCGGCTTCGGTGCGCTGCACCCCGACTACGAGGATATCGAGGGCGAGACCGACCGCATAGTTTCACTGGGACTCAAAGGAATAAAGCTCCATCCCGATTTTCAGAAGTTCCTTATCGACGATGAAAAGGTGTTCCCCATCTATGAGGCTGCGCAGAAGCGCAGGCTTCCTGTGTTGTTCCATGTGGGCGATTTCCGCTATGAATACTCGGATCCCGAAAGACTTTACAAGATATCTCAGCTTTTCCCCGAGCTTATCATAATCGGTGCGCATTTTGCAGGCTGGTCCCAGTGGGACAAGGCTGAAAAGCTGTTCACCGACGGCAGGATATATGTCGATCTCTCAAGCTCCCTCTACGATATGACTCCCGAGAGAGCCGCAGAGCTTATCCATGTTTTCGGTGCGGACAAGGTGATGTTCGGTACGGACTACCCGATGTGGACGGCAAAGGAAGAGCTTCAGCGTTTTGCCGCTATACCACTCACCGACGAAGAGCGTGAGCTTATACTGCACAAAAATGCAGCACGTCTGCTTGGTCTGGAATAACAACAAAAGCCGAAAGGAACTATCATCCTTCCGGCTGAGACCGTCGAAAAAGTCCCGTTGAGACTTTTCCGCCGAAACATCCGCACTGCCCGCACTCGTTGGCGGTGATACCGCCAACTCGCACAGTTGTGCGGATAGAAGTGTTTTTTGGTGTGGCAAAGCCACACCAAAAAAGTAATCAAAAAATGCCCGCTGTGCGGGCATCAACCTGGTTTTTCGACAGGCAGAGCCGAAAGGAACTATCATCCTTTCGGCTTTCTGGTTTCTATATCACGTCAGAAGCACTTTCCGTCCTTGCAGTCCTCGGTATTACCGCAGCGGTAGCACAGCTCGTTTGCGCATTGGGCGTTCTCTTTCAGTGCAACGATGTTCTTCACAGTAGTTTCGGCTATGTTTTCCAGCGCGTCCTCTGTAAGGAACGCCTGATGAGAGGTCACCAGCACATTCGGCATGGAGATAAGTCTGGCAAGCGTATCGTCCTCCATGATGTGACCCGAGCGGTCCTCAAAGAAGAAATCGGACTCCTCCTCGTATACATCAAGGCAGGCAGCACCGACCTTGCGGGATTTGATGGCTGCCAGCAGTGCTTCGGCATCCACCAGCGCACCGCGGGAGGTATTGAGAAGCACCACGCCCTGCTTACACTTTTCAAGGGAATCTTCATCAATGACATGATAGGTCTCGTCTGTGAGCGGACAGTGAAGCGAAATAATGTCGCTGCTTCTGAACAACTCGTCGAGCGAGGTGTAACGGATAGTATCCCCGTTGTCGAGACCCTGCGCAGGAAACTTGTCATAAGCGAGGACCTTCATGCCAAAGCCACGGCAGATATCGATAAACACACATCCGATACGGCCTGTGCCGATAACGCCCACGGTCTTTCCGTGCAGATCAAAGCCTGTAAGCCCTGCAAGGCTGAAATTGAAATCCTTAGTACGGATGTAGCCCTTATGGATACGGCGCACCGAGGTCAGCAGCATAGCCATGGTATGCTCCGCCACCGCATAAGGCGAGTATGCAGGCACCCTCACCACATGAAGCTTGCCGAAAGCGTGCTTCATATCCACATTGTTGAAGCCTGCACAGCGCAGCGCAACGATCTTTACGCCCATATCATACAGGCGGTCGATCACAGCGGCATTTACAGTGTCGTTTACAAACACACATACTCCGTCATAACCGTGGGCAAGCTCTGCTGTGTCCTCGTTGAGCTTTGTTTCAAAGTATTTGAACTTTATCCCGTATTGGGCACCGTACTTCTCAAAGGACGGTTTGTCGTAAGGCTTGGCATCAAAAAACGCGAATTTCATTATATCTGCTCCTTGAAAATTATTTTGCTGTATGTATATAATATTTCTGAAAAAACGCAAGTAATTCAGAAAAATAAATTTAATCTCAGTGTCTGATACTGATATATCACTTCTGATTTTATAGCTACGGATATGTTTTTTAAAAATGACCCGTGAAAAACTCACGGGTCATTTTTGCTTTGGATGAACGTTTTCTATATCTCAGGTGATACGCCCTTTATTAGTCGTCGTATTCATCGATAATAGCCTCAACAAGCGGAGCCATTTCGTTTACCTTCTGGGTCCAGGAATCATCACCGAAAGAGCAGTCGATCTCGGTCTGGCAGATATACTTCTTCATATCTGCGCCAAAGCCGAACAGATCCTCTATCACGAAGCCGAACTTATCGGGATCGCACATCTCTCTCCAGAGATCATAGATCTCGGGATCCCATGTCATCTGCCACTTCTGCATGCCTGCATACTTGCCCTGAGTGTAGGTGATGGTTGCAGGAGCAACGTGGTCGTTTCTGAGCTGGTCGATGATGCCCTGATCTGTCTCAAACAGACGGTTGCAGTAGATGAAGCCAACAGCGCCCTTGACGTTCTTAGCGCCCTTGGGGATCATGTAGCCGAAGGTGTTGGAGCACATATAGAACTCATCAGCAGCAGGATCTCTGGGGAAGGGAACGAATGCGAAGTCGGAAACAACATCGTGGATATCGTTCTCAACGCCTGTGGGGTTCTGGATCTGCTCTGTAGCAGCGATGTATGTCCACTCAGGCTCCATGCCGAGGAACAGGATCTTGTCAGAAGCGGGAGCCCATACCTGAGGAGATACCCAGTCGCCATAGGGATGATCAGCAGGGTAGAGCAGGCTGTTTCTGCCGAGCTCTGCGAGATACTCGAT
>JAZQGZ010000016.1:0-1852 GCA_045540255.1 Oscillospiraceae bacterium | reverse complement strand
GATATGCAGAACGACTATCTCTATGAGAAAAGAAAAGCAAAGTTTGCCTACAACACCGCTGAGCTGACTGCCGCAGTGAATGAGCTTATACACCAGTACGATGAAAACGGCAGTGATGTTATATACATTCGTCACATAATTCAGAACCTGCCTACAAACCGCCTGCTCTTTGGTTTTTCCATTGCGGGAACTGAGGGCGCTGAGCTTTTCGGCGGACTGGATATAGTTTCGGAATACTGCTTTGATAAGCTTGTCGGCGACGCCCTTTCCAATAAAAAGCTGCGTGAGCTTATACAGCAAAAGGGCTACGAGGCGCTGCATCTCTGCGGTCTGGACGAATGCGGCTGCGTGACCTCTACAGCACTCGGAGCGGCAAAGCGAGGAATAAAGGCGGAGATAATCCGCAGGGGAACAGCCACGGTCTACCCCGAAAAGGTGGCTAAAGCCCGTAAAAAGCTGGATAAGGCAGGGGTAAAATACATATGAGAGAGGTACAAAAATGACACATACACAAAAGGCTGAACAGTATTTCAGCGACAAATTCCACTGCTCGCAGGCGGTGCTTGCGGCATTCGCAGACGAGTTGGGCATAACCGAGGAGCAGGCTCTGAAGCTCGGTGCGTGCTTCGGCACCGGCATGAGAAAGGGCGAGGTGTGCGGTGCTTGCACAGGCGCACTGATGGTGCTGGGACTTAAATACGGTCACTGCATAAAGGGCGACACCGAGAGCAAGCAGCGTGCCGATCTCGTGAACGACCGCTTCCTTGAGGAGTTCGCAAAGCGCAACGGCTCGTACATCTGCAACGACCTGCTGGGCTGTGATGTCCGCACGATGGATGGCGTGAATTATGCCCTCGAAAACCGCCTGTTTACCGAGTTCTGCCCGAAGATGGTGAAGTCTGCGGTGGAGATCGTTGAGGATATCATAAAGGAGATGGAGAAATGAGCCTTGTGCTGAAAAAGCTCTCGCCCGATGACGGAGAGGATATTTACGCAATGCTGCAGGAGATACCTGCGGACGAAAACGGACTTATCAACCCTGCCCACGGTAAGACCTACGAGGAATACAAGGCTTGGCTTGAAAGAGCCAACGCAAACTCGCTTCTGACAGGCATCGTGGACGGCTGGAAGGTGCCCGAAACTATCTTCTGGCTGTACGAGGACGGCAAGCCTGTCGGCTTCGGAAAGCTGCGGCATTTCCTGACTGACGCTCTGCGTGAGTCAGGCGGCAACATCGGCTATGCTATCGCTCCTGCGGCAAGGGGCAGAGGCTTGGGCAAGTCGCTTGTGGCAGGTCTTATTGAGGAGAGCAGGAAGCTCGGCATTGAGAGCCTGCTGTTCACTGTCAAAAATCACAATACTCCGTCCATAAGGGCGGCGGTGGCGAATGGCGGAGTGATAGAAAAGGTCACTGACGAGCGCCATTACATAACCATCGGACTGTAATATCACAAAGGAGATGGAGAAATGAGCCTGATAAAAGGACTTCACCACATATCAATGAAGACCTGCAACGACGAGGAATACCGCCGTGCAAGGAGCTTCTATGTCGACCTGCTGGGACTTCGCATAGTCAAGGAGTGCGAGGCTTGTCTGCTGCTTGATACTGGCAGCGGAATAGTGGAGATCTTCCGCAACGGCATTGAGCCGCTCGGACAGGGTGTGCTTCGTCATCTAGCTTTCGCTGTTGATGACGTAGCCGCTTGTGCGAAGTTAGTCGAACAGGCAGGCTATGAGGTGTTTATTCAGCCGAAATCGGTGAACATCGGCGGTGATGAGAATTTCCCTGCGGAGGTGGCTTTCTGCAAAGGTCCTCTCGGCGAGGAGATAGAGTTTTTCTGTCAGAAATGGC
>JAZQGZ010000015.1:0-2046 GCA_045540255.1 Oscillospiraceae bacterium | reverse complement strand
GGCGGCATGGCCTTGACAGGAGTTTTATCAAACTTCACCGGCCTCTGCATCGCAGTTCTTGTCAGTGGTGTAGGCTCTGCCCTCTTCCACCCGCAGGCTGCACAGCTTGTTAACAGATACGCAGACGAAAATAATGTAGGATTTTCTCTTGGGGTGTTCTCATTCGGCGGCAATCTGGGATTCACGCTGGGACCTTTGCTGGCTACAGGCGCCATCGCTGTATTTGGCCTCAAAGGAACTTTGATTTTCTTTATCCCTGCGGCGATCTTCGGAGTGCTGTCAACAAAGTTCTTTCCGAAGCCTCCTAAGGCGCCGAAACTGCAGAACTCGGCAGAAGCCTCCGCCCCGGGCATCTCTGCGACGGAGACCTCCGCTGCAGGCGACAGCCCTGCACTTTGCACACCAAAATACAAAGACCGCTGGGGCGCATTTGCTAAGCTGGGCGTTCTGATCTGCTTCAGATCCATCGTTTATACAGGCATCGGAACATTCCTGGTCCTTTACCTCGTGGATAATATGAGCCAGACTGAAGCTACAGGCAATATGTCGCTGAGCTTTTACTATGGCGTTTCAGCGCTGGCAGCGTTGTTCGGCGGTAAGCTTGCTGACAATTTCGGGCATCGCAAGACGGTTTGGCTATCATTCGCGATACTCCTTCCGTCAATAATAATCTTCACCATATCCGGCAGCTTCTGGCTGTGTCTTCTGATGCTGATCCCGATGGGTGCAGGCCTCAATATCGGCTACAGCCCGTTGGTCCTGATGGGGCAGCGATACTTGCCTAACCATATCGGCTTCCCGTCCGGAATCACGCTGGGGCTGATCGTCAGTGTCGGCGGTATCTTCACACCGATTCTCGGTAAGATCGGCGATACATACGGGTTGACAGGTACTTTTGTGGCGGTCTGCGCTGTGTGTGCGTTCTCGTTCATACTGTCGCTGTTCCTGTCAGATGCGGAACTGGTTGAGGTCGACAGCTAACAAACATCTGCAACGAAACCACTAAATAAACGCTATGTTTTCGTTGCTAAACTATGAAAAATTTTAATATTATAAGCAAACTGCAACGAAATGAGTTCCATAATACAGTCTCTTCGTTGCAGTTTTTTCGTTCTGTCCCTTTATTTCTTCAAATATACGCATTTTTTCAACGAAAAGCGCTCTTATTTGATTCCTTTCGTTGCTCTACATCTTCTTAGCTTCTTCGTATCTCTTGACTTTCCCTGTAGTTGTCTTGATCATTTCCTGCTCTGTTACGATGACACGTAGCATCTGCTTATATGTCGGCAGTGTTTCGTTGATCTTGTCGATGTCGGCTTTCACATAGGCTTCGATCTTCGTCGCGTCTAGATCCGCTTCTCCAACCGAGCCTGAAACACCAGCCTCCTGACCGAGATTCTCTCTCATCCAGTCCGCCTTATACACGATCTTCGCACATATCGCCAGGTCCTTATGATCGCCATCGTGGTTACGAGGCTGTCCGAAGACCATACATTCCTCGACATACGGCAGGTTGCTGATCAGCACTTCCAGCTCTTCCGGATAAACATTCTTGCCGTTCTTGAGCACGTTGACATTTTTCTTACGGCCGCAGATAAAGATATATCCATCCTTGTCCACGTATGCCAGGTCCCCCGTATGGAGCCAACCATCCACCAACGTTTTGGCAGTCTCTTCTTCATTTTCAAAATATCCCGCCATCACATTCGGTCCGCGAGCGATCAGTTCCCCGATCCCCTCTTCGTTCGGTTCGAAAATCTTCACATCGATCCCCGGCAGTGGACGACCGATAGATCCGATCTTGTTTTCATATATATTCTCAGCGCAGATAACAGGCGATGATTCTGTCATTCCGTATCCCTGTATCGCCTCTATCCCGAAAGCTTTGAATCCGGCCAGTGCCTCTGGGTCTATGGCAGATGCACCGCTGATCACCAGTCTGATATTACCTCCCAGCTTCTCAAGGATCTCACCGAATATCTTTCGCCTAACATCGATGCCAAATTTCATCAGCAGCTTAGTCAGCTTCATTCCGAATGCGACCTT
>JAZQGZ010000014.1:0-56245 GCA_045540255.1 Oscillospiraceae bacterium | reverse complement strand
GTGTCTGTATCTGTATCGGTATCTGTGTCGGTATCTGTGTCGGTATCGGTATCTGTGTCTGTGTCAGTATCTGTGTCCGAATCAGTGTCCGTGTCAGTGTCTGTATCCGTATCAGTATCTGTGTCCGTATCAGTATCAGTGTCTGTGTCCGAATCAGTGTCCGTGTCAGTGTCGGTATCGGTATCAGTATCTGTGTCTGTGTCAGAATCTGTATCGGTGTCAGTGTCTGTATCCGTATCAGTATCTGTGTCAGTATCTGTATCGGTGTCAGTGTCAGTATCTGTGTCTGTGTCAGAATCTGTATCGGTATCAGCATCTGTGTCCGTGTCAGTATCTGTATCGGTGTCGGTGTCAGTGTCCGTATCGGTGTCCGTGTCAGTATCTGTATCTGTGTCGGTATCAGCATCTGTGTCCGAATCAGTGTCTGTGTCAGTATCTGTATCACTATCAGTGTCTGTGTCAGAATCTGTATCGGTGTCAGTGTCCGTATCAGTATCTGTGTCCGTATCAGTGTCTGTATCAGTGTCAGTATCTGTGTCTGTATCGGTATCTGCGTCCGAATCAGTGTCTGTGTCCGAATCGGTGTCTGTATCCGTATCAGTATCTGTGTCCGTATCAGTGTCTGTATCCGAGTCAGTATCCGAATCAGTATCAGTATCTGTGTCGGTATCGGTGTCAGTATCCGTATCAGTATCTGTGTCCGTATCAGTGTCTGTATCCGAGTCAGTATCCGAATCAGTGTCTGTGTCAGTGTCTGTGTCTGTGTCAGTATCTGTATCGGTGTCAGTGTCAGTGGCTGTATCAGTGTCTGTGTCAGTATCTGTGTCGGTATCGGTATCAGTGTCTGTATCAGTGTCAGTATCTGTATCCGTGTCAGTATCAGTGTCTGTGTCCGAATCAGTGTCCGTGTCAGTGTCCGTATCAGTATCTGTGTCAGTATCGGTATCTGTGTCAGTATCGGTATCGGTGTCTGTGTCAGTATCTGTATCAGTATCTGTATCAGTATCTGTGTCAGTATCTGTATCTGTATCGGTGTCTGTGTCCGAATCAGTGTCCGTGTCTGTGTCAGTATCTGTATCGGTGTCAGTGTCTGTATCCGAGTCAGTATCCGAATCAGTGTCTGTATCGGTATCAGTATCTGTGTCATCGTCAGTGTCTGTATCAGACTCATCGTCGTATTCGTCGTCATCAGAGTCCGTGTCAGAATCACTGTCAGTATCAGTATCTGCGTCGGTATCCGTATCAGTGTCTGTATCGGCATCGCTGTCGGAATCGGGGATCTCGTCGTAAATATCAATATCCTCGTCGAACAGATCCTCCAGCACATCCTCGCCACCGAACTTGGAAGAACCAAACTGAGATTTACCCTCGTAGGACTCACAGATGAGCTGGCCGCTGAAATGTGCATGGCCTACATAGGACTCAACATGAGAAGATGTCGCAAGAACAGAACCGATACTATTCTGAATAATTACAGTATCAGCACCGGTAACGTTAAACAGAACATTACCATACAGAGAAGAATCGTTACCTCCCTGTACTCCATTATAAAAAGTACCGCTTGAAGAGCTGAGGTTTACCGTACCACCACCTGTAATATTGATCACAGTATAGGAGCCGGAAGGAACATCAAATTCAAACGCACCATTAAACCCATTTGAACATAATCCATTAAATTCATCTACAGAAATGTTGAAAATATTAAGCTGAGAGTCATATCCCCTGAATACGAGTCTGCCCGAGTCGATAGATCCGGTACCGTTTACTCGGTCGTATTTTGCAGGATTGCTCCAGTCAGTGCCGGAAAGGAAAACCTCACCGTTTGCACCGTAAGTTGCAAGCTTGGAAGAAAGCTGAGAAAGCTTGGTAAATTCACTGTCGAAATTGAAGCCTGCCTCAAACTCGCCCATTACATTTACAGTTTCCTGGAAGCTGCCACCAAGTATATCTCCGCCAATTACAGCACTTCCGCCTGAAACCATATAGTTATCGGGCACAGTAACATTACCGCCTACAGCAAAATTGCCGGGGCAGTCTGCTCCGTCTACTGTGAAATCACCTTTCACAAATACATTGTAATTTGCAGCAGCACCAAGCACGCCGTCACCGGTGGAGACGGTCTGGATATTATTGGTGTCATTACTGCCCATCAGGTCCTCTATCGAACCTGCAGTTTCTGCTGCGGCAGAAACTGAATAAGCCTGTGATGCCATTAAGGAGAGGGCAAACGCAAAACCGGCTACAGCCTTGGATCTTTTACGCCTTTTCTCGCTCATAACCAACATCCTTTCTGTATATAAATTAAATAGTATATCCGAAAATGGGTACAGTTATCCTATTTTCCTATGTTAATTCTATCAAAATAATCGACAGTTGTCAAGTAGAAGTGAAACCAAATTATACATGTCCATTTGTGCAAAATAAACAAAAGCCCCCGAATCTATTGTTTCGGGGGCTGAGATCGTATCACGATGATACTCTTTTGCGCATTATTTCAGGATTATAGGCAAATTCAACAGCGGTATCGGCGGTGATAATACCATCACGGTACATAGCCGCAATACAATTATCCATTGTCTGCATTCCAGGCGATGATTGGAGGATAGTATCGATCTGATGGGTCTTTTCCTCTCTAATCATGGTCTTGATAGCACTGTTCATAGTCATAATCTCAAAAGCAGGAACAAGCGAACCATCCACAGACGGGAGAAGCTGCTGGGACACAACGCCTTTCAGTGTCATAGAAAGCTGGATCCTTATCTGATGCTGCTGATTTATAGGGAAAACATCGATGATTCTGTCAATAGTGCTTGCAGCACCGAGTGTATGAAGTGTTGAAAGCACGAGTTGTCCTGTTTCTGCGGCGGTCATGGCGACGCTGATAGTTTCATAATCACGCATTTCTCCCAGAAGAATGACATCAGGCGACTGACGAAGCGCAGATCTCAGCGCATCGAGATAGCTCTGGGTATCAAGGTTGATCTCACGCTGGCTGATTATGCTTTTATCGTGACGATGGAGGAACTCGATAGGATCCTCTATAGTAATAATGTGATTTTTCTGTGTACGGTTGATACGGTTTATGATGCAGGAGAGCGTTGTGGACTTACCGCTGCTGGCGGCACCCGTAATAAGCACTATACCACCCTTGAGCTTACTGAAATCCATTACCTGATCAGGGATACCAAGCTTGTCTGCCATAGGCAGATCAAAAGGAACAAATCTCAGTACTGCCGCATAAGAGCCGCGCTGCTTATAGATATTCGCCCTGAAACGTCCAAGACCGCTGACAGAGAACGAAAAATCCATTTCGCGGTCAGGGAGCTTGTCATTTTCAAGCGGCATATTTGCCAGCCTGAATATCTCACGCACCACATTCTCTGTATCATGCACAGTAAGCGGCTGTGAGTCGGTATTCCATATCTCGCCGTTTGCCTTATAACTCAGAGTTGCACCGCATACGATAAAAATATCGGATGCATTATTTGCTACCATATCTCTTAAAACCGAAACAAAATCCATATTATGTATTCCTCTTCCCTGTTTTTATAAAATCAACCGAATGTACTGCCATCCCAGACTCCGAGTTCACCCTCATCATCCGTTGACACAGGCACGGTCTTCCATCTTTCTATGCTGTAACGTTTCCCTTCAGCGGGCGTTTTATAAAACACTACTGCAACCGAAAGCTGCTGGCGTTCATTAAGTGGCTCGGTAAACTTCACCATAACACCATCAGGAGCTATTTCAGAAGATACTCCCTCCGTCCCGTCACAGAACTCACAGAAGCTGTCCTCGAAAAAAAAGCTGTTAAGCGAATCCAGCGCAGCTTCATCCAACTGCATGAGTTTTTCCTTTGCCCTGCCGTCTGCGGCATAGTATTCCTTACTGAAAGTAACATTTCGTTCATTGAGCGTTTCATTAGCACCAGCCGCCTGATAAGAGAGAACAGCAAGCACCGTAAGCGTAATAACAGCAAACAGCATTATAAGCGAAACGTAACCGACGCCGATACCGCCGCTTTGCGGAGTACGTTTTTTCTCATCCATCAAGCTCACCTCCTAAAGCGGAAGTATACGCTGCGCAGCCTATCGTGTAGAACTCCTCGCCATTATAAGTGAAGCTCATTTCAAGGCGCGACAGAACACCTGCCTGTGTTGAGGTCTCACTTTCAGCAAGCTTTAGTATGATATTACCATCAGCATCAGGCTTAAAATCGTTTCCGAGTGCGATATCATACTGATACAAATCGTCTGTCCCCGCTATATCTGCACCCTCGAATGCAACACCGATCGCATCGCAAAGATCGCCGCTGACAGAAAACGCCTCTGCCACAGACTGGGCGCATATCACCGCCTGCTCTACCCGATCGCTCTGCTTCTGTCGAGCGTCCGCAGCAACAAAAAGCTGCAGGATGACCGCTGCTGATATACTGAAAAACAGCAGCACTAGCATGAGCTCAATAAAAAACAGGTTCGAATGTCTTAACTGTGTTTTTCGTCCTGTACTCAGCGATCTCACCCTTTCCTTACCAGCACCGAGGCATCATCGCCTCCACATTCCACATTGATCCTATATATCTTCCCATCGTCAACGACGGACAGACCGTCGATCTCCAGGATAAGCTCACCGCCGACTGGTTCTATATTTCCGTTAATTGCCACATTCTTCTCGTAAAGCCCGTCATTTCCCATGTAGATCACAGTAAGCAGCGAGCCGTTAGTCACTGTGATGCCATTACCGCTGCTCAGGACCTCACAGGTATCGGCAGCCCTGATCTTATTCGATACATAACGCAAAGCGGCAGCAGAACCGTAAGTAGTTTCATAGCCTTTATTTATACGACTGTAGGTACCTGCCGCAGCACCGATTATCATCAGCATACACACCGTAAAGATAAGAAACAGCAGCATACCTGCAAAGGTATTGAGCACACGGGATGTTCCCGTATTATTAGGTCCCATATCAAAGCCCCTTTTCCAGTACTGTTACAGAGGGACGTACATTTGCAGCAAAGCAGTCATAATGTACGATAAAGCGATCGCTGTCATAATCAACGCCATAGACAGTTGTAAGATAATCAAGATCTTCAGGATATACACCCTCAATAGAATAGCAAAGGGTTATACCATCCTCAACCGAACGTTTTACCGCTGCAAGCTGCTGCCTCTCTGTCGCTGACTGCGTATTGTTCAATGCGATCACGAACCATATCAGGATACCGACAAAAAGGACGATCGCCCCTGCTGTCAGTATAAGGCGTGATCTGTCTGTTCCTTGCTTCATTCTCATCCTCCGTTATCCAAGTGAGGTCATTATATTCATAAGTGGCAGCATGATAGTCAGCAATACAGATCCGATCATAAGCGCAAGCACAATGATTATGGCAGGCTCCACAAAGGAGACCAGACCTGACAGGGTATTATGTGCGGTTTCTGCACTGCGACGGCTGATCTTCTTCCATACGGTATCAAAAGAACCGGATGTATATGCTATCCTGAGCGAACGTGCATACACCTTGGGAAGTATACCTGAATTGCATATAGCATCGGAAAAATATTCTCCGCCCCTTACCCTTTCAAGACAGTCTTCAAGCTGCTTTTTCAGACGCTTATCATCGATGATGGTCAAAGTATACTCCAGAGCCTCCTGAGGATCTATTCCGCTGCAGATCATCATGCTCATGGCGTCTGCAAGCTTTGCCTGTGCAAGATCGCGCGAGATACGTCTGGTAAGCGGGCATACTGCGAAGAACGACGAAAAAGCCTTTCTGACGGGTCTTACCAGCGCGATAACACCAATCGCAATTATCAGCACTGCAAGTATTATCAGCATCACCTGTCCGATAAAGTAAGCAGAGCTGACTGTCTGCGTCACCGCATCGCCGATATCCGCATCAAACTGGGCAAAGATATCCGAGAACATAGGTATTACCTTTACTACCAGCACAACCACTACGATTGTCATCATAAGCAACAGCATACAGGGATGGAAAACAGCATATCTTACCGTACGGCTCATCTCTGCACGATTCTCATAGTATTCCGACAGACTTTTAAGCACATCGTCTATACGGCCCGTAACGCAGCCTATCTCTACCATGCTTACAGCATAATCGGGGAAAATTCCGCTGGATGACATCGCATTGAAAAGGGTCTTTCCGCACGTAAGCTCGTCAGCTAGGTGATCGCACAGAGCTTTTAAATTATCATCATCAATATCCTCGGCAAGTATGTCAAGACCATCGTCTATCTGCATACCCGTGCTGACGATAAGCCAGAGCTGCTCACAGAAATATGCAGTCTGCTCGAAATTAAGTTTCTTCAGTTTTGCCATTTCTTTTCCCTCTCTTTAATATCTGTATACTGCGGAATAATTCGCATCGTTGGATATATAATCCGCCATAGCCGCCTTGTCCGCAGCGCCTGCATAAAAGGTAGAATCCACAAGGTTATAACCCTTTACATCAAGAAGAAGCTCAGCGGATATCCAGCCCGTTTCCTTGGTGTACACCTCGTTCCAGGAGTGGTATATTTCAGGCGATGCGTAACCGATCACAAGGCGGGTAGGTATTCCCTGCGACCTCGCCATGGCTGCAAAAAGCGAAGCATAGTCAAAACAGATGCCCTTACGCTTTTTGAGCACGCTGTCGGGATCAGGCACATAACCACTCTTTACCGTGGCGGCAAGATCGTAATCATAACTTACATTATCTGTGATGTATGCAAAGATCGCAGCAAGCTTCTCTATGGTTCCACTCTTGCCGGCTGTGATCTCAGCAGCTTTATATACGCTGTCCGAACGCTTGTCGAACTTTACATATTTATTGGGATAAAGGTACATTCCCACATCATCCGAGATCGTAACACCGAACTTCGCCTCAGCGGCTATACCATAGCTTTTACCCTCGATCTGCTCATAAAGCCCGATGGTATAATCTCCGCTTCCGACAAGCGGGAAGTATTCAGTGCTTCCGTCTGCCGCAAGATCATGATCGTTGGTGACGCCACCGCATTGTATACGAAGCTTCGCACGTGCACTGGCACCATTGTAGGATGCGGCAATATAACCATGCTCAGCATTACTGTAGTCAATTACAGCAGTACCGCTGTCGGCGACCTCCTTGCCCGGAGCACTGACCGACTTTACATCAGGTATCACCACCTCAACAGGGGCGGGCGGATCCGTCTTTGGTGTAGTCACCGAAGTTGGAACAGTAGATACAACGGACTGCGGCGTTGACTCTACCGGGTCGGTCTCAGATGTAGGCGGAAATGAGTTGTTATCTTCTGCCGTTGAACCTGAGTTCGGCACTGAGGAAACTTCCTCAGAAGCAACATCCTCTGTTGCATTAGCCACCGTACTCTCTGCAGTATCCTTTATATCTGATGTATACTGCGAGGGTAAGGTCTCATCATTCTCCTCAGAAACTATGGGTTCTGAGGTCTCCTTATCGCTCACGCTTACCGAAGATACGGTAGAAGATGAAGCGGATGTACTGTCGGGAGGCTGATCGACAGACGTTGTGCCACCACCGCAAGCGGTCAGGCTCATACACAAAGCAAGCACAAACGAAACTGCGCTTCCTTTGATGATGTGCCACTTCTTCATCGATCACCCTCCTTTCGTAGATTTAGATTCAGATCATCTTCTGGCAAGACGAAGATCACGCAGACGCAGATAATCCTGGTCTGCCATATTGTACAGGCGGTTCTGATTGCCTCCGAGTATCTGCGAAAGATACTCGGCTGCCTGTCTGTAGAACTCCTCCTCATAGTGGACGATATGCGCACCGCCCAGCGGGAATCTGTCCGATGAATAGAAATGCTTTGATATATCTATAACATAGCATCCTGTGAACTGGATGAACATCTCTTCGCACAGGGAAATGAACTTGCGCTTGAAATCAAGCATCGGATCATCAGCCATCAGCTCGAGCCTGTCGTCGAGATTGACAAAGGTATCCTTTAGATCTGCTCTGATAAGGATTATATTTTTGCCGTAACGCTCCTTGAGGTCAAGTGTAAATCTTGAAAGTGCATCGCGGCAGTATTTCATACTGCGCTTCTCAAAAAGGTAGCAGGGATGACATTTTGACTTGATCCCCTTGTAAAAATCCGTCTTGCTGATGAATTCATCCACCTCAAACAGATGACCGTCTATCTCATTCATTTCGCATATAGCGTCGTAAAAGTCCATAACGAGCCACTTGGAGCTGCTGTTGCACAGCGTGAACAGACCATTACGTGCAAAAGCATCCGTGACAGTACGTCTGCGCCAGTTGTTTCCGCTGAATTTCTTATCGTCATCAGGGACCTCAACAGGTATCAGCGCCTCATAAGAAAGCAGCGGACACTGCTTGAAGATATACTTGCCGACTCCTGCTTCCTTGCAGCGGTTAAGTATTTCCTTGGAAATACAGCTACCCCAGATATCTACCGTGACCTCGCTCAGTTCATCAAGATACTGTCTTAGATGATCCGGTCTTTCCCGAAGCAGGAATACGACCTCGGCAGTCTCTGATGTAACAGGCGCCTTTACCTCGACCGTAAGGAGCTTAGCCATAAGCTTGAGTATATTGTATTTATTCTTGAAAGCAGGCGCATAGACCTCATAGGGTCTTGACACATCGCCCGACAGAACAGCTTCGATCACCTCGGCTGCGGCGATGATATCAGCAGCACCTACATCGTCCGAGAAGAACATACCGACCTTTGATAACTGGGAAACTCCGCAACGTTTAAGGCGAAGCAGACGTTCCCTGTTGACAGCGGCAAATTCTTTGTTCGTATATGCGATTATCATATCGGAAGCACAGCGCATATTAAGCATCCATCGCTGATATGCCCTAGCGGTCATATTATCATAGAAACGAAGCAGCCTGTCGTACCACATATCCATATCAGGCTCGGCAACACATCTTCTGCCCTTTGTGATTATATCCTCGGCAGCGTTGCAGGCATCCCTGTAGTACTCAGGCTCAAAATCGCTGGCCGCATTGCCCGAAGCGAAATAACCACCCGATACATTGACCACTGACGGATCAACAAGGCTGATGAAATATTCCTCCATCTCGGCTATCTGCTTGTTCATCTTGATGCGCTGCTTGCCGTTACGTAGCTCTGTGCCCTTTACTCTCTTATCGGGGAACTTATGGCGGAACAGGATGACCCTGTCACCCGAAAATCCCGCAAGCACGGCATTTGCATACTTTTCCACAGCAGGCTTCCACAGCTTCTCATCGAAAGGCGGCTTTATGCGCTCCAGATCATCCTTCATAGCCTGATAGAAATCAGAATTCAGGAAACGCTTGGTTCCTGTATAAACAGTATTGCCCAGACGATAGCATGAGATCGCAGCCGCAGTGTAGAAATCCACAGCAAGATAATCTGCGGCACAGTTCTTGATATAATGCGGGAAGCTCTTTTCGATATCCAGCTTGAGCGCACCATCGGAACCGTTATAGTTTCCTCCCTTTCCTGCACAGGCTGAAAGCTGCGACAGAAGCATGGGAGTCTTGTCGGTACGGAAACGCTTATTGGAAGAGAAAATACGATCAAGCAGCACAGAACCGCTTAAAGCTATAAGTGGCCTGTATACGAAATGATTGATATTGTTACCGATGCTCTCCTTTATCCTGTTGAGAGCATCATAAGACAGCTCGCTGAAAGCAGGATATACAGGACGCACAGCCACCCCGAAAGATGTGTCAGCACTGATGGTGGGGATATAGGACACCCTGGGTGTGATACCATCCTCTTTACGTACAAGCTCAACACGCAGTATCACGCCGTCACGGTTTCCGTCAAGCTCTGCCTGAGAGGTCAGGAAGTTTCCGAGCGAGAATGCACAGGGAACACGTTTTCCCTCGACCGTCTTGACATAACGGAGCTCCTGAATCACATGGGGATGTGAGCCGATTATGATATCGGCACCGTTTTCGGCCATGAACTTTGCCTCTTCTATCTGTCTTTCGGTCACGGTACGGGAGTTCATAACCCCCCAGTGCTGATAAGCAACGATAAACTCTGCACCGTCCTTGCGTGCCTTTTCCACAAGGCCGTCAAAATGTTCTCTTGTATACCAGCCGATGACATCTCTGTCGGAAAACTCGGGGGAGTTCTTTTCCTGATTGTTTGATATCATGGACACCGCGATAAAACCTACACGGATACCCTTTATTTCCCTGACCACAGGATTGTCACCAAGCGTCCCGAGGTTTGTCATCGCGTGTTCCTTGATGCTCTCCACAGTTTCGGACAGACCCTTGTATCCTGTGTCGCAACAATGGTTGTTGGAAGTAACCAGCATATCATAGCCTGCGCCTGCTACTGCTGATATCAGAGTAGAGGGGGAATTACAGTTGGGTGCGCCCGAATCCAGGCGAAGCTTTTCATGCTCATAGGGCGCGGAATCGCAACAGGTAGTTTCAAGGACACCCACTGTGTAGTCTGCGCTGCTGAATATATCACGGACACTGTTGAAGCTATCATGAAAATCAAAACTGCGGGATACACTTTTACGCTGCTGGCCTGCGGCACACATGATATCACCCGTGAACATAAGCACGGGATTTGTGTGCGCGGAATAAAGATTTCTTCCTACTACCACCTTGGTCACGCACTTCTGGTTGTCTGCAGAAACGGTAATATTCGCAGTGCCCTCGGACAATGCGCGTACAAGTCCGCCCGCCCCGACCACAGCAACATTCTCGTTATCACTGCTGAAATAAGCCATAGGACGGGTATTGCGGCACTCCCAGTTTATCTGGGCTATCTCGCCGACAGATACGCAGATAACATTCTGTGATTTAAGCACAGGCGACATAGGCACGAAGGGTACTTTTTCAGACATCTCCCCTGCCTTTTCCTTACCGTCCTCATAATAGAAAGCACGTACTCCCACCAGATACTCCACGCCGTTCATCATACCAAGTATCTGCTTTGAACAGGTCTGCGCATAGCGACGCTTTATGCAACGCTCAGGCTCATCAGCTTTATAGAAATGCAGAGTATAACCGTCAGCACCCTCCACCTCGTTCCACTTGGTGAGAATAGCGCTGTCACGTGGTACTGCTACGACATTCTGCGGTGCGGAAAGTTTTTCAGACATATATTTCAGCTCCTTACGGTAATATCATCGGATCCTTTTTCGGCAAAGCTCCTGCGAAGTGCATCCAGCTTCTCGTAATTGCGGTAAAGCGAGTAATACGCGCCGCAGAAATGCTGGATATCATCTATCCTTATGCGGTATCCGTCATGGCGCACGAAAAATGCGCCTTTTATCTTGTAGGGATATCTCAGATACATCACATATTCGGGATAACAGTAGCCGTTAAGCATGAAATCTGCACGGTGGAACAAGGTCTTTATAAACTCCTCGATCCTGAACTGTGAAAGGTAATCTACTTTGATCTTATTCTCTACGATGCGGTCGTAAAGCTCAAAGGTAACACACAGGAGTTCAAGATATGTGTGATAAGTAGTGGGCTGATCGTGTATCTTCTTAAGATTAAGATCGGCATTTTTCAGACCGAACTCAAAATAACGTTCCTCGGGAGCGTATTTTGTTATCTCATTTACCGAATACGCAACCCAGTGATCGCGGTGCTTTGTGTAATCCTCACGGATAAACCTGTCAACTGCGATCTTCGCTGCATCCAGCCAGCGCTGCTCTTTAGTGAGCGCATACAAGCGCGAAAGCGCAAAAACAGCCTCGCCGTCATAATATACGGTGCGCATCTTCTCTTTTCTGGAAAGGTCGGGAATATTCAGCACATGAAAGAACTCGCCTGTTTTACTGTCGAAAAGCTCCAGTATGCCGTTACCAAGCTCCTTACAAAGCTTTACATACCTGTCGCTGCCCGTGACGCTCATGTACTCAGTCATCATAAGGATGGCAACAGCGTTTGCGCCAAGCTTGACCTCACGGGAGGAAAGCTCTGCGATAAAGGCTGTGTTTTCCTCCTCACGGGGCTTGTTGTATTTGTAGAAAGAGTTCTTCACCAGATAGCCGAGTGCGCACTCTATCTGATGCAGGGTGAACTTATCACCCGTTATCCTGTATGCACAGACAAGGCTCCATATCGTACTGGCATGGCGCAGGATGTTATAGTTCGGAATAAGTTTATGGTAAATGGGATAATATCCGTAATCGAACTTGCCGTCCAGATCAAGCTGCATAGTCAGATACTCGGAGGAGGTCGTTATGACATCAAGGGCGGTCTGCTTATCGAATTCACCTGCTATACGTCTTCCGCAGTTAAGTCCCTCATTGTAAAGCTCGTAGACGATCCCGTTTTCATCGCTGAAATAGCTGATACAATCAAACAAAATAAGCTGCTCGGGAAGAACATTGAGCTTTGTGGAACAGGCAGCGGAAAGATATTTGTTCACCTGCGGAAGCTCGATAGTCTTTTTCTTATATGTAAGTACACGATTTCCGTTTATCTCAGCCTCAATAAGGGCAGTATTAAACTCCTCGTCGAAGGATATACCACGGCGGTACATCTCGTTATAGCCACGGGAGAACTCCTTTATTACCCTCTCGGTGGACTTTCGCTCGGAACAGCGCATGATATCAGCCTTGACCCAGCAGGCGTTGTAATCCCTGCCTGTGATAAACTTCGCAGCAGCCTTGCAAGCCCCGTGCCATGCCTCGCGCAGAGTGGGTGCGGCACAGCGCAGCACACGCGCCCTCTCCCTGCAGTCACACACAGAAATAAACGCGGCAAAAAGGCCCTCTGTGCACAGCTCAGGTGCGATCTCGGCCTCAAGCTCCTCGAAGCTTCTGCCATCAAGAATGGCATTTTTAAGCTGCTCAGCTTTTTTATTGAATTCTATAACATAAATATTCATATAAATACCCCGCGCGAAAGGATTTTTACAAAAGATTATACTTAATTTTATTATAGCACTGTTTGATCGTTTTTTCAAGTATTGCAGACAAAAAAAGAACGCCCCGAAGGGCGTTGCACAGCATCAGAAAGTTCTTAAGCCTCTCCGAAAATTCTGTTTGATCACAAAGCACAGGAAGCGATGAGCTCAGGCGAAAGCTCAGTAATATCCCAGACCGCATCGTAAAGCATCTCAACATTATCAGCGGAATATTCCACCTGCTTTGAATACAGCTTTAAATTCAGTATCCTGTCCCACTCTGAAAGGGTTCCCTTTTCAAGCCAGGTAAGGCAATCCATCATCTGCACGGAAAGCACCGCCGCACACATCATACCTATCCTGCTGATGCACTCGCCCTGAAAAACTCCGTCAAGGAAATACCGATAGCAGAAGTACACGGCAATATGCTCATATCGCCACATATCCCCGCTGAATTCCTTCACGAACCGCGGAAATGCCTCAAGGATATCAGAACATCTTACTGTAAGCTGCGAAAGGCGCTCATCCCACTCGGAGCTTATACTCTCCATACTGCAGTAAAGCTTCAGAAGTGCTTCGGTAGTTGCAGTAACATAAGATCCTGCAGTCTCGTCTGATAGTGTGATGCTATCAATATCGTCACCGCCATTATCGATAAGCCGCTGAAACCCATCTGCAAATCTTACCGCGTATATCATTCTTTCCTTTAAAGATATGCTTCTGTCCTGAAGTATTCCGAGCAGCCTTTCACGCGCAGCAAGAAACATATCAAGCATAGTTTCGTCGCAGGTCTGCTCATATTCTTCTTCTATTTCCGAGGAAATAAACTTCAACTGCACGCTGTCACTGAACAGCAGACGGCAGACCTCCTCGCAGCAAAGGCCGAGTCCTGCCTCCTTAAGCCCGTTAAACCAGCCGAAAAATCTGGGATGCAGGGCACAGATATCGCACAGACTGTCATCGCCCATATTCAGTATCAGTTCACAAAGGCCATCCTCACGGAGCAGCGCACAGCGTTCACCCTCGCCAAAGGCAAAAGTACGGACTCCGTCCTCACCCTGATGTATAGCAGAGCGCAGACGCTCTCCGAACTCGCCGCAGGCACAGTTGAAGCGCTGCATCGAGATCGGATCAATATCGATCTCCCAGCCGATGCAGCAGTTATCCGTGCACTGCGATGCTATACATACAAAATCATCATAAAACCACGGTTTAGTCAGCTTCATGCTTCACCATCCTTTTGTTGCACAATACAAGTCCCGTAACAGTTATCACAAGGGTAAACAGCTCCGCTGCGGGAAACGCAAGCCAGACGCCCGTAAATCCGAACAGCGCAGAAAGCAGAAACGCAAGACCCACGATAGCAACAAAGCCTCTTGATATTGCTGCAACAAAAGCAGGCACCGCCTTATCAGCAGCACTGAGGTAGCCTGTTCCTACTATGTTGAAGCCTGCAAACAGAAAGCCTATAAAATACAGACGGATCCCTGGTACTGCATACTCCGCTAAAAGCACTGAATTTTCACTGTTGAAGAAAGCAACACACTGCCCTGCCCATATAAGCACTACCGATATCACGATCACCGCAAGCACTCCTGCACAGGACAGTGCGAGCACAAGCACCTTTTTAAGGCTGTCCACATCGCCCTCACCGTAAAAACGGCTGATAAGCGGCTGTGTTCCCTGCGCGACACCATTGAATACCGCTGTGCCGACTATCGCAAAATTCGCTACCACTCCATAGGCGGCAACTCCCGCATTACCCGCAATAGCAAGTATGATGAAGTTGAATACTGTCGTTGTAACGCCTGAGGATATCTCTCCGACAAATGCCGATGCGCCAAGCTGGCAGGAGCTTCCCAGCTTACGGAAGGATGGCATAACAAATACGAACCGGACTGTATTCCTCTTTGAAAAGAAGTGTATACAGCAAACAGCAATACTTATTAAAGGTGAAATACCTGTCGCCAACGCCGCACCTGTCATACCCATACCAAACGGGAACATAAACACATAATCGAGCAGCACATTTGACAGGCTGCTTGCAATAGTGGCAACCATAGCTATTGCCGGACTACCGTCGTTTCGCACAAAGGCTGTACAAATATAATTAAGCATGAAAAAGGGAGCAAACAGCATGAACACTCGGGTATAATCCGCGCCAACTTCTGTTATATGCGGATCTCCGCCGAAAAGTCCTACTACCTGCTGAGGGAACATCCCCCCGACTATCATAAATACAGCACCGAAGATAACAGCAAATTCCACTGCATTTGCAAAATAACTGTCAGCACTTTTTTCACCTTTCGCACGGAGTATAGCAAAGCGTGTAGCAGCACCTGTTCCAAGCATCGAGCCAATAGCAAATATGACACTGTACACGGGAAGCACAAGGTTAAGTGCCGTTAACCCGTCTGCACCCTCCGCCACAGATATAAAAAAGGTGTCCGCCAGTATATAACAGGAAATGCCAAGCATAGCCAGTATATTCAGCGAAACATACCTTGAAAATTGTTTAACTACCGCCATTCTTTATCCTCTCGATGTATGATCTGATACTATTTCAACCCTAATATAATACCACACTTAACTTTCAAAGTCAAGAAGCCCTCCCCTAAGGGAGAGCTTCTTAAATTATCAGTAGTATTGATAACAATAATCGCAGCCATATCCGTTACAATATTCGCATGCTATGTACAGGAAGTTTCCGTACCAGTCACACTCTTCGCAGCCATAGCCGTTACAAGTGGTACAGTCTACGACCAGAAGATATCCGTAATATCCGCAATAATCACATCCATAACCGCCACAATACTCACACGTATAGTACTGCTCATTCGGAGCGCCGTTACCGCCCTGGACACCGCTGTTACCCTCAAGATCCGAAGGATAAAAAGATAGAGATCCGTCCGCCTCAACTGTAAAGGTTACAGTAGGAGTAAAATACCAGTTGCCATAGATATCATACAGTGTGATGCTATACGAATAATCCGCAGCGGGAAGCATCTGGTATGTAAGGTTTATCTCTCCGTTTACTACATACTCGTCACCTGCAAAGTAGTCTGTATCGGAATTATATATGTAGTAATAAACAGGCTGGATAACATCGCCATCCTTAAGCTGTATGATATCCTTTGCTGCCATACCTGTATCATAGTCGATACCATCCCAGGCACCGAGGATATTCCACTCTGCGTCACTCCAGTTGTATTCGATACGCAGATTGGTGTACTCGCCATTCAAAAGTATCGAGCAGGTATAAACGCTATAATTGTTCGACTTGTCAACTATCTCGATAGGCAAAGGCTGTCCGTCATCCAGAGATACCCATGTTCCGTCGAAGTTATCCTGAATGAGGTTGTGATCCCAATCGTAAAACACCTCATCATCAGAACCGAGATAGATACTTGTGCCGTCATAATCCTCAAGGAAAAGGCTGCAGGCAGCATAACTGAAGTTGGAGAAATCAGAGATCGCTACTGTATAGATACCATCATCATCAAAGTAGACATCACTTACAGGAATAGTGCTGCCTGCTTCGATATCAACAAACGAATCGGTATTTGTAGAATAATCTCCGAAATCGAAATCGATATCCCAGATATCAAGCCAGTCTCCAAGAAGGCTGTCGTTGTTATATCCCGCCACATCGGAGCCTGTTGTACCGTAAGCAGCCTTATCCACAAATGCAAGATAATATGTGCTGGGACAGATATCGGCAAATACCGAAAGCTCCTCAGAACCCTGAACAGCAAGGGGATAATATACTGCAAGTCCGCTTGCATTCTTGTGCTGATGACCGTTCTTCATGTAGGAAACAGCAGACTTCAGCTTCCTCAGGGTATCCTTTGCGTTGGGGCAATATTCGGAAGCCGCATCAAGGATACCACCAAGGTCAACCATGTTTGTATAACCCTCGGTACGGTTATTTCCGCCGAAATTATCGGCTTCCATAATGCCTTTTACTATATCCGTAAAATGATCGCTCTCATACATCTGCTGCGCAGTATCATTGAAAGACAACAACAGCTCATCGATCTTTGAAAGGTCGACAACAGCAAGTGTTGCTGTGCTTTCAGCCCAGGATTCCTTACAATGCTCGTAATATGTATCGCATAGCTCCTCTCCGAGCTGTGCGCCATCGGAAAGCGGCTCCGACACAAGATGATCCATGAGCGCAGTGTAATCCCAGCCTCCGCCCGGCTCGGTCTCCTGGGATGCATACATATAATTCGCATAAGGAACCAGTATATTCGCGGTCTCAAGAGTACTCATAAGGCAGGCGTCAAAGCCGATGAACTCGAACTTCTCCGACATACAGTCGAATGTTGACCTGAGTGCCTTGTCTATTTCAGTAAGAGAGAGGCTGTCGTAATCATACTTTTCATCAAAGCAGACTCCACTGATACTGCCGCCGCCATGATTCCAGAAAACAAGTCCCATGTTCTCAGCGGGGTAATTCTCAGCTCCCCACTCAATGAAATCCGCAAGCGTATCGGCTGCTCCCATGCTGGCGAGAGGCTGTTCATCGACCAGTGAGATATCGCCATCGATATTTTCATAACGCTGTATCTTTCCCGGATCGATTATATTATCAAACCACGAATTTGTGCCGCCTGTCTGATAGATGAAGTTTACTCTGTCATTGTATTTCGCCTCGATCGCCTCTATAAGGTCGGTAGTAGCAGCATAACCCTCCGATTCGAGATCGGTGCCGCACATATAGACCAGCACCGTCCAGTCATCGCCGCCCATGGAAACCTCGTTATCCCTGCCAAGACGTGTAATGCTGAGTTCTTCATCAACAAGCGAGATAAGCGAGCCGCTGTCATCAAACTTTGAGGCATCGGTACTTATGGAAGCACCGGGATTATCAGGATTCTCCACCTCATCTGCAATATCAACAGTGCTGACGGCAGATGTTGTTTTAGGAGTAGTTCCCGAGCCGTAGCTGTCATCAGAGCCGCTGTTCTCGATGCGGGTAATACCGCCCCCGAAACACGCCGAAAAAGACATCATGACCGCCAAACAAAATGCAAAGCCAAAAGTACATCTTTTCTTCATTTCATAATACTCCTTTACGGATAATTACTTTGTTTGTGCCTGAAATCATTATACAGCTTTTTTATTCGTATGTCAACAATCAATGAACGCATAAACAGTAAAAGCCGCTTTTATGCGGCTTTTACATCAATATAGATCAATCTTCAAAAACAGAACATATCTTTGCGGTAGCTTTTATACCGTTCTCGCCATTGATGAGCACCTCGCCCCAGTCCTCGGAAAGGACAGAACCATCCCATTCCACCGCAATATCAAGGTACTCTACACCGCCGCCGTTGCCTTTCCAGCTCCAGCCGAGGTATCCGATATCGTTGTCGGTGCAGTATTCCATGATATATGCCTCGTTCACATCACCATCGGAGTGGGTATATCCGAACTCGCCGACGATTATGCAGAGATCCTTGTTAGTCGCACCCAGGATATTACTCTGGATGGTGCGCTCGTTCTTGCCTGCCGAGCCATACATGTGCACAGCGAACATAGTATTCTTATCGGGATCGGAATCCAGCACCTCGGTGCCATAATCAGCTATACTCTTGCCGTACTGGCCCCAGCCGCCCGCATCCACCATGATGGTGTTCTTTATTCCTGCTTCGCGGAGTCTGGGAACCGCCGCAACATAGCCGTCACGCCAGATGTTGCTGTCCCACTTGCCTACCCACTCGTTGGCGATATTGAGGATAACATACGCCTCGTTACCGATGAGTGCATCCTTGACCTCGATCCAGAAATCTGTCACCTGCTCCAGCATCTTTATATCATCCTTACCGGTGATGTCATGCACCTCAAGAACACAGACCATGTCCAGCGACTTGCACTTTTCGATGACCTTTGTAAGGGACTCCACGGTATCCTTTGTATACTGGATACCCGCACCGCATACGATACGCACAGTATTGCTTCCGGTTTCTGCGATGGCTTCAAGGGCGGTGTCATCCGTGCTTAAAAACCAACAGTGCGGATGGTTGATGCCACGCATAACGAACTCGTTACCGTTTGCATCTATAAGCTTTGTACCCTGCACCTTAAAACCGCCGTCAGACTCGGCAGGGGCATCTGTTTCCTCTGTGCTGCTGTCCTCGGGTGCCGTAGTACCTGAAGTCGTTCCCGATGTAGTGCCTGTGTTACCAGACGCGCCGTTGGATGTTGCATTATCGGCGCAGCCAGTTGCAGCTATCATCATTATTGCCGTAAGTATTGTTGTAAGTAATCTGAGCATTTTATCCTCCTATGTTATCGGTTACAGTTATTGTAATTTATTTTAGCATACTTCACAGTAAATTACAAGCAAAAAACACATAAAACTTTTAAGGATCTCATACATATATCAGCAACTATCTCATCTGACCACCATCATACCTATATGACACTATCTCAACGCTGTTTTCGGTAACGTTACAGCGCAGAAAAAGCTGATGCACTCCTGCCGACACCGCTTGTTCAAGTGCCATGCCGAATTCAGGGTGGATATCACAATTAGGAAGTACCTCCTCTATACCGTTCATCGGGATAACAAAGGCGACGATCGCAACAAATCCCTCACAAGCAGCCAGAGCAAGCTCCCCGAGATGCTTTACACCGCGCTCAGTAGGAGCATCGGGGAAATAGCCGATGCCGTCGAACTGCTGTGTACAGCCCTTGACCTCCATAAGGAATCGCTGACCGCCACGCTCCATATAGAAATCAATTCTGGATGCGCCATAGCGATATTCGGGCTTTATAATTTCAAAGCCGCAGGTCTTAAGCCACTCGTGAGCAAGCACATTCGGCGCGTTGCTGTCGAGGTTCACCCAACCCAGCTCGGGATTTTCGGCGGCGATGAGGTCATATCGTGTCTTACGTGCAGGGGTGGTACCCTCGCAAAGAGAAACTGCCGCTCCGCTTACAAGGTGCTGAATGCAGCGACCTGTGTTTTTTACGTGGACAAGCTCTTCCCTGCCATCTATCTCAACAGCAGCGACAAATCGGTTAATGCGGCGGATAAAAGTGCCGCGGATGATCTTGTAAAATATTCCTGGTGTTTTCATGCTTTTATTATACAACATTCAGCGGGCTTTTGCAACAAAAAAGCCATCCAAAAGACAGACGGCTAAAAAAATATATGCGTCAAAATGGAGTTTTTTCAAAACGGGACAAACGCAAGAATTCCGCTGAACCTCATTCGGATAAGGTCCAGCGGAACGCTGGTGCCGTTAAGCGAAAAAGTTTCTTCAAACACGAGATAAACAGAAAAATTCCGCTGAACCTCATTCGGATAAGGTCCAGCGGAACGCTGGTGCCGCTGACCGGGGTCGAACCGGTACGGATGTTTAGTCCGAGGGATTTTAAGTCCCTTGTGTCTGCCTATTCCACCACAGCGGCAAATATTACTTTAATATTATACTACTCCGACCCGATTTTGTCAAGGGGCTGACAAAAATTTAAGCCGCCGAATACACTTCGACGGCTTATTTTCAGGAGCTTTTCCCTTTTCGTCCGACTTTTGCAAAATACAACACATTTGAAAGTATCGCCGAAACACTCCAGCCTATCGGCCAGGACATCCAGATTCCTGTCGCCCCGAAATGCGGACATAGCAGAAACGCAAGCACAACTCTCAATATAAGATCGGTGAACGTTGTTATCATAAAGCTTCGCACATCGCCTGTGCCACGAAGCAGCCCGTCGGAATTGAGCTTCAGTCCCACTGCAAGGAAAAACGGCGATACAATCGTCAGGAAGTGTACACCTGCATCAGCGGCACCGATGTTATTTATATCCGCACTGTCCATAAAGATGTAAATAAGCTCGTTTGCAAAAACAACATACACCAGTGAGAAAACAGCCGCAATACCTGCAGCAAGGAGCGCACCTACACGGTAGCCCTTTCTTACCCTGTCGTATTCCAGCGCGCCCACATTCTGCGCGGTAAAGCTTGAAACGCTGTTTCCCACTGTTGAAAAGCAGGTCACAGCAAATGTGTTCAGCTTTATCGCTGAGGAATAACCTGCCATTACGTCGAGGCCGCAGGAATTAACAAGTCCCTGTATAAACAGGTTTCCCACCGAAACAAAGCTCTGCTGCAGGATACTGGGAACTGACAATCGTGATATCCTGCCGAGCATTCTCCACTCGAAATAAGCAAATTCAGGTGCTTCGATCTTTGAAATGCGCCTCAACAGCACGAAAAATGCAAGGATAGCACATATTCCCTGGCTTATAAAAGTTGCCCAGGCAGTACCCGGAACTCCCATCGGGATGACTGCCACAAACAGGATATCAAGCAGTATATTACCCAGAGATGAGCCGATGAGAAAATACAGCGGCGTCCTTGAATCTCCCAGAGAAGTAAAGATACCTGTACAGATGTTGTATATAAAAAGGAAGACAAGTCCGAAAACATAGATATTAAGATAATCCTGCGCATCCTTAAACACTGCGGCATCCGTACCGAGAAGCTCAAGAAAAACACCGCTCGTGAAAAATCCGACTATTGTAAGGATAATGCCTAAGACGAAGCATGAAATAAGCGAGGTAAACACCGCGGTCTTCATGTTCTTCATGTCCTTTGCGCCGAAAAACGTGGAGATAACAACGGAACATCCGATGTTCATTCCTGTGCCGATCGAAAGGAATATCATCGTTATCGGATAGGATGCACCTATCGCTGCGAGGGCATCCTTGTTTATAAAATTGCCTGCAATAACACTGTCTGCGATGCTGTATAGCTGCTGGAATATCACGCTGACCAGCAGCGGAACAGAAAATCTCAGTAGCAGCGGCGCAACTGCGCCCCTGGTCATATCCTTAACCATTTATGCCTCTTTCGTTTTTAGTGCAAGATAACGGGCGGATCAATATCCGCCCGAATCATTACTGTTTCTTGTTCTTTGCCTCTGCTTTAAGACGCAGATCACGCTCAAGGATGACCTTGCGGATGCGGATGCTCTTGGGAGTCACCTCTACAAGCTCATCATCCTGAATAAACTCAAGGCTCTCCTCAAGGCTCATTACCTTGGGAGGAATGAGATGGAGCGCATCGTCCGAGCCGCTGGCACGGGTGTTGGTAAGGTGCTTCTTCTTGCACACGTTTACAACAATATCGCCTGCCTTGGGGGATACTCCGACGATCATTCCCTCGTATACAGGGACACCTGCGCCGATGAACAATGTGCCACGCTCCTGTGCATTGAACAGACCGTAGGTTATAGCGTTTCCTGTTTCCCATGCAACAAGGGAGCCGACGGTTCTTCTCGGGATATCACCGAAATAGGGCTGATAGCTGTCGAATACAGAGTTCATAATACCCTCGCCCTTGGTATCGGTCATGAATTCGCTCCTGTAGCCGAAAAGTCCACGGGAGGGCACAAGGAATTCAAGTCTTGTACGACTTCCTACAGGGTGCATACCTGTCATCTCTGCCTTGCGCTGTCCCATCTTCTCCATTACAGAACCAACGGCAAACTCAGGGACATCTATAACAAGGCGCTCCACAGGCTCGCACTTAACGCCGTCTATCTCTTTATAAAGCACACGGGGAGTGCTGACAGAAAGCTCATAACCCTCGCGACGCATATTCTCGATGAGGATGGAAAGGTGCATCTCTCCTCTGCCCGCTACATTGAAAGCGTCAAGAGTATCGCTGTCGGTAACACGAAGAGATACGTCCTTGAGAAGCTCACGCTGAAGTCTTTCTCTTATCTGACGGGAGGTAACGAACTTTCCCTCTCTGCCTGCAAAGGGGCTGGTGTTTACGGAGAAGGTCATCTCTACAGTAGGCTCGGAGATCTTCACGAAAGGAAGCGGCTCGGGACAGCTTACCGATGTGATGGTCTGACCGATAGTAACGCCCTCGATACCTGAGAAGCAGACGATATCGCCCACCTTTGCCTCGGTGACGGGCACACGGTTGAGTCCCTCAAAATTGTACAGGGACACTATCTTTGACTTGAAAGGATCAGTACGTCCAAGATGATCGCAGACCATTACCTCCTGATTCTGCTTCATCACGCCACGCTCGATACGTCCGATGGCAATTCTGCCGACATACTCGTTATAGTCGATGGAGGACACAAGCACCTGAAGCTCGCCCTCATCATCGCCCTCGGGAGGATCAATATGCTCTACTATCTTATCAAACAGCGGTTTGAAATCCGTACCCATGTGGTCGGGAGAGAATGAAGCAACGCCCATTCTGCCTGAACAGAAAACAACGGGGCTGTCTATCTGCTCCTCAGTTGCGTCGAGATCAAGTAGGAGCTCCAGTACCTCGTCAACGACCTCCTTATTACGTGCATCGGGGCGGTCTGTCTTGTTTACAACAACTATGATCTTGTGGCCAAGCTCCAGTGCTTTCTGGAGCACGAAACGTGTCTGGGGCATAGTGCCCTCAAAGGAGTCAACCAGAAGCAGTACACCGTTTACCATCTTGAGGATACGCTCTACCTCGCCGCCGAAATCAGCATGGCCGGGAGTATCTACAATGTTTATCTTTACTCCGTTATACATACAGGCGGTGTTCTTCGCAAGGATGGTGATGCCACGCTCACGCTCGATATCGTTGCTGTCCATTACACGATCGTTTACGACCTGATTTTCACGGAAAGCTCCGCCCTGCTTGAGCATTTCATCGACCAGGGTAGTCTTACCGTGGTCAACGTGCGCTATTATCGCAATATTTCTTAGATCCTCTCTTACCAAATTAAACATCTCTTTTCTTTATATTTATTTACAGTTGAATTTTTACCAAAGCTTATTATACAACTTTTTTCGCACCGCTACAAGCAGGAAAACAAAAAACTGTGGTTTTAATCATATTTAACTAAAACAAAACTTATCATTTAGCTATTTTCACCAAATAAAATCCCCCTGTAATACATCATGGTACCTCAGGGGGAGTAAGTATTGAATTATACTGCAATATCTGAAGCAACAGACGGAGGCTGCTGATCAAAACGACCGCCGTCAGGCTTCATGCCGCCGCCAAAGCCATCAGGGAATTCTGCTCCGTCGGGGAGTTCAGGCATGGTTCCGTCGAAATTTTCGGGAGCTCCGGGTCTGGCACCTCCGCCGAAGTTTCCTCCGCCGTGTCCACCCATACCTCCGCCGAAGCCGCCCATTCCGTTACCAGAGCCGTAAACAAGGCTGTCCATGGTAACTGTAGCTGTGCTGCTGCCGCAGGTAACAGTGTAGGTTTTACCCTGCTGTATCTCGGGACAGGATATCACAACGCTGTCAAATTTCTTTGGTGAAGTCCATGAAAGCAGCACTGTTCCATCGGAATCTTTAAGCTCGATAACACTGTTTTCCGAAGCACCGCTCAGGTTGACCATCATGACACCCTGATTTTCGGCAGAGGTGAAATTCACCGCCATCTGCGCCGGACCAGCAGCTATAAATACACCGCCCGTTATCTGCGCTTTGCCTGCATAATCAAATGCGCCGTTGCCACCGTTCGTGGGGCCTGCAATATAGGTCGCGCCGCCCGTTACATTAACAGCGCCGTTGGAGTCTATACCATCGCCGCCCGCATTTACATTCAGCGTACCGCCATTGATATTGATATAGCTGCTTTCGTTTGACGAAAAGATATCACCGCCTCCAAAGCCGCTCTGATCGTTTCCGCCACCTGCATTGAGACCGTCATCGCTGGATGTAAGCGTGATCTCGCCGCCGTTGAACTCCATACACAGGCCCTCAAGACCCTCGTAGCTTTTGCTTATCACGATATTGCCGTTGTTGACTGTCAGCTTTTCATCAGTATGAACAGCATCGTCGCCCGAAGCTATCTCAAAACTGCCGCCATTTACCTCAATAGAGGAATTTGCATGGACGGCATCGTCCGCAGAATCTATTTTATACTCTCCGCCGTTTACGAGCAGGCTGCCACCTGCCTTAAGTCCCTTGCAGCTTGAGGAGCTTTTTACATTACTTCCGCCACCCGAAAGTATATCAAACACTCCGCTGTCTATCTGCGTATAGGAAGACGAGCTGATACCGTCGCCACCGCTTGTTATGTCAAATGTTCCGCTCTCAATATAGACATAGCCTAGCGAATCATCCTCAGAATTATCACACTGGATGCCATCCTTGCCCGAATCGATCTTAAACGATGCATTTGCGATCATCACAGCATCCTTAGCTTTCATGCCGTGGGACGCAGCGGTGATATCATAATTGCCGCTGGTAAGCACCAGATCGTCCTTTGATACGATACCATGTCCCGCAGGCGACTGTATGATAAGCTTGCCCGAGCCGTTGAAAGTGATATCCTCTTTTGAAAATATTACTGAATCAATGTTGTTATCATCGATAGCAGTAAATGTGCCGCCGTTTGCAAGAGTATTCTCGCTGCCGTCAGCAACAGTCACGAATATTTTATCGGCCTGTCTGATATACAGAGGGGCGCAGTTGCTGCTTGTCACCGATACGCCGTTAAGGACGAGCTGAAGCTTGTTCTCCTTTGTTGAATCGATCACGATCATGCCGTCATCAAGCTGCCCCGATAGCACATAGGTTCCATCGCCTGTTATAGTTATAATGCTTCCGTCTATATCAACAGTGTCGCTGTCACAGGTGGCTGTATCCCCTTTCAGTTCAATATAAATGCTGTCAGGCTCATTGTATCCCACCTCATAATCACGGTCGGAAAACGCCGAATCATCAACAGAACTGATGTTTGTATCTCCACCAGTGGAAGTGCTGTTGTCAGCAGCCGACGATCCACCCTCATTCCCGGAACACCCTGCAGCGAGCACGGCAAATGCTGCAACAACAGCTAGTAAAGATGTTCTTTTCATAAAATCAACTCCTTATCAAAGCTCTGCTATAGACGTATCCTGCTTGGATACAGTGATCTCAAGATTTCCGTTACGGCAGCGGAGCTTGTCTATCATCTCCTTTTCACTTGCCGCTTTCTTGAGTGTGATATTGTATGTAAGGCGGAAAAGGCTGCCCATGTTGGTCGTCTTTACTCTTATAAGCTCACAGGAGGAAGTGTACTCTGACAGTATTCCCTCGAACACGCCTGTGTAGTCAAGATCCTCGGGAATAGTTATAGTGAGAGTCCTGTAGATCGCAGCGTTCTTCTTTGCACCGAAATCAAGACGGTTGTATATAATAACGAACACACACATAACTACTGCAAACAGTACTGCAAACGCAAGATAACCCATTCCCGCAATAAGACCTGTTCCCATAGCAACGAACAGCATGCTGATCTCCTTTGCGGTACCGGGCACAGAACGGAAGCGAACCAGGCTGAAAGCACCCGCTACCGCAACACCTGTACCTACATTACCGTTTACCATGAGGATAACGACACAAACTACCGCAGGAAGCAGTGCGAGAGTCACTACAAAACTCTTGGTGTAACGTGTACGGTACATATAGCTGAATGCAAGTATAAGTCCTATGACAAGCGAGCACGCAATACAGAGCAGAAAGTCCGTAACACTTATAACATTCGTCATCGAGTTATCAAAAAGTCCTTTAAAAAGATCGTCAAGCATAAATAAATCCTCCCTTTAATTTAGGAAAAATAATGTTCTGATAAGCCGTTCCGTATTTTGAAAACGACGTTTTATAAATCTTCTCTCCTGACAGTACCTCTGTCATCCACAAAGGTATTCCGCCCGAGGTCTTGATCTCCATAAGCACCTTATCCTCCCCGAGGATAGGCGTGCCCCATACATCGGAAGTAAGCGAAAGTTCCTCCTGACGGCACAGGATGTTGTCATCAAACGTCACGCGGAAATCGTCGCCGTTCTTCGTATAATAAGCCTCGCGCTCGTACGAAAGGAACACGACAGGCTTAAGCGTCTGATAATACTCCATAAAGTAATCTATCTCATCGGTTATCTGCGAATGAGTATCGCACTCGCCGCCGCCCAGCCATTCCATAGCCCGCTGCTCAGCCATAGAGATACGCCGTTTGTATACGACCTTTTTATACTTCTTCTTAAGCTCCACAAACACAGGCTCGTCCGTTGTGACCCTGCAATAGCTTCTGACACGCAGCTTTTCCTTGTACACGGGCTTTTCTATCGACCTGCGTATCAGCCTGTAGCTGTCGGTATCAAAATAAAGATTGCGTATCGTGGTGCGCCCGTATTTATCCAGCTCCATATAAGGCTGCATAGCTTCAAGAATACGCTGCTTCTGCCCGGTCGTGAGCATATACTTTATCTCGTAGCGCTTGAAGATAGCCTGATAAGCCATATTCTCACCTGCTTTCCGTACTAAAGTATAATATCCGAAACATAATTAAACTTAAAATTCACGTAATATTCACAAATCTATCAAAAAATGTGCTATACTTAAAGATAATGATCGTGAAAGGTGGTACATTTATGCGTATTCTGCTGGCAGAGGATGAATACTCCTTATCCAAAGCACTTGTCAAGATACTTGAAAAGAATAATTATTCCGCTGATGCCGTTTACAACGGTGAGGATGCGCTGAAATATCTGGAGCTTGGCAATTACGATGCTGCAATACTGGATGTGATGATGCCTGAATGTGACGGAATCACAGTGCTGAAAAAAATCCGTGCGGGAGGCAGCCAGATACCTGTCATAATGCTCACGGCAAAATCAGAGATAGAGGACAAGATACTGGGACTTGACAGCGGAGCCAATGACTACCTCACAAAGCCCTTTGACACAAGGGAGCTGCTTGCAAGGATACGCGCCATCACACGAAGCACCTCGGCAGGTGACTCCAGACTTAATATGGGCAACATCACGCTCGACAGGGCTTCATACGAGCTTTCGTCGCCCACAGGGAGCTTCAGGCTTGCCAACAAGGAGTTTCAGCTTTTTGAGATGCTGATATCAAATCCCGACAGGCTTATTCCTACCGAAAGGATAATGGAAAAGATATGGGGTTATGACAGCGATGCCGAGATCAATGTAGTATGGGTATATATCTCTTATCTCCGTAAAAAACTGATCGCCCTGAATGCCGATATACAGATAAAAGCAAGCAGGAATGCAGGTTACTCCCTGGAGGAAATAAAATGATAAGATCACTTCAGATAAAATTCGTGGTGGTTGCGCTGGTCTCGATGTTTGCAGTGCTTACGCTCATCATAGCGGGTATCAATATAGTGAACTACAACAGCACTATTGGCTCCGCCGATAAGATACTTACACTGCTGTCCGACCACAAAGGAAGATTTCCAAAGGAGGAGCATCATTTCGGTGGGGCATTCCCTCCCGATATGCCCGCAGAATTGCCCTACGAAACGCGATATTTCTCTGTAATGCTTAAAAGCACGGGCGGCATAATCCAGGTAGAAACGGGAAGCATCGCATCGATAGACACTTCCGATGCAATAGAGCTTGCACGACAGGTGCTTGCTGAAAAAAACGACCGTGGATTTATAAACAACTACCGCTATCTGAAAACCTCTAAAAAAGATGCAAGCCATATAATCTTTCTTGATTGCGAAAGCCGCTTTCAGTCGTTCTATAATTTCCTGCTCGCAAGCTGCACGATCTCCATTGTGGGATTTGTTTTAGTAGGGATCCTGATAACGGTGATGTCTGCAAGGATCATACGCCCGATAGCTGAAAGCTACGAAAAGCAGAAGCGGTTTATCACAGATGCAGGGCACGAGATCAAAACTCCGCTTACGATAATCAATGCAGACGCCGATGTGCTGGAGATGGAATACGGCAGGAACGAATGGCTTGATGATATCCAGACCCAGGCAAAGCGGCTTACGGCACTGACAAATGACCTTGTGTACCTTGCGCGTATGGAGGAAGCTGATAATTCCACACAGATGATAGAATTCCCGATATCAGATGTGGTGAAGGAAACCGCCGCCTCTTTCAATGCGCCCGCACAGACGCAGAACAAGCATTTCACCTGCGAGGTTCAGCAAATGCTGACCTTAAAGGGCGATGAACGCTCGATACAACAGCTTGTTTCGATACTGCTGGACAACGCTGTAAAATACTCTCCCGAGGGCGGAGATATCTCGATCAGGCTTGAAAAGCACAACAAAAACATCAAGCTTATCGTATTCAACACTACGGAAATGCGAGTATCACAGGAGGACACAGACAGGATGTTTGACAGATTCTACCGTGCCGATCCCTCACGAAGCTCACAGAAAAACGGCTATGGAATAGGACTTTCAAAGGCGAATGCTATCGTAAACGCCCACAACGGAAAAATAACCGCAAAAACAAGCAACGGAAACGACCTTACGATAACTGCAGTTTTTCCCACATAACCCAAAGGATGATATCATGAACATATTCGGAATGACACCAACTGCTCTTTCAGACTATTTTTCGGAAAGAAACGAGAATCCCGCAAAGGCTTCGATAGTATTTGACAAAATTTATCGCAAAGGTATAATGAGCTTTGCAGATCTCGGTTTTTCGGAGCGGATAACAAAAATGCTGGAGCAGGATCTCGAGATCACTCTGCCTGAGATCGTTGAAAAACTCGACAGCACTGATACCGCCAAGCTGCTCCTTAGGCTTTCAGACGGAGAATTTGTCGAAACCGTACTGATGCGCCAGAGCTTTGGCAACTGTATCTGTGTTTCGACCCAGGTCGGTTGCGCGATGGGGTGTGCTTTCTGCCAGAGCGGCCGTCTGAAAAGGCGCAGAAATCTGCTTACTCACGAGATCACAGGACAGCTTATCGCTATACAAAGAGAATTCGGAGTAAAGATAACAGGCGTTTCAGTAATGGGAATAGGCGAGCCGTTCGATAACTTCGATAACGTGCAGAGCTTCTGTGAGATACTCACCGCACCTAAGGGGCTTGAAACAGGCGAAAAGCACATCACAGTATCCACCTGCGGACTTGTTCCCGAGATACGCCGATACGCGGAGCTTCCTCACCCCTGCAACCTTGCGATCAGCCTTCACGCGCCGAATGACGAACTGAGATCAAAGCTGATGCCGATAAACCGCCGGTATCCGCTTACAGAGGTCATAAATGCTGCGGAATACTTCTCGGTCAAGGCAAACCGCAGAGTAACGCTGGAATACATCATGTTGTCTGAGATCAACGATCTCCCCGAACACGCCCGACAGCTTGCAGATCTTATCGGGAAACGCAATTTTTATGTAAACATCATACCCTACAACCCGACCGAAGCAGACAGCTTCAGGAAAAGCAGCCGCGAGCGTATCATGGCATTTTACGATGTGCTGAAAAAGAACGGCATAGGTGTAACTATGCGACGTGAGTTCGGCTCGGAGCTTAAAGCCGCCTGCGGTCAGCTAAGCGCAGATCACTCATAACAGAAAACCACCGCTGTAAACGGTGGTTTTTGGCTTTGTAAGCAGGTATTATCAACACTTTTTCGCATAAAAAACAAGGAGAGGACTATTGCCCTCTCCTCTTTGGGTATTTACCCTTGTTTTTAAAAATAACCGCCTTGCCGTGGATGTGCTTATAAAACCCGCTTTAGTGCAGGGTGGGTAAGATCGCCTTTCGGTTTCACGCTCCCTATCATCCGCAGTACGGGAGGTCTGCAATCCGCCGACAGAGTCGAAATCCCTTTTATAACATGTTGGATTATATTGACACACCTTTAACGTATTACAAGGCAGTAAGTTAACTTGTTTTGTCCGACGGTATTATTATATTACCGCCGAAGCAGGATATTCATTAAGCACGGGTGGTATTATTCGCCATCCTCGCCGTCTTCTTCATCGTCATAGCCTGCCATATCAGCAAAACGCTGCAGGAATATCTCGCCGACCTTTGCGTACTCGTCATCGTCATCGATGGTTGCCAGCATAGCCTCACCGTTGATCTCCTGCTCCTTAAGTACGACGAACTGATCTGCGCCCTCGTCATCATCAGACTCGGGAACAAGTGCGTAATATGTCACGCCCTCATACTCCATAGCATCGATGAATTCAAAACGGGTCACGTTGCCGTCCTCATCCTCAAGCTCTATAATGCCCTCTTCCTCATCGAGGTAGGTGTTGTTCATTTCTTCTGACATAATGTTCCGATCCTTTCATTCCGCGTTTTAACAACACGATATATACCTATTTTACACTATGTTTTTAATGTTGTCAATATGAAAAAAACCGAAAACTCCCGATTTTTGCTTCAAACTGCGAAATATCATTAGTTTGCCCAATCAGCAGACAAAAATATTATACAAATCGCCAAATGAAAAGTTGAATAAAACTATTGACTTTGCACAATAAATGTGGTATTATTTAATCAAGGAAAACAAAGCTGAGACGGTATTGAAGCCGATCAGCCAGAAGCCTTAATACTGAGAAAGAGGTACACTCCGATGGGTAGATAAGTCGATAAGCTTCAGCCCTGATAAACGGAAAGAGGTCAGTCCGATGGAACATGACACACACTTTGTACACATCAGAAACTAAGCAGAAAGGAGCGAGTCCAATGGAAATAACTGAACAGTTCAACTCATCTGCGGCTCGTACCGAGAGCTGAAAGTCAGTATACACGGTGAACGGACTGCGCGGGTGTTCCCCATAAGGCGCAGCAGCTACCGAAACGAGAGTGTTTTACTCAACAAGGTACTTTCCGCAGCAGGCGGCGCAGATGACATCTACATGGCAGGGTTTTAAACGGTGCCGACTAATCACTTTACGTGTTGACATAGATACCCACTCCGAAAGCAGGTGGTTAGATGCGTAAGTATAGTGTTAATATGATGACTAAAATCTGCGAAAGGATGAGACCGATGTCCCCCTAAGAATTTTGCTTCACAACAAAATCCAATAAGGCGGTACATTCCGATGTAATACTTAAAAATTACAATTGAATATATAAGTCCTCGCTTAAAGGCGGGGACTTTTGTTTTGTCCCCTTCCCCCTTTCGCTTTACAAACAGCATAAAATGTGCTAAAATCATATTAATAAAGTCTGATGGGGGAAGTAAGCATGAAAAATTTTGAAGCTGTGGTATTCGACATGGACGGAGTTATCTTCGACTCTGAGGCAAAGGTAGTTGAATGTTGGATAGAGACTGCAGAAAAGCATAATATAAAGGATATAGAAACACTGTGCAGGATGTGTCTTGGCACAAACTCCGCAGAAACCAGGCGCATCGCACTGGAATTCTACGGCGAAGACTTCCCTTACGACGAGTATAAAAAGGAGATGTCTGACCTGTATCACGCCCGATACGACGGAGGCAGGCTGCCGATGAAGCCGTATATTAAAGAGCTTCTCACGTTCCTTAAAGAAAACGGCGTGAAGATAGCGCTGGCGTCCTCCACAAGGAGCATCGTCGTGAACAACCAGCTGCGTGACGCAGGGATACTTCCCTACTTCGACAAGGTGGTGTGCGGCGATATGGTCAGCCGCAGCAAGCCTGCGCCAGATATCTTCCTGAAAGCGTGCGAGGAGCTTGGAGTGACTCCCGAAAGCGCATACGCAATCGAGGACAGCTACAACGGCATACGTTCTGCACATTCGGCAGGTATGCGCCCGATAATGGTGCCAGATCTTGCACCTCCCACAGAGGAGATGGAAAAGCTTGCGGAGGTCATTCTCCCCTCGCTGAACGAGGTGATAGAGTATCTCGGAAAGGAGTAAGCTATGGATCTCAGCAGAAAGATCTGCCCGTATTGCGGCAAGGCGCTCAGACTAATGCCACCGTCAAGGGAGTATCTGCCGCATACGATGAGCGTTTCGGCAAACGGCATTGAATTTCGTATAGCTAACCCCTATCGTTTTGACAGCTATACTAAACAACCGATAGCAAACAGATCATATAAACCTACTGCTGAAATAGCTTCGCTGGAACACAGCAATATATGCATGAGGCAAAATGATGTTTATATTGATTACCACAGAAGAACTGCACCAGTCCATCTTGTTCCCACAATATACGTAAGAAATCAGATAAAAAAAGGCAGCAATGCGCTTTTACGCCGCCACATGGTATTTCAGTGCGAGAAGTGCTTCAATATCATTGCGATAAACGAAAATCCTTATTTCAACAATGCGGGCGGAATAATGGTATTTCTGTGGTTGCTGACGCTGATGCTTTTTGCCGTGGCAGCCATGCTTGTCACATCGGGCATAGTTCCGCATCCGCTTATTCTGCTGCTTCTGCCGATACCTGCACTGATTTCAACAGTAATATTCTTGATATTGATGCTGATATCATTTCAAAGAATAAAGCACACAAATAATTTTGTGCCTGTTGACGAATTCGACAATCTTGTAAAAATGCCGAGGCTTATCACTGTAAGCTGCAACATTCCCGAAAAGTACAGACAAGAAGCAAACATATTCTCTACCAAACTGGATGGCAAGGAATATCGGCTTTATCTCACCTCTATAAAAGAAAGCGCTATCGACCTCTACATCTGCGGAGTTGACGGAGAGCAGGAGCGTATGCTTGACCGCCTGAAAGACCGAAGCTCTCCCCTCGTGCTCAGCTTTGAGGGCAAGGAGATCGGCAGCGCCGAGGTACTTAACATATACGATATACCCGAGGAGCTTGTCAGCTCAGATGACCTCAAGCCCTCTTCCCTTTTTGAATGGCGATGCGCAGGCTGCGGCTACACTAACCCTAACAACGCATCGGAATGTAAGTCCTGCGGTCGCTACAAGTAAAGGAGCAAAACATGAACAACAAACACTTCACCGTCTGCGGAATAGTTGAAATAAGCGGCAAGGTACTGCTTGTCCGCCACACATACGGCAGCGCAAAGGACAGGATACTGCTTCCGGGTGGCTTTGTGCAGGAGGGCGAGCTCCCCACCCGTGCCGCAGAGCGTGAGCTTCTTGAAGAAACAGGAGTGACCGCAAAGGTAAAGTCGCTTTTTGCGGTGCAGTTCAAGCCTGAGCAGTGGTGCGCCGTGTTCGTAATGGAATACATTTCTGGCGATCCGAGATCGGACGGCTACGAAAACAACGAGGTGCTTCTGCTTTCCCCCGAGGAAGCAGTTACCCGTACCGATATCACCAACATGAGCCGTGAGATACTGAAAGCCTATATCTCGGGGGAACATTCTGCGCTTGCGAAAAGCGGATATATTCCCGCCTCATCCGATGCGGATAACTACGTTATATTCGGAGTATAATAAAGGACCATCAGTTATACTGATGGTTCTTTTTTCACTCTGCAAGAACTAAACCACATCGCTTATCAGCCTCATTCCTGTGGGCATGGTATTCGGTATCTCATCGGCTGTGATGTCCTCAGCGGCAAACAAACTTCCCATATTTATAGCATCCCGTCCGTAGCGGGAGCGTATCCGCTCCACCGCAAGCTCTATCCTGTCCCGCTTATCACGTCGGGAAATGCTGCTGTCAAAGGAGAGCTGCTGCGGCTCGTCCTCGGACTCGGGCAGGAGATTTATCGTGCGCACTGTGAGTGCCCTTACACCACGCTCCCATTTATAATGCTGTCTGAACAGCAAAAAGGCATTTTCGGCGATCTCGGCAAAGGACTGTACAGGTGCATCCAACGGATGCTGATACTGCTTTGTTCTCAAAAGGTTATCCTTGACCGCTATCTGTACTCCACCCGCACGGAGCTTGTATTTTCTAAGACGTTTTGACACATCCTGCGAAAGACCGTAAATGACCTGCCACACCTCGTCATCCGTGTAAAGATCCGTTGTGCAGGTGGTTCCGTGGCCTACGCTTTTTATCGGCTCGCAGCAGCTCATGTGACGCACGGGAGAGTCATCAAGACCGTTTGCGTACATCCATATCTGTCGTCCGCATTTGCCAAGTTTTCCTTCAAGGAAACGCACATCCATATCCGCAAGCTCGTTTATGGTGCGGATACCGTAATTTTTAAGGAACTTCATAGATGAACGTCCTACGCCCAGCATATCCGAGGCAGGCAGACCGCCTATAAGGCTGCGGAAGCTCTCCTTAGGTATCACAGTCACTGCGTCGGGCTTTTTAAGATCAGAGCCAAGCTTTGCGAATATCTTATTGAAGCTAACTCCCACCGAGATGGTAAGACCTACCTCTTCCTTAAGTCTGCGGCGCAACTCCTGCGCTATCTCCTCGCCGCTGCCGAAAAGAAGCCTGCTCGCTGTAACATCCAGCCAGCACTCGTCTATTCCGAAAGGCTCTATAAGATCGGTGTAGTCCTCGTATATCCTGCGCGCCATCGCCGAATATTTCATGTATTCGTCAAATCTCGGCGGAACTGTTATCAGATCTGGGCATTTCTGCTGTGCCTGCCATATTGCCTCACCTGTCTGCACGCCGTACTTCTTTGCCGGATCCGACTTCGCCAGCACGATTCCGTGGCGGTCCTCCCTGCTGCCGCAGACAGCTACCGCCTTTCCTTTAAGCTCAGGGTTCAGAAGTATCTCCACCGAAGCGTAGAATGAATTAAGATCGCAGTGCAGTATCGTTCTTTCCATATATAACTCCTTTGTGCAAATTCGGGAACAAATTGAGAACAATTACATTATACTGCTTCGCGAGAACTTTGTCAACAGGTTTCGGAACAAAAAGAGAACTTTTATACAAAAAGATACGCCGCACGGTATCAGTTTACCATGCGGCGTCTGATTTACTCATCAAGCTGTTCCTCTATGATATGGAACGGAGTTTCCTTTGGCTCCTGGCGTTTTCTGTTCTGCAGGAAAAGATAATTATAAGTGATGGTCTTGTACTTCGTCACGATGCTGACTTTGTAACCACGCTGCTTCCACAAAAGCAGCAGAGGGGCGTATGTTACTTTTACGACATCGCAGTAGTAGATAGTTTCGCTGTAATTCTTGCGGAATATGCGGAACTCGTTGCTGTCTGCTTCGTAGTTGTATATGGTGTAGTGTGCGACTCTGTATATCGCTATTCCTGCGATCAGCCATATCAGACCAATGATCAAAAATACATAGCCGCCCGTGCCCATGTATTGAAGTCCATTGACCATATCATTAAATGATTTTACCATGACCACCGTAAGAACAATGCAAAATGCGCCCCATATAAATACCTCATACTTATGCGGAGTGCGGAACCGCCCCTTTGATATAAGCTCTTTGGACTGATCCGATATCGTTTTTACGTTTATTATCTCGTTTCTGCCGCTGCGATAGTAGGGACGCTCGTAAACATCGCTGACGGTATGCTGCGGCTTTGAAATTGCAGGAGAAAGCTTGACCTCAGGCATTGCCTCAAGCTCTGCAACATCCTCCGCAAGCGAATTAAGACGTGATGGCAGCGGAGCTATCTCCTCCATCTCCGAAACGACAGCAGGTTTTTCGGGAGCTTTTTCCTCCTGCTCCTTATCGAACAGAATCTTCTGACGCTCCTCTATTATATGAAAAGGAGTCAGCTCGGGGGATTTTCTTACATCGTTTCGCAGGAATACGTACTTGAACCTGTATGTGCCCTTTCGGGTGAGGACCGTTATAAGAAAACCTCTCTGCTTGCCCAGAAACATAAGCGGATCATAGCTGACCGAAATAACGTTCATGTAAAAGAAATCAACGTTTTTTCCGTCGCCGTATATGGTGATCTTCTGCTCGTCCGCATGGTAGCTGTATTCCTTGCCGTGGAGGATGAAATTCATAACGGTAAGGCAGACGCATACCCATATACACAGCGCACACACCGTTGCAATAGCGAAGAACATCGCACTCTCGCCGCCAATCAGAGTTACATTTACAAAAAACAATCCGCTGTATATCGCAGCTATTACCAGAAAGCTTATCACAGCGGTAAGGATCAACAACGGCTTTTCGTTTCCGTAGGCGCACCTGAATGTACCGGAGGAATTATAACCGAACATTCCTTCGTTTACCGTAGCCGAACCAAATCTTGATGTCATAGCTTTACCTCCAGTTAAAGGTTTTGTAGATAAATTATAGCACGTAATTCTTTGTTTTTCAACATATAAGCTTATCAAAAATCACGTTTTTTGGTTAAAGATTTAACTATTATACGAATATGGCAAACAAAGCTTTGTTTTGTTCAAAAATTTGTGGTATTTATCACGATTTGATGTAATATTTGCCTTAAGTTTCTGCTTGACAATATCCCGTATATATGGTATTATATTAATGATGAAACACATAATCTTGTGTACACAGCAATTTCCAATGAATTACAGCGCTGCGGTCATACAGACATAGAAGTCTGCGGCTGAAAGGAAATAGATGATGAGTTATTTTGCAGAAGAATGGAAAAATTTCGTTCCCGGAAAATGGAGTAACGACGGTGTAAACGTCCGTGACTTCATCTCCAGAAACTATACATTATACGATGGAGATGAGAGCTTCCTCGCTGCGCCTACAGAGGCAACAAAGAAGCTCTGGGCACAGGTGCTTGATCTGTCCGAAAAGGAAAGACAGGCAGGCGGCGTGCTTGACATGGATACAAAGGTAGTGTCTACGATAACCTCCCATGGTGCAGGATATCTTGACAAGGAGCTTGAAACGATCGTCGGCTTCCAGACAGACAAGCCTTTCAAGCGCTCGCTTCAGCCCTTCGGTGGCATAAGAATGGCACAGGCTGCCTGCTCCGAAAACGGATACAAGGTAGACGATGAGGTAGTCAAGATCTTCACCGAATACAGAAAGACCCACAATCAGGGCGTTTTTGACGCATACACTCCCGAGATGCGCCTTGCAAGAAAATCAGCGATCATCACAGGTCTTCCTGATGCCTACGGCAGAGGCAGGATCATCGGCGACTACCGCCGTGTGGCTCTTTACGGCGTTGATCTGCTTATTGAGGACAAGAAGCAGCAGCTAGATACCGCGCCTGTACGTATGACAAGCGAGAATATCCAGCTTCGTGAGGAGCTTTCCGAGCAGATACGTGCTCTTATGGAGCTTAAGAAGCTCGGTGAGATCTACGGTTACGATATTTCAAAGCCTGCTAAGAACGCTAAAGAGGCTATACAGTGGCTCTATTTCGGCTATCTTGCAGCAGTAAAGGAGCAGAATGGTGCAGCGATGTCCCTCGGCAGGACCTCCACATTCATCGATATATACATCCAGCGCGACCTTGAGGCAGGGCTCATCACAGAGGAGCAGGCGCAGGAATATATCGACCACTTCATTATGAAGCTGCGACTTGTGAAGTTCGCAAGAACCCCAGAATACAACGAGCTCTTCTCGGGCGACCCCACATGGGTGACAGAGTCCATCGGTGGCGTAAATATCGACGGTAAGCCGCTGGTAACAAAAAGCTCTTTCAGATATCTGCATACTCTTGATAATCTCGGTCCCGCGCCTGAGCCTAACCTCACGGTGCTGTGGTCGGTAAATCTTCCGCAGAAGTTCAAGGAATACTGCGCAAAGATGTCTATAAAGACATCCTCCATCCAGTACGAAAACGACGATCTTATGAGGATCACCCACGGCGACGATTACGCTATCGCCTGCTGCGTGTCTTCTATGAGAGTAGGCAAGGAGATGCAGTTCTTCGGTGCTAGAGCAAACCTCGCAAAGTGCCTGCTTTATGCTATCAACGGTGGTGTGGACGAGCGTCTCAAGATACAGGTTGCGCCCAAGTACCGTGCAGTAGAGGGCGATTATCTTGATTACGACGATGTAATGGAAAAGTATGATCAGATGATGGAATGGCTTGCAGGGCTTTACGTCAACACTCTGAACGTCATCCATTATATGCATGACAAATACAGCTACGAAAGATTGCAGATGGCTCTGCATGACAGAGAGGTCAAGCGTTACTTTGCAACAGGCATCGCAGGACTTTCCGTTGTAGCAGACTCCCTTTCCGCTATCAAATACGCAAAGGTAAAGTGCATCCGTGATGAAAACGGTGTCGTTGTAGATTACGAGGTAGAGGGCGACTTCCCCAAGTACGGCAACAACGATGACCGTGTTGACAAGATCGCTGTGGATATCGTTGAGACCTTTATGGAGAAGATAAAGCGTCACCATACCTACCGTCACGGTGTTCCCACAATGTCAATACTTACCATCACTTCAAACGTTGTTTACGGTAAGAAGACAGGCAACACCCCCGACGGAAGAAAGATGGGCGTTCCCCTTGCTCCAGGTGCAAACCCCATGCACGGACGTGATACTCACGGTGCGGCGGCTTCCCTTTCCTCTGTGGCTAAGCTTCCTTTCAAGCACGCACAGGATGGAATCTCCAACACGTTCTCCATCGTTCCCGATGCGCTTGGCAAGGCAGGTCTCTCCATGCTGGAGGAGCTGGATTTCGACCTCGACATGACCGAGGAAGAACTTAAAAAGGCGGCTGCCGATGTGCAGTAATGAAGAAGCGAAAAACCTCGCGGAGCTTCTGGACAGACTCTGCTCCGCAGGTTCTGAGCATATAAACGTCACCCGTGAGGGCGACGGAAACGGCATCACGGAAAAGACAGAAAGCAGCACCGATTGCTGCAAAGGAGATCTGGCATGCAATATCCCCACGCTTCATAAGGGTATTGACGATGATGAGGAGGCATAATATGGACAACAACAAGCTTCAGATAGATAACCTTGTAACCCTGCTGGACGGCTATGCTATGAAGGGCGGACACCATCTCAACGTGAACGTGTTCACAAGAGAAACTCTGCTTGACGCACAGGCTCACCCCGAGAAATATCCCCAGCTCACGATAAGGGTATCGGGTTATGCGGTAAACTTCAACAAGCTGACGAAGGAACAGCAGGATGATGTTATCGCAAGAACATTCCATACTAAGATATAATGAAGCAAGGACACGGTGCGCCGTGTCCTTTGCTGTGTAATTGGAGGTCAAAGTGATCGGAAGAATACATTCCACTGAAAGCTTCGGAACGGTGGACGGCCCGGGGATCCGCTTCGTTGTGTTCATGCAGGGCTGTCCTATGCGCTGCAAATATTGTCATAATCCCGACACATGGGAGATAAGCGCAGGCAAGGAAGTGACAGTGGACGAAATACTGGCGGAATACAACGGATGCAAGGAGTTTTACAAAAACGGCGGCATCACCGTAACAGGCGGCGAGCCGCTTATGCAGATAGATTTCGTAACAGAGCTGTTTGAAGCGGCTAAAGCACAGGAGATACACACCTGCCTTGACACCTCGGGTATAACCTTTACAGAGCATGAACGCCATAAATTCGACAGGCTGATAAAAAGCTGCGATCTGGTAATGCTGGATATAAAGCACATCGACAATGCGCTACACAGGGAGCTTACCGCGCAGGATAATACGAATATCCTCGGGTTTGCACAATATCTTTCGGACAACGGCGTGCCCATGTGGATTCGCCATGTAGTCGTTCCTGATATCACCACTGACGAGGAGTACCTCTACAAGCTCGGCAGGTTTATCGGTGGACTACGCAGTGTAAAGGCGCTGGATGTGCTTCCCTATCACGTTATGGGCGTTTCAAAATACGAAAAGCTTAATATTGAATATCCGCTCAAGGGCACTCCTCCAGCTACAGAACAGCAGTCGCTGGATGCAAAGGTCGCTATTATGCGCGGAATAAAGGACAGACGCCTGGGCAAATAAAGACTTGAACACTATAGAAAAGCCGCTTATGCAAAAGCAAAAGCGGCTTTGTTTTTTATTAAGCGATCATTATCTGCGGGTCAGCGACATGAGCTTCTTCTCCATCTCTGTGCTGTCTGTGCAGTATTCCATAGCAGTCTGATAGGAAATAGCACCGGACTGGTACAGCTTTGCAAGGCTGTCGTTTAGTGTTATCATACCAAGGCTGGTGGCTGACTGCATGATAGACTCCATCTGAGGGATCTTGTTGGTGCGGATGAGGTTCTTGACTGCATCGGTACCAACCATTACTTCTACAGCAGCAACTCTGCCCTTGCCATCGGATGTGGGAACAAGGGACTGTGCAACGATACCCTGGATCATGTTAGCAAGCTGGGAACGTGTCTGCTCCTGTGCGTAAGTGGGGCAGGCGTCGATGATACGGTCGATAGTCTGCGCAGCACTGGAGGTGTGCAGTGTACCGAACACCAGATGTCCTGTTTCGGCAGCGGTCATAGCAAGTGAGATTGTATCATAGTCACGCATCTCACCGATAAGGATAACATCAGGGTCCTCACGCAGTGCACTTCTCAGCGCGGAGCTGAAGGAGGGCACATCTCTGCCTATCTCACGCTGATGGATAGTAGCCTTATTCTGCGAATAACGATACTCGATAGGATCTTCGATCGTGATGATATGACAAGCACGTGTCTTGTTTATGTACTCTACCATAGCGGCAAGTGTTGTGGATTTACCTGCACCTGTAGGACCTGTAACCAGTACAAGGCCACGGCGCTTCTTTGCGAAATCCAGAAGCACAGAGGGCATCTTGAGCTCCTCAAGGCTGGGGATCTCTGCATTAAGCAGACGGATACAAGCAGCAAGCTTTCCGCCCTGACGGAATACGTTGACACGCTGTCTTGCGCCATTCTTAAGCTCAAAGCTGAAGTCGATATCGTTACCCTCGGTCAGCATCTTCTCCTGCTCTGCAGAAAGGATCGAAAGGATAGTACGGTTTACTACCTGATCGCTAAGCTCGGTATACTTGCGAAGCTCGCCGTTTACTCTTACAACAGTGGGAGCACCTACAGTGAGATGAATATCGGAAGCCTTCATCTCTCTGGCCTGCATAATAAATTCTTCAAATGTCATTATATAAAGTCCGTCCTTTCAGAAATGTAAGCAAAATTACTTGATCTTGAACTGGATACCGCTGGCGGAGAAGTACACATCATCGCTCATATTTGCGATACGCTGGTTTACGTTGCCGAGTATCTCTCTGAAGATCGCCTGTGCACGGTTCTCGGGAGTAACGGAGAAACCAGTTTCAAGCGTGATTACAATCATGCTGCCCGAGATGTCGTTGATGCGCTCCTGCATAGCTGTTACGTCTGCAATAACGCGCTTTTCGATGGACTTTTTGGTTTCTTCATCCATCTGTGCAGGATCAGAGCACATCTCATTTATTATGATCGAGGTATAACTGCTGAGACTGTCGAAAATAACGAATTTGTGATCCGTGAAATACTGAACAGGGTCTTTCACAGCACCTGTAACTATATCCCATTCAACTCCGTTCTTCTCATTACCGTATTTGATACGGTTGAGCGTATCGGAGTCCACTGCGTCGCCTGCGCGAAGATACAGCACATAATCACAGGCGGAGAAATTGGTTACCGCCCATCTGCTCTTGCCGCTGGCAGCACCGCCTGTGATCAAGATATTCTTAGACATATACCGATTTCCTTTCAAATTAAATAATCAAGCTACTAAATTGCAGCTTATATAGTAATAGTATATCATTTTTTTGAACAGATGTAAATAGTTTTTGTGCAAAAAATTACACCCCCTAATTTGGCAGAATGTACAATATGTCATTCAAGGGAGCACGTTAATAAAAATAAATCCGACCTGTAAAAATCAGGCCGGAATGTGTATTAAAATCTGAAATCGCGTCTTCCCTGCTCCTCTATCTGCGTGAGATAGTCTGCTGCGATCTGACGCACTTTTTCCTTGGGGATGTTCAGAAGCTCCTTTTCTATCAATGCTTCACCGATCTTTCGGGTCTCGGGACTTGCATAGTCAACAAGGTATTCCTTAAGGGTCATAAGCGCATTGGGATGACAACAGTTCTGTATCTGTCCGCTCTTACACAGGCTCATAAAACGGTCGCCTGTTCTTCCCTCACGGTAGCAGGCTGTGCAGAAGCTTGGAATATAACCAAACTCCATCAACCAGCGCACCACCTCGTCAAGGGTCCTCTTGTCAGAAACATCAAACTGCTCGCTGCACTCATCCTCAGGCTCAGGCTCGCAATAGCCTCCGACGCTGGTGCGTGAAGCGCCGCTTATCTGCGAAACGCCAAGGCGGATGACCTTTTCACGTACCGCCTTGCTCTCACGGGTAGAGATTATCATGCCTGTGTAAGGAACTGAAATGCGGATAAGCGCACATATCTTTGCAAAGATATCGTCGCTTATACCGTTATCGAAGGTATCGGGATCGATATCATCGGCACGCTTGAGTCTCGGGACGCTGATGGTATGAGGTCCTACACCATGCACTGCCTCAAGATGCTCTGCGTGCATAAGAAGTCCTGCAAACTCGTACTTGTACAGCTCAAGTCCGAACAGAACACCCAGACCTACATCATCGATACCGCCCTCCATTGCACGGTCCATTGCTTCTGTATGATAAGCGTAATCGTGCTTCGGTCCTGTGGGATGAAGCTGCTCGTAGCTCTCCTTGTGATATGTTTCCTGGAACAGGATGTATGTTCCTATTCCCGCATCGTGCAGCTTACGGTAGTTCTCAACTGTAGTTGCAGCGATATTTACATTCACACGACGGATAGCGCCGTTCTTATGCTTTATACTGTAAATAGTGTTGATACACTCCAATATGTACTCGATAGGATTGTTCTTGGGATCCTCGCCTGCTTCGATGGCAAGACGCTTGTGTCCCATATCCTGGAGCGCAATTACCTCACGCTTTACCTCTTCCTGAGTGAGCTTTTTGCGTGCGATATGCTTATTCTTAAGGTGATAGGGGCAGTAAACGCAGCCGTTTACGCAATAGTTCGAGAGATACAACGGCGCAAACATAACGATCCTGTTGCCATAGAAATCCTTTTTGATCTGTTCAGCAAGATCGAACATCTCGGCGATTTTTTCTTCGTTCTCGCAGGCAAGCAGCACAGATGCTTCACGATGAGTGAGTCCCTTGCGCAGCTTTGCCTTTTCGATTATCTCGTCGATAAGTGCAAGGTTATCCTTGTTTTTTTCAGCATAGTCCAGTGTTTCTCGTATCTCGGTGTCAGATATGAATTCTTCCGCCTTGAGTGATTTGGGGTCGTACATGATGTTTTCCTTTCGTCTATCTGATAAATCTCACATGGTCTCCCCTGTCGGTCACAAGCTTGCAGCCTGTGGACTCAATGCGCCTGCGAAGCTCCTCAACGTGTTCCGCAGCCTCATATCCTGTGCACAGCTTGTTGTCATACAGGGAATACTTTTTTCTGACATCGTTAGGCGAAAGATTGGGCATTACAACATTTGCACCTGCCATTATACCTAGCTCCCTGCCATTTTCCGCGATAGTACCTAAAGCGGTAGTCGCGGGAAGCAGCACCTCGGGAAGCATCAGGCGCACTATAGACAAGAGGAACAGCGTAAATTCAAGGGTACCTGCTGCCTGGTTCCTGTACGGTGTGTCACAATGCGGAATGAAGGGACCTATGCCGACCATCTCGGGCGAGAAGTTCTTGATAAAACGCAGATCCTTTACTATGCTCTCTGTGCTCTGATAGGGCGAGCCTACCATAAATCCGCAGCCCGTCTGATAGCCGATGGATTTGAGATTATAAAGGCACTCCATCCTGTGAGAAAGCTTAAGCTCCCTGGGGTGCAGAATACCATAGTGATCGGCATCGGCAGTTTCATGGCGGAGCAGATATCTGTCTGCACCGGCATAGTAAAGCTGCTTATAGCTGTCAAGGCTCCTCTCTCCTACCGAAATGGTCACTGCACAATCGAGATGGCTTTCTTTCAAAGCAGAAACGATATCGCACATCACATCATCGGTGAAATACGGATCCTCACCGCCCTGTAGAACAAAGGTGCGGAATCCGAGCATATATCCTCTCTCTGCACAGGAAAGGATATCCTCCTTTGTAAGACGATAGCGTTGTGCATTGGTGTTGCTTCTGCGAAGCCCGCAGTACAGGCAGTCGTTTTTGCAGTAGGATGTGAACTCAATAAGCCCACGCATGAATACGTTCTTTCCATACACTCTGTCACGCAGTTCAGATGCCTCGGCCGCAAGCCGCTCTGCATCCTCGAGGGTGCGCTCGTTGATAAGACAGCTAAGCTCATCATCAGAGAGATCGTGAAGATCGCAGAGCTTTGTTATAAGTTCGTTATTCATAAGACCCCTCCTTTCTGAGTTTACCCGCAATAAAAAAACGCCCTGCGAAAGGGCGTAGTCACAACACAATAAACCTCCCGTAAAGGGCGGATATCTTATGAGCCTCGTACCTTTCACGTCAAAACCGTTTCCGCGTCAGAAAAAACTTGACTTCGGCGAAGGAACACCCGCGCCTCAGCACCTATATATTATATAACTTTTCGCATAGTTTGTCAACATTCACCTTGACCCAACAGGCTTTTTCTGTTATAATAACGCAAAAGGAGTGATATCATGCTAAGACTCAGGCCTTACAAGAAATGTGATGCACAGCATATAGTCTGTTGGATAAAGGACGAAATATCTTTCAGACAATGGTGTGCAGACAGATATGACCATTATCCGATAACAGCAGATGACATGAATGCTCACTATTCAGCGTTTGAAATGACTGACACGTTTTTCCCGTTCACTGCATTTGACGACAGCGGAGTTGCAGGTCATCTTATCATGAGGTTTACCGACGAAGCGAAAACAACACTTAGGTTCGGCTTTGTAATAGTGGATGACAGCAAACGCGGAAAGGGTTACGGAAAGGAAATGCTGACTCTGGCTATCCGCTACGGATTTGATATAATGAAGGCAGAAAGGATAACCTTAGGTGTTTTTGAAAACAACCTGTCAGCGTATCACTGTTATATAGCATCGGGATTCCGCGATATAACCCCTCATGATGCAGAAACTTATCAGATCCTCGGAGAGTGCTGGAAATGCCTTGAGCTTGAAATAACGGAATAAGAAAAAGGATCTCTCAGACGGGAGATCCTTTTGCTGTTCATCTTTTGTATGTCAGATAATCCTTATCCGAGGAGCCTGTTATAGTTATGTACACAACATTATTGCCCCTATAAGCTACGTTCAGATACTCGCCATCGGCATTTTCAGCCCAGAAAGTGTCCTCGTACTTACTTGAGTCCCTGTTGAAACCTGCCTCAACACAGGCCTGCACATACTTCTCAAACTCTGCTCTCGGCATATTCTCGACATAAACAGAATACGACCAGTCGTAATCGGAAACCACCTTGCCCGATAACGATGATGGAACAGGCAGAAGAGTGCCTATACCCATAGTGGGCCACGTCAGCTCATAATACTCGTAGGGGAAAATAAGAGTTATGTTCATCTGAAGGTTGCCTGCTGTGTAAATTATACTCAGCTCATGTCCATCAGGCCCAAAGGCTGAATAGGAGCTTTCATAACCACTCTCCTCGATAACAAAGCCAAGATCTCTGCAGGAATCGCAGTAATCATAATACTGCTGCTTTGTTATCTGCCCGATTATTACATTTGTCCTGTCAGACAACTCGGACTGGTAGTTGCCGAGCCCTGATGCCGGTTCGGGTAGTACCTTTCCGATGGTGTGCTTATCCCAGTTAAGATCTGACAGCTCCACGGGAAGCTCCACCATGAGCGACATCTCTCTTGCAGTATTATAATGCGAAAGATCAAGGTAATAACCCTCATCATTATATGCTGAATAGGATCCCGAGCTTTCATACGGCTCGTTGTCATAGCCCATTTCCTTGCAGGCGGATACGTATTTATAATAATCATCCTTAGAAACGTTCAGCACATCTATCCAAAGCTTGTCATCGGTATTTCTGTAAATAGAAAACTTCTTTGAAGATGGCTCGGGCACAGCCTCGTTAAGGAATATAACGCTCCAGCTAGTATCGGCTACGTAAAGCATATTACTTCCGTAGGAGATCAGCGCAGGTATAAAGAGCAGTACTCCGACTATGGTCAGAATGGTATGCAGATGACGACTCCTGTCCTTTATGATGCGCATACCCATCATCCACGCCAGTACAAAACAGACAGCCTGTACAACAGCGATTACACCTGCTACTATGTACATATTGAAGAAGAACATAAAAGCAAACAGCAGTGATACTGCCAATCCCACCACAAGGAACTTTGACAGCTTGCCCTTTTTGAACTCTGCTATATATTTCTGCTCTTCCTTGCTCAGCTTCTGCTCCTGAGCCTTGAGCTTCAGACGCTCCTCGCTTTTTATCTTTTCTATCTCTATCTCTTTTCTGGTAGCGTTTCTGATCTTTTCTATCTCTATAGACTCACTCTGCAGGATAAGCTCCTTTGCGCCACAGAAAGGGCAAAGCAGTACGGAACTACCCTCGTTTACCGTAAGGGTTCCTCCACAGCTACTGCATATCAATGACACCTTACGGACAGCATCATCGGATGCAGTTTCAGTTCCGCAACAAGGACAATATCTGACGTTATCATTAATTTCTTCATGACAATTTTGGCATATCATTGGTGTATCTCCTCTTTCATGACAGAAACATTGTGAAAATCAGTCTTAATGTTTCGCACTATGACTTTATTATAGCACAGATCTTTTTCTATTTCAAGTAGAACACTGTTTATAAGACACAAACGCCCTGCTCTTTCGAGCAGGGCGCAACCTTTATAAAGTAGTCCTACAATTACTTGGAAAGCTTCTGTGCCTTGTAAGAGGTGTGCAGGATCTCGTGAGCCTTGTGGCTGTTGGGCTCGCCGAGGAACTCATCATACAGAGCCTTAACATCGGGGTTCTCGTGAGAGAATCTCAGTGTGTTAGCCTCATCGATGCTGTAAAGAACCTTAGCTCTGTCAGCACGGATGTCTGTGAAATTACGAACCTCTGCGGGCTGGATGATCTGACCGCCGCCGTTTACACAGCCGCCGGGACAACCCATGATCTCGATGAAGTGGTAGTTAGCCTCGCCAGCCTGTACCTTCTTGAGAAGGGCCTTAGCGTTTGCAAGACCGGATGCGATAGCAACCTTAACTTCCATACCTGCAACGTTGTATGTTGCCTCCTTGATACCCTCTACGCCACGAACCTCAGTGAACTCGATGGGAGTTCCGTCCTTCTTGCCTTCGAGAGTCCATACAGCTGTTCTGAGAGCAGCTTCCATTACGCCGCCTGTTGCGCCGAAGATAACTGCTGCACCGGTACCTGTGCCGAGAGGGCTGTCGCACTTCTCGTCGGGGAGCTGGTTGAACATGATGCCTGCCTTCTTGATAAGACGTGCAAGCTCTCTTGTTGTGATGGAGATATCAACATCGGGAACGCCTGCTGCTGCCTGATCATCTCTGCCAAGCTCAAACTTCTTAGCAGTACAGGGCATTACAGATACGCTTACGATATTCTTGGGATCAATGCCGTTCTTCTCTGCAAAGTATGTCTTTGTAACAGCACCAAACATCTGCTGGGGAGACTTGCAGGAGGAAAGATTGGGAATGAACTCGGGGAAGTAGTTCTCGCAGTAGCGGATCCATCCGGGAGAGCAGGATGTGATCATGGGGAGAACGCCGCCGTTCTGTACACGGCCGAGGAACTCGTTAGCCTCTTCCATGATGGTGAGGTCAGCGGAGAAGTGGGTATCGAATACCTTATCAAAGCCGAGGCGACGGAGAGCAGCAACCATCTTGCCCTCTACGTTTGTGCCAACGGGGTAGCCGAATGCTTCGCCGAGGGATGCACGAACTGCAGGAGCAGCCTGTACAACTACATACTTCTCGGGATCTGCAATAGCATCGAGAACCTTCTGAGTATCGTCCTTCTCGGAGAGAGCGCCTACGGGACATGCTGTGATACACTGACCGCAGGATACGCATGCTGTATCAGCAAGAGCCATATCGAATGCGCAGGTGATCTCGGTAGCGAAGCCACGCTCATTAGCGCCGATAACGCCGATGCCCTGTGTCTTAGCGCAGGCAGCTGCACAACGACGGCAGCTGATGCACTTGCTGTTATCACGATACATATGAGCAGCGCTGCAATCAATATCGGAGGGAGTCATCTCGCCGCTGAAACGTGTAGCGTCAACACCGTACTCCTCGCAGAGTGTCTGAAGCTCACAATTGCCGCTTCTTACGCAGGAGAGACAGGACTTGTTGTGGTTGGAGAGCAGCAGCTCAAGTGTTGTCTTTCTGCTTTCGATAACCTTAGGTGTAGCTGTGAAAATTTCCATGCCCTCGTTGATGGGGTATACGCAGGCAGCAACAAGGCTTCTTGCGCCCTTAACCTCTACAACGCAGATACGGCAAGCGCCGATAGCGTTGATCTCCTTGAGGTAGCACAGGGTAGGAATTCTAATACCGGCAAGACGGCAAGCCTCAAGGATGGTAGAACCCTCGGGAGCCTGGCAGTCAATACCGTTTATCTTAATATTAACCATAATTAACTGTTCCTTCCTTTCATTAACCCTTAACGATCGCCTTGAACTTACATCCGTCCATACAAGCGCCGCACTTCACGCACTTGTTGGGATCGATCTCAAATGCAGCAAGCTTCTTGCCGGGAGCGATGTAATCTGTTCTTGTGATTGCGTCAGCGGGACACTTCTTAGCACACATACCGCATCCGATACAGCTATCCTTGATGATGGAGAACTGGAGCAGATCCTTACATACAGCAGCGGGGCACTTCTTGTCCTGAACGTGAGCAATATACTCGTCCTTGAAGTAGCGCAGTGTGGAAAGAACGGGGTTGGGAGCAGTCTGACCAAGACCGCAGAGTGCGTTGTCCTTGATGTAGTAGCAGAGCTTCTCGAGCTTGTCGAGGTCTTCCATTGTAGCCTTGCCCTTTGTGATCTTGTCCAGCATCTCGTACATACGCTTTGTACCGATACGGCAGGGTGTACACTTACCGCAGGACTCGTCAACTGTGAACTCGAGGAAGAACTTAGCGATGTCTACCATACAGTTGTCCTCGTCCATTACGATCAGACCGCCGGAGCCCATCATGGAGCCGATAGCGATGAGGTTATCGTAATCGATCGGGATATCGAGGTGCTCGGGAGGGATACAACCACCGGAAGGACCACCTGTCTGAGCAGCCTTGAATGCCTTACCGTTGGGGATACCGCCACCGATCTCATAAATAACGGTACGGAGAGATGTACCCATGGGAACCTCTACCAGACCTGTGTTGTTGATCTTACCGCCTACTGCGAATACCTTTGTACCCTTGGACTTCTCTGTACCCATAGCAGCGTGCCACTCAGCACCGTTGAGGATGATCTGGGGAACGTTTGCGTATGTCTCAACGTTATTGAGAACTGTGGGCTTGTCGAACAGACCCTTTACTGCGGGGAAAGGAGGACGGGGACGGGGCTCGCCTCTGTTACCCTCGATAGAGGTCATAAGAGCAGTTTCCTCGCCGCATACGAATGCGCCTGCACCGAGTCTGAGACCCAGACGGAAGCTGAAGTTTGTACCGAAGATGTTGTCGCCAAGCAGACCCTGCTCCTCAGCCTGGTCGATAGCCTTCTGGAGACGTCTTACAGCGATGGGGTACTCTGCACGTACATATACGTAACCCTGGTTAGCGCCGATGGTGTAACCAGCGATAGCCATAGCCTCGATAAGAGCATGGGGGTCACCCTCGAGAACGGAACGGTCCATGAATGCACCGGGGTCGCCCTCGTCGGCGTTACAGCAAACGTACTTCTGATCTGCGTCCTTAACGAGATCCTTAGCAAGCTGCCACTTTCTGCCTGTGGGGAAGCCTGCACCGCCACGGCCTCTCAGACCGGAAGCGAGCATTACGTTTACAACGTCGTCCTGGCTCATAGTTGTCAGCACCTTGTAAAGAGCCTGATAACCGTCACGAGCTATGTACTCATTGATGTTCTCGGGATCGATAACGCCGCAGTTACGCAGTGCAACACGCTCCTGCTTAGCATAGAATGCAGTCTCGTTGAGGGACTTGATGGTGTCGCCGTCAACTGTTTCCTCGTAGAGGTACTTCTTAACGGGGTTGCCGTTCTTGAGGTGCTCCTCAACGATCTCGGGGATGCGGTCAACAGATGCATGAGCGTAGAAAGAACCCTCGGGGTATACGATCATGATGGGACCACGTGCACACAGACCGAAGCAGCCTGTTGTAATTACATTTACCTTGCTCTGAAGGCCTGCCTTAGCGATCTCTTCCTTCAGACATTCAACAATTTTCTTGGAGCCGCTGGAGTCACAGCCTGTACCGCCGCAGATGAGGACATCCTTGACGCCTGTGTCTTCGCAGTTGATACGGGTCTTTACGACCTCGGCTGCGCTTTCCTTAACAGCGTTAAGCTCCGCAATAGACTTAATCATAAGCTTAATCCTTCCTGTTTCGTTAAAATACTTTATTTATCAGCGATCATTCATACTTTGCGAGGATCTTCTCAACATCGTCAACGGTGAGGTTACCGTAAACATCCTCGTTTACTGTAAGTACGGGAGCAAGTCCGCACGCACCAATGCAGCGGCATGCGTCGAGAGAGAACTTACCGTCGGCAGTGATCTCGCCGCCCTTGATGCCAAGGATCTCAGAGAACTTGTTGAAGATATCGCCGGAGCCCTTAACGTAGCAGGCAGTACCAAGACAGACAGAAATTCTGTACTTGCCCTTGGGGTTGAGGGAGAACTGAGCGTAGAAGGTAACAACTCCGTAAACCTTCTCAAGCGGGATGTCCATTCCCTCGGCGATCATTGTCTGTACCTCGATGGGCAGATAGCCGTAGATCTCCTGTGCCTTCTGGAGCACGGGCATCAGCGCGCCGCGGTCATCCTTGTGTTCAGCGATGACAGCCTTGAGCTGTGCTTCCTGTTCAGCAGTTCCGGCAAAAGGAACTGCGCACTTTTTAAAAGCCATTTTTTAGCCTCCTTAATATTTTCACCGCCGCATCGGCAGTATTTGCTGTACCTTCCGCATAGCGCGGAAAAACCGCCGAACACCCAAAAGAGCCCCGACGGACATAACGAACATGACAGTACATTAACAATCATATTCGCATTAAAGTTATTATAACATATCTCCGTTAAAAAATCTACAAATTTCGCATTAAATATTTTCGGTAAATTGTAGAATTTCTCCCTTTTTTATTGTTGATTGTGCATAAAATTGACAAAATTTTATCAAAAGCCTTAAAGTAGTCAAAACTAACCAAAAACACATTAAAACTTTAAAGGTTCAAGTGCGGATCAGACAAACGAAATTCCGATGCTTCCACTGACTTCAGACCGAATAGTGCTTGTATTTCATAATGCTTTATGCTACAATTAGAATCAATACAACACTTGAAAAGGAGTATCACCATGGAACGTTTCAAGGACACATCTCTCTCCCCTGTCACCCGTGCCGAGGCACTGTGCGATATCCTTCCCACAGAACGACAGGCAGAGCAGCTCAGATATGATGCACCCGCCATCCCCGAGGCAGGGCTTCCCGCCTACAACTGGTGGAACGAAGGGCTTCACGGGGTCGCAAGGGCAGGTACAGCCACTGTTTTCCCGCAGGCTATCGGTCTTGCCGCTACCTTTGATACCGATCTTATGCATCGCATCGCTGAAGTCATCTCTACAGAAGCACGCGCAAAATACAACGCCTCGCAGAAGCAGGGCGACGGCGACATATATAAGGGACTCACTCTCTGGTCCCCGAACATCAATATATTCCGTGATCCACGCTGGGGCAGAGGCCACGAGACCTACGGCGAAGACCCCTATCTCACAGCAAGGCTCGGAGTGGAATTTGTAAAGGGACTGCAGGGCGAGGGCGGACATCTGCGTACCGCCGCCTGCGCAAAGCATTTCGCTGTGCACAGCGGGCCCGAGGCTGATCGTCACGAATTTGACGCAAAGGCTTCGGCAAAGGACATTGAGGAGACCTACCTGCCTGCTTTCAGAGCACTTGTCAAAGAAGCCAAGGTCGAGGGCGTGATGGGCGCGTATAACCGTGTAAACGGCGAACCTGCCTGCGCAAGCGAATTCCTTATGGGTAAGCTCCGCGAATGGGGATTTGACGGATATTTCGTTTCCGACTGCTGGGCGATAAACGATTTCCATGCACACCACAAGGTAACCGATACTCCCGAAGAATCCGCCGCCATGGCACTTAAAGCAGGCTGTGATATAAACTGCGGCAGCACATATCTTAAAATGATGGGTGCGCTTGAAAAAGGGCTAGTTACTCCCGAGGACATACGCCGCTCCTGCGTGCGTGCACTCAGGACAAGGATACGCCTCGGCCAGCTCGATAAGACCGAATATGATGATATACCCTACTCTGTGATAGCCTGCCGCGAGCATAAAGCAGTGGCACTGGAAGCTGCGCACAAATCTGCCGTACTGCTGAAAAACAACGGAATACTTCCGCTCTCCCGCGAGAAGATCGGTACCATCGCAGTGATAGGTCCCAACGCCGACAGCCGTAGTGCGCTTATCGGCAACTATAACGGCACTCCCGACCGCTACATCACATTCCTCGAGGGTATACAGGATGCTTTCGGTGGTCGCGTTCTGTATGCCGAGGGCAGCCATCTGTTCCTTGACAGAAGCCAGGGGCTTGCGCAGGCAGGCGACCGCCTTGCAGAGGCTGTTTCTGCAGCAGAGAACGCCGATATCATAGTAGCCTGTGTGGGACTTGACGCTACGCTTGAGGGCGAAGAGGGCGACACAGGAAACCAGTTTGCTTCAGGCGATAAGCCTGACCTGTATCTGCCGCTGAGTCAGCAGCAGCTATTACAGAAGCTGAGAGAAACAGGCAAGCCGATGATCGTTGTGCTGGCGGCCGGAAGCTCGGTCAATATCGATTGTGATTGTGATGCGCTACTAAATATGTGGTATCCTGGTCAGTTCGGTGGAAAGGCCCTTGCAGACATCCTGTTCGGAGATGTTTCCCCCTCGGGAAAGCTGCCTGTTACATTCTACAAAGATGCGGACAATCTGCCTGATTTCCGTGATTACTCCATCGCAGGCAGGACATATCGCTACTGCAACGATGACAATGTGCTGTATCCTTTCGGTTTTGGTCTGAGCTATGCAGATATCCTGTGTACAGATCTGTCCTATGCCGACGGTACCGTGAAGCTTACTGTGACGAACCGCAGCGATATCGCCGCCGAGGATGTGGTGCAGCTCTATATCACCGCTCACGGCGTCAGTGGTGCCGCAAAATACTCGCTGTGCGGCATGAAGCGCGTTTCTCTTGCCGCAAACGAGAGCCGTGAGATAACGCTTGAGCTCCCCTGCTCTGCATTTGAAACAGTGGACGAAAACGGCACGAGAAGCATATCTGCAAGCAGATTCACACTTTATGCAGGCAACTCTCAGCCCGACCCTGTAAGCCTTACTCTTGGCGCTGCCCCCTTCGCAAGTACAGAAATTTTCCTGTAAGGTCTTGACAAAGTACACATTCTGTGCTACAATACTCACGGACTGAACGGGGAGCTTCAATGGCATACGCCGCCGAGGCTGAGAGTGTGTTGGCATAACACAGACCCGAATACCTGATTCGGATAATGCCGACGTAGGAAAGAATGTTCTTAAAACCAAAAGACATTTGAAAGCGTGCTGATATCCGTCGGCACGCTTTTTTTGCACGACGCAACGAATACAGATTCAGCCCGGAAACCACAAGGTGCCATGGTTTTCGGGCATTTCTGTAGCTGTGCGCCGTACCTTTCGGACGATATCCGTATCGGAATCACAGTTCGGAAAGAAAGGTAAATTTATGACTGAAAATACAAACACATCACTGCAAAACAATCACAACAAGACCGCCGCTCTTGTAGAGGGCGCAATAATGGTGGCACTCGCCACTGTGCTGAGCTACATAAGACTGATGCACTTCCCGTGGGGAGGCTCCGTTACTGTGCTTTCAATGCTTCCGATAGTGCTTTACAGCATCAAACGAGGGCTTGCAAACGGACTTATGGCCTCCTTTATATTCTCGCTGATACAGCTTGGTCAGGGTGCTGTTGACGGGCTTTTCGGCTGGGGACTCACTCCCGTTATGCTTATAGCCTGCATAATGCTGGACTATATATGCCCATTCACCGCTATCGGCCTTGCAGGAGTATTCCGCAGGAAAGGTTTCGTAGGCTGGATAACGGGTACCGCTGCGGCGATAATCCTGAGATTTGTCTGCCATTTCCTCAGCGGCGTTGTGATATGGCACTCCGCAGGCAAGCTGTGGGAGGGCTTCGTAACAGACAACGAGTGGCTGTACTCCCTCTGCTACAACGGTGCATATATGCTGCCAGAGCTTATCTTCACACTGACAGGTGCTGTATTACTGCTAAAGATACCACAGACAAGAAAGATGCTTATGACTACATAAGCACAATCAACAAATCCGAATGCACTTGTGCGAAATCTTTGTGAAATGATACCTGTTGACAAAAACCGCATTTCTGCGTATAATTGAATAAGAAACATCGGCGTTTTGCGGCGGGTGAATTATACCCTTTGCACAGCGCCGATATTTATTTACAACGGAGGTAACTATGTCAGAAAATTTCAATGTGGTAGAGCAGTTCGGTATCGACGTATTCAACGAGGGCACCATGCGACAGCGTCTGCCCAAGAACATATACAAGCAGCTAAAAAAGACCATAGCTGAGGGCTCTCAGCTCGACAGCAGCATAGCAGATGTTGTTGCAAGCGCCATCAAAGACTGGGCGATCGAAAAGGGTGCTACTCACTTCACACACTGGTTCCAGCCTATGACAGGCATTACTGCCGAGAAGCATGACAGCTTCATCACTCCTATGGGTGACGGCACCGTTATCATGGAGTTTTCGGGCAAGAACCTTATCAAGGGTGAATCCGATGCCTCCTCTTTTCCCTCGGGCGGCTTAAGAGCCACCTTTGAAGCAAGAGGCTATACTGCATGGGATCCCACATCCTACGCATTCGTCAAGAACGGCTCGCTGTACATTCCCACTGCGTTCTATTCCTACGGCGGCGAAGCACTGGACAAGAAAACTCCCCTGCTGCGCTCTATGGATATAGTATCCGAGCAGGCACTGCGCATCCTGCGTCTTTTCGGTAACGACACCACAAAGCGCGTGGTTCCCACAGTCGGTGCAGAGCAGGAATACTTCCTTGTTGATAAAAAGACCTACGATCAGCGCAAGGATCTGATCTTCACAGGCAGAACGCTGTTCGGTGCCCCCGCACCCAAGGGTCAGGAGATGGATGACCACTATTACGGCTCCATCAAATCCCGTGTTGCAGACTATATGAAAGACCTTGACGAGCATCTCTGGCGACTTGGCATCTACTCCAAGACAAAGCACAACGAGGTAGCTCCCGCACAGCATGAGATGGCTCCTGTGTTCGGTCCCTGCAACCTTGTGTGCGACCAGAACCAGCTCACCATGGACACCATGAAGAAGGTAGCGCTGGAGCATGGACTTGTATGCCTGCTGCACGAAAAGCCCTTTGCGGGCATCAATGGCTCGGGTAAGCACGACAACTGGTCGCTGTCCACCGATGATGGACAGAATCTCCTTGACCCGGGTTCTTCTCCCATGGAGAATGCGCAGTTCCTTACTTTCCTTACTGCTATAATCAAGGCTGTGGATGAGTATCCCGAGCTGTTGCGTATGTCGGTTGCTACCGCAGGAAACGACCACCGTCTTGGCGCTAACGTGGCGCCTCCCGCAA
>JAZQGZ010000013.1:0-36984 GCA_045540255.1 Oscillospiraceae bacterium | reverse complement strand
TCATGACATTGTCCTCCTTTGATTTCCGATGCGGTCGCCAAACCCGCTTCTATTATATCATAGGAGGACTCTTTTATCTAAAGATTTTTTATTCCACCGCTTCAAGCGGTGGTTTATTTTCGCTAAAGCTACAATAAAAGCCCCGTGGTGTGTACCCACGGGGCTTGGACATTACATTTCGATAACGATGTCGTTCTCAGGCTTGAGGATAGAGTCAAGGATCAGCTTGCCCTCGATCTTCTCGCCGTTAACGGTAACGCTCTTTACGCCATGCTCGGAACCGTTGGGGTTCTTAACAGTAACGTGCAGCTTCTTGCCACGGAATGTCTTTTCCATTGTGTATTCCTTCCACTCGGAGGGGATAGAGGAACCGATCACAAGACCGTTTGTTGCGGGGTTAAGACCGAGGATACCCTCTGTTGCCCCTACGATTACAGTGGAAGCTGTACCTGTCAGCCAGTGAACGTGTGCACGGCCTGCGAAGGGAGAATCCTTACCCTCAACGAACTGACCGTATACGTACGGCTCAAGCACTCTGTGCTCTGCGTTATCGTTGTAGGTTGCGGGAGCAGCCTCTGTCCAGTACTGGTAAGCACGGTTGCCGTGGCCCAGCTTGGACTCTGCAAGGATCAGCCAGCCCTGAGGCTGAGAGAAGATACCTGCGTTCTCCTTTGTGCATCTGTTGAAGCACTGCATCAGCGCACCGTTGAAGCCATGCTCAACATAGGGAGGATACATAACCATTGCGCCGTAGGGAGTGTTAAGCTCTCTGTAAACGCTGTCCATAGCCTTCTCCTGCTGCTCCTTTGTACCAAAGCCGGAGATAACGGACCAGGACTGGGGATTCAGCCACATAGAAGCCTCGGGATCGGTTCTCTGACCGATGATGGTGCCGTCTTCCTTGTAGCCACGGATCCATCTGTCCTCGTTCCAGCAAGCGGAGAGGATCTCATCCAGCTTAGCGCCGATCTCATCGAGATACTTGATGTAATCAGCATCGTTCTTCTCAACTGCATAAGTACGCAGGATCTTGATAGCGTATACAAGCTGGAAAGCAACGAATGTGGACTCGCCCTTCTTACCAAGGCGGAGGCAATCGTTCCAGTCAGCGTGCAGACCTGCAGGCATACCGTGGTTGCCGAGGTGGTTCATGGAGAAGTCGATAGCTCTCTTGAGGTGGTCGTATACAGTGCCCTTCTCGCCGTCGTTAGCGTAGAAGATCTCCTCATCGAGGAATGCGCTGTCGCCGCTCTCAGAAATGTACTTGTAGATAGTGGGGAACAGCCAGAGTGCATCGTCTGCACGGTAGGAGGGGTGGCCTGTTTCCTTAGCGTATGCTGTGTTCTCGTCCTCCTCGTCGGGATGGTTCTCCTGACCTGCCTGATGTGTGTACTTAACGAGGGGCAGACCGGCACCGTTTGTTACCTGAGCGGACAGCATGAAGATGATCTGCTGCTTAGCCATCTCAGGAGCGAGGTGGATGATACCCTGGATATCCTGTACAGTATCACGGTATCCGAAGCCGTTTCTCAGACCGCAATACTGGAAGGAAGCTGCTCTGGACCAGATAAAGGTGATGAAGCAGTTGTATGCGTTCCAGGTGTTTACCATGTTGTTGAAGTTCTTGTCAGGTGTGTTTACCTGGAGATTTGCAAGCTTTCCGTGCCAGTACTCCTTAAGCTCTGCAAGCTCCTTCTCAACAACGCCTGCTGCATCATACTTAGCGATAAGCGCGCTGATCTCAGCCTCAGTTCTTGCGCCGCCGAGAACGTATGTCAGCTCCTTTGTCTCGCCGGGCTGGAGAACGATGTCGCTCTGCAGTGCGCCACAGGAGTTGGTGTTGTAGTTGAGGTCGCCCTTGAGACCCTCTTCGATGCCCTTGGGGTTAGCGTAGCTTCTGTAGCTGCCTACAAAGGAATCTCTGTCACCGCAGAAAGCGTCAGCCTTAGCCTGTGCAAGACCGAGGAAGCGTCCGCTGTGAGGATTGTACACCTCGTTCTGCATCTGGTGGATGTAGTTACCCTTGAAATATGTGCGTGTGATGAACAGTGTGTACTGGAGGTTTACCTGATCCTGCTCGTAGTTGGGATCGTTTACGAACTCGCAGTAGCCTGTAACAGAAAGCTTTCTGGGCTTTGTATCGTTGTTTGTTACCTTAGCAGCCCATACCTCGTATGTAGCATCCTTGGGAACGTAGTAAGTAACCTCGGACTTGATGTCCTTGTACTCGGATGTGATAACTGTGTAGGCTGTACCGTGGCGGCACTCGCTCTTGAACTGATCGAGGGGCTTGCACACGGGTGCCCAGGAAGCGGACCAATACTCGTTGGTGTCTGCATCCTTGATGTAAACATAACGGCCGGGCTGGTCGTTAGCCACACCGTTGAAGCGGTAGCGGATAACACGTCCGTTGGCACCGGACTTTACAAAGCTGTAACCGCCTGCATTATTGGAGATGATAGCGCCGTACTCGGGAGAGCCGAGGTAGTTTGCCCACGCAGAAGGAGTGTCGGGGCGGGTGATGACATACTCTTTGTTGAGTTCGTCGAAATGACCGTAGTTCATTGGTTTTTCCTCCGTTTATTTTATTTGTGCCGAGGTTCAGCAGCTCGGCTTATTTTTTACTGTAATTATATTATATCAATAAAACGTTTACATTACAAGGGCGGTAATTTGCACAAATTTTTATCCGTTTTTTTGGACAAGTGGCATAAATACTCCCCTGATACTAATACAGCCCCGAAAAAACGGGGCTGCTTTTGTTGTTCATTCGTCATCTGACATCCTGTCAATAAATTCAATTGGGAAAGGCGGCTGTGCAAGCGGCTTTGCCGCTATGCTCATAAGCTTAAACGGGCTGTCGTCCGCTGCTATACGATTGGAGCTTAACGCTCCACATCGGCGGCACCTGTGAATGACCGCCCATTCGCCGTTCTTTCTTACCCATACTGCCACAGCGTCCATGACTGCGCCGCAATCGGCTGCACGGTCGCCCGGGACATTGTCGAGATGCACACTGCAAAGACATTTCGGGCAGTGGTTGCGGTTTTCCGTTCCGCCGCCCTCCAGCGGCACATCAGCACCGCACGCCTTGCAGGTAAAAGTATTATTCAGATAAATTCCTCCCAGAAGATATGCGGACTTAGCGGGAGGTGGTGCGGAGATGTTTTACGCAGCCTCCCGGCTCACGCTATCTCCTTATTGGTGTTAATCAAACGTTCGTACTCCTTTTATCAATCTTCGGGGACAAGTACGGAGTAGTTGCCCTCTTCTCTGCGGTAAACTACATTTACAAGGCCTGTTTCAGCGTTCTTGAACATGAAGAACTCGTGACCAAGCAGGTTCATCTGAAGGATAGCCTCGTCAACGGACATGGGCTTCAGCACGAAGGTCTTGTATCGGATTACCTCGTACTCCTTCTCCTCTGCCTCAGGCTCGAGGCCTGCAAATGCGCCTGCACGCAGGTTCTTTTCAACCTTTGTCTTCTGCTTTCTGATCTGACGGATGATGCGGTCGATGGTAACATCAAGTGCATCATTCTTGTCCTTTGCGGACTGCTCTGCACGGTAGATTATTCCGTTATATTTAACAGTAAGCTCCAAAATGATCATCTCACGGCGCTCGGCCAGTGTGATCTTTGCCTCAGCCTCCTCGGGGAAGAAGCGGTCAAGCTTTGCATTGAGCTTCTGCTCGGCATAGTCTGTAAAGGACTGGGAGATGGTCAGTTTTTTTGCTGCGATAGTAACTTTCATTCAAATCATCCTCTCGAGATTGGTGACGGAAGTCTCCGTCGGAGAATATTGGCACAGCCGGAATTCTCTGAATTAATTGTAGCATATTTATTTGAATTATACAAGTGCTTTTTCAATTGTTTTGTATTTTTTGACATTTTGTACAAAAACCCAGACCCTGCTTTAGCTACCGCAATATGGCTTTAGGTGAGTTTCAACAAAATTACAGCTCGTGACTCATGTTATTGAAAAGGGAGTATTTATACGCATTCATAATGTCGACATGACCGAATACAGGCGTCGCTCCGTCACGCAGGAACGGTATAACTCCCGCACATTCATCCAGCTTTACATTATACGGCGGCATACAGAACAGCTCTCTGCCCTGCTGTATTGCGTGCTCGGCAGTGAAGCGGCATCCGCTGTTCCTGCGGGCTTCCACGATAAAAGTTCCCATGGCAAGTCCCGAAATTATACGGTTTCTGTGCTTGAAATAATCGGGATCGGTCTTGGTGCGGGGCATAAGCTCGGATATAACCGCACCACCGCTGCGGATGATATTTGCTTTAAGAGTGCGGCTTGCAGTGGGATAATCCACAAGATTTCCGCAGGCAAGTACTCCTATCGTTTTTGCGCCGTGATCCAGCGCGCTCTGATGTGCAGCAGTGTCAACTCCTACCGCAAGACCGCTGATTATGGACATACCCACTTTGCAAAGCTCTCCGCATATCTCCGTTGTCATACCAAGGGCATATCGGCTGCAATCGCGGCTTCCCACTACAGCAAGTGCCGTTTCGGCATTGAAGCCCTCCAGCGTGCCCTGCACGAAAAGCACTATCGGAGGGTTATAGATATTGCGCAGTATATCGGGATAATCCTCATCCTCTATGGTAAGTATCTGTATGCCGTTTGCGTTACACTCGTTTATCAGTGCATTTACTTCCCGCGAGCGTATGCCGACAGCACGAAGCCGTTCATCTTCGGTAAGCTCCTCGCACTTTCCGTCGCGCATCGCTTCTGCTGCAGAACGCACACCGCCGTATTTTTCGACTATCTTCATCGTGCGCTCGTTATTCGGCAGCATAACAAGCAGCATCCACAGCCATATTTCCGTGTTCACAGGAGCACCTCCCATATCAAAGCCCGAATTCCTTTCTGATAAGCCCTATCATAATCGAGGTGTTGAGGTTTACAGCGTCATCGGGATATATCTCTCTGATGTATCCACGTCTGTATATCGCCTTGAATTCCTCAATGATCATTTCGTCCGACATTCCGCTTCCGAGCCTGTCGATAAAGAACTGCGCAGCAGCTTCATTTGCACTTTTCGTGTGACTAAGGAAATATTCCGTCTGCTTTTCATCAAGTATCCCGAGATGGGGCGACAGCAGCCTGTCTATCTTCGGTGCCGTAACTTTTCCGATAGAGTCCAACGCCATCTGATATCCCACCAGGTAGGACGGCACTATGATCTCGCCTCCGTCATAAACCCCTATAGTCTCGGACGAGAGCATAAGCGAGCGTTCCTCGCAGTAAAATCCCACGGAGCATTTTGTGTGCCCCGGCAGATCAAGCACCTTAAAGCTCATACTGCCCGTGTCAATTATATCTCCGTCCTTTGCCGCAATATCCACACGAAGCTCATCCCCGAGGAACTCATAATCCGTAACTCCGCAGCGTGCCGCAAATTTTGCGTCAAGCTCCTTCATCACCTTTTTTGCACCCTCGCGCTTAAAGATATCCGCCGCATAAACGCCTGCAACCACCTTTGCCTCGGGATAGCGGCGAAGTATATAGGCGCTACCCAGTGCGTGATCGTAGTGGGAATGGGTAAGGAATATGTAGTCAAGGCTGCGGTCGCCGAGCTGCTTTCTGATGTTATCCGCAACGGCAAACCCCGTAAACCCGAAGCCTGTATCATAAAGTATCGATGTTGTTCCGTCATCGATAAGAAATGCGCTGTCGCCCTGCTGCACACGAACATCTGTTATCTTAAGTGTATCCATAGTATCTCCTCAGTTGTCTTTATACATTTATTATATATCTTTTGATAAAAAAACGCAATAATATTTCCGTATAAACATCAAGCCCCTGTGATTTCTCACAGGGGCCTGATGCTGGTTTGGTTGGTAATTATATGAAAAGGGATCGGTGTCATTATCTGATGTTGAACCGTTCCGTTCAACATCTATAGTATAAACAAGCTGTATGTATTTTAAAAGTGCGTTTTGTGAAAATTCTGTGAAGATATTTCACAGATGTTACATTATATCCTATTGTCGAATAAGATGTCGGAAAATATAATACTGTTATCTCTGCGATAAATTAGTCTGCGGCAAGGGCTTGAAATCCACCTTTTTATAGATGATCTGAGATGCCGCAAACGAGATGACAGCGGATACGACCACCGCACCGACAAATATCACCACTCCTGCCCACAGCGGAAGTCCGAAGCCGTTTTTCCACACATTGTCGGGAACTATAAATCCCAGCAGACCTATCGGCATCCAGGCATATATCATCACTAACGAGCCGTAGGCTATATTAAGGCAGAGCGTGCCCGAAATTATTACAAGAGCCGTCACCGCCGCTGAAAACACCAGCATATCCGATATATGCAGCACATCCAGACCTGACGCAAGGCAGAACACTGTGTATGCCACATTGATGACGAATGCGATACCGCCGCCGATGATCGTGCAATACATAGGTATTCCGAACGTCCTCAGCGAGGGTGATATCGGAGCGGAGCGCATAAGGCGGTTTCCTGTCACATCCGCTATCAGAACAATAAAGTTGATGTATGCGAACATCATACCTACTGCATGCGGCGCTACCTTGCAGATAAGATAATCCTCAGAACCTCTGTCCTCGTGAAAAACAAATACAAGCACCATCGCAGCCACAACAAGGATAAGCGTCAAAAGGTTTGCTAACCAACGGCTCTGAAAGCTGCGTCTGAAAAGATATTTCAAGACCTTCATCACTCACGCCTCCATTTCTTTTTGCAGGTGGCGAGTGCGTAGACAAGACCTGCCACATATACAGCGATAGCAACAACGAGAGATATCCATATTACAGTATCGGGTATACTCTCGCCATCCTCCAGCATAGCCGAAGAGAAGCCCGAAGCAAAGCCTGCAAGGCAGAATATCGGCATCACCGAGAATATCCTCACCCACTGGTTTTTAACATTGCCGATGAAATTGGTGATACCTGTCGCAAAAAGTGCTAACGCAGCGGATATCACTGGGGTAAGCGGGAAAGGTGCAAAGACAGAATAAATATAGTGTCCCGTAACGCCCAGCACCATGATGATAAGGGTGAACAGATTTGCTGCCGCAATTGCCTCCACATACGCCTTTTCGCTGTCGGGCAGGGAATGGAAATATTTAAAGCCGGGGGTTATCGGATTATTGTAGGAGTAAATAGCATTCAGCAGAAACACTCCGCACAGCGGCAAAAACAGCGAAAATGCAGGCAGAAAAGCCGACAGGAAGCCTTCTGCAAAGCTCTCATCCTCAACAGGGATGAGCGAAAGCAGCGTTGTTGCCGCAAATACCGCAACAAACGCCAGAAGCATCTGAAAAACGGTCTTTAACGTATAGTTTCCCGTAAAGATACGGAATGAACGGAGCATATCTTTCATCGTGTTTCCTCCGCATATTTCAGCAGACCGATGCTAAGCTGCTGCAGGGTGGGAGCCTCGCTGTCAACGCCAAGCCTTGCAAGCTCCTCTGCATTTTCCGCAAGGGCAAGCCCGTCGAATACTGTACGGTTCTTACTGTGGGACATAAGCAGATGCTTTGCATTATCGTAATCTGCGGCCTCACCACGTGCGATTATGTACTTGTCTTTAAGGTCCTCTACAAATCCGCTTTCGATTATCCTGCCCTTATCCATAAAGATGGCGTAGTCAGCGGCATTCTCCATATCCGCGATGTTATGGGTGGAGAAGATGATAGACTTCTCTCCGTTGCCATCGTCAAGATACTCACGAAGCCTGTCACAAAGTCTGTCACGCATCAGCGGGTCGAGAGAAGAACCGGGCTCATCGAGGATAAGCAGATCTGTTTCTCTTGCAAACACCGCCGCAAGGCTGAGTCGCATACGGTTTCCGTCGGACTGCTTGTACATGGGCTTAGGCTTTTTGGTGATGTCGCTGTCCACATCAAGCTGCTCACACAGGGTACGGAACTTCTCGCGGTTGAAGCTGTCAAAGGCAAGCTCCATCGACATAGCGATATCCTTTGCCGTCCATCCCTGAGGGAAGAAGCTGCTGCTTGCGCAGTAGCCTATCTTCTCACGGATAGCTGCCTCTTCTATGTCGGTGTCCTCGCCGAAATATGTCACCTCGCCCGAGGTCGCACGGATAACTCCGCAAAGTGTATCGATAAGCGTGGTCTTTCCTGCGCCGTTTGCACCGATAAGCGCCGTGGCAAATCCCTTAGGTATCTCGAAATCAAGCCCGCCCAGTGTAAACTTGCTGTATTCCTTGGTAAGACCCTTGGCTGTCAAAATACTATCCATAATATTCTCTCCATATATTACCGAGTGTTATTGAATCTGATAAGCATTTGCGCCATTTGCAAATGCGCTGTATATCTTTTCAAGCTCTGCCATAGCGCTCTCCTCATCGGGATATGCGCCCAGTGTAGGCGTGGTGAGATTTGAAAGGGCGCTCATCCATCCAACCAACAGATACTTCTCATCTTTTTTGCCGCCGATGTTCTTTTCAATCGTGATCCTGCTGCAATCGATAATGCTTTTTTTATCCTGTGCAAATATTAACATAGTGTTACCTCTCATTCAATATCATAGAGCAGATTTATCATGTTCACAAGCTCTTCGCGGTCTATTCCCGCGAGCTTTGCGGACTCTATAGCGTTCTGCAGATGCTGCTCCAGCAGCCTTAAGTGCTGCTCCTTTACCATCTCTCTGTCCTGTGGATTTACGATGTAGCCCTTGCCCTGTACGGGTGCGATAAGCCCCTCTTCGGTAAGCTGCTCATACGCTTTCATAGTGGTGATCACGCTTATCTTGAGATCCCGTGCCAGCCCTCTTATCGATGGGAGATAATCCCCCTCGGCAAGTCTGCCGTTCATTATGTCCTCCTTGAACTGTCCCGCTATCTGCTTATAGATCGGGATATCGGAGTTCTGCAATATCTTCAAGCCATGCCCTCCTTTCCGCGCAGGTGTTCATGTGTTGTATATACAGTATATACTGAATTTTGACTTTTGTCAATAGCTTTTGCAAAAAAATTATTTTTTTACATATAAAATCGGCACCGCCTGTTAAGCGATGCCGAAGATCTGTTTTTAATATTCAACGCACCAAGGATCTCTTGCGTGCCAGGGAAGATAATTCAACGGGTGCATACATACACCGTTTATTCTTACCTCGAAATGCAGGTGGTTACCTGTGGACTGACCCGTAGAACCTACATCCGCGATACACTGACCCTGTGTCACTCGTTCTCCTACACCAACGTGCAGATAGCTGCAGTGTCCGTAAACGGTGACTATACCGTTATCATGCTGTATCATGATACATTTGCCATATCCGTAATACCACTGAGAAAGTATTACCTTTCCTGACTCTGCCGCATAGATAGGCGTTCCTGCGGGGGCTGCTATATCAACACCCTTATGATTGTAGTAACCGCCGTATCCGTAAGGCATCTCGCTGATAAGTCCACCGTTAGCGCCGCCGACAGGCCACAGCATCTTGCCCACCTCAACATTGGAGATGCTTGCATTGGGAGGCGCAGCCTTTGTACCGATAGCCACCACCTTTGATACGGGAGCCTCTACCGTTACACGGTTAAGCACATTACGTCTTACCTCTACACCGTTGATATATGATACCTCAGCGGTGATGCGGTCCGAGCCGTATTCACCTTCGGTCATTACCACAGTCGAGCCCTGATATCTGGTGTTGTCGTTGTAATACTCTGTTTCATAAGCAGTGGATTCGGTATAGATCTCTGTTCTTGTTACGGTAACCGCAAGAACAGGCTCTTCCTGATTTACAAGGAACTTGTCGCCCACATAGATCATAGAATTCTCGGAGAATCCCGGGTTAAGGCGCGCCATCTCATCCATGGTAAGTCCCAGCTTGGAGATTATAGCCAACGGGGAGTCGCCCTGCACCGCTGTGTAGTATGTAGCAACGGATTTCTTCGCTGTGATGTTCCTGATAATGGACTCGGGATCAACTATACTTTCTGCAAGATACAATCCGGGCTCGTATGTTATGGAAGCCTCAAACGCTACCTTTTCATTAGGTGCGCCTGTACGATATGCGTCAAGCAGATCTTCCAGTGTTTCTTCTATCGGTGTCTTATCCACCAGCGCACCATAGAATCCGTTTCCGATGTACATGCCGTAGGCATACTCGATATCCGCGCCCATAGAGGTCAGCAGCTTATCCGCAAGCTGATACTTTGTGAGAGTGGAGCTGTAATCCACCGCTTCAAGCTGATAAGACGCGTCGAAAGTAACTGTTTCCGTGGTGCTGCCCATATAGTTGATACGCTGCTGAACTATACGCTCAGCCTCGGTGAATACCGTTTCACTGTTGACATAGCCCACGAAATCACCGTTTACACTGAGCTTCAGCGCGTAAGTCATGCTGTTGGCATAGGTAACGATGTTGAAAAGAAGCACCGTACAGATCACAGGAAGCGCATAATTGAACACGGAATACGCAAGACCGCGCTTTCCGAACAATGTTCTTCCTATAAGGCGGATGAACGCCAGCACTGCACTGAATACGCCTTTTTCCTTGCGTATCCTTGCAACCTCGGAAAAACCGAGCTTTGTCGCCTTGTGATAGCGCACAAAGGGCGAAGCAAGCTTTCTTCCCAGCTTTCTGAACCATGTGCAGACCGCATGCCATGCGCTTTCGATAAGATCGCTGTTGCGGTCCACAAAACCGACAACGGCATTCTTTACCGACATCATGACCGTCATAAGAACAGAGAAGAAATACTCTCCGAGATCGTTTATTATATCATATAAGCTGCGAGGACGTTTTCCTTCCATCGCAACAGGGGTAAGCTGTTTTTCTTTTTCGGAAACCATGTTTCCTCCTTTATATATTCGGCTACAAATGCGGGCGGCAGTTAAAGCTTTGCCGCAAAAGCATCAGTCTGATCATTTTTAACTTTTACAAGTATATCATCTTTGTAACTGTTTTGCAACCTTTTGTAACCGTTTTGTAACTATTTCGCCGCTCTTTTGTGAGTTGTGCACATAATATCGCTTTTGGTTTTAGTAACATTCACAGCAAAATAGTATTATATTGTTAATTCTGTCCTGCCTTGTCTACTCTGTCAACAGGATAAGGTATTTCGTAGACGTTGTTCATCATATCTATCGATATCCTCATATCCACCCCGCGGGTCACTCCGTCGGTGCCTGTAACTGTGCCTGTTTCAGTAAAAGCAGTTATAAATCCCTCGGGATCTATCTCAAACTCCGTCGAAAGCGAGGCAAAGCTGCTCACATCCTCAAGAATACCCTTTGTGGACTCGTTCAGCTTGTCCGCGTTGTATGTATATTCGATAACGCAGGAGCCGTCGCTGTTTTCGGTGATTTCGGCATCCTCGACCGAGCCGCCGTCAAGGAAGAATATGCCTCCGTCAGCGTAAGGATACCGATAATCTCGGTTATATACATTATAAATATAATTTTCATCTGCGGAGCTGATAACAGACCACAGCTCAGCACCGTTTTCCTTATAGAAATACTCCGCACCGTCGCTGTAGGCGTACATCTCGTTGTCGCCGTCCTTGCCATAATAGGAAAGGATCATCTCATCATTACTGTTTATGTAAAAGCTGAATTCCATGATCTTTTCGCCTGTGGTAAGATCAGTCATGGTGGCACGGGCACTGTCCAGCGTTTCGTATTTATCCTTGGCAGCCCTCACTCTGTCGTATCCATCAGGCATCTGTGCAATACAACCACAGAAAGACAGAGTTACCCCAGCCGCAACTGCGGCCATAATAAGCTTCTTCATAGTCCCTCCGAAAAAACAAGAGGCAGAAACCAACCCGAAGGCGATTTCTGCCTGCCGACCGCATATTGCGGGAACTTTCAGATCTTGGCTATTATTCAGCGAAGCCGCTCTCTACGAGCTTTACAAGGCTGTCAACTGCAAGCTGCTCGTCGCTGCCGTCAGCGATGATGCGGATGTTAGCGCCGCCAACGATGCCGAGGGAAAGGATACCCAGAAGGCTCTTAGCGTTTACTCTGCGCTCTTCCTTCTCAACCCAGATAGAAGACTTGAACTCGTTAGCCTTCTGGATGAAGAATGTAGCGGGTCTTGCGTGCAGACCAACCTGATTTTTAACTTCGATGTCTTTCATGCACATGGTGAAAATCCTCCATTTAAATATTATTTGCCTGTACTGAATTCGTAATAATAACAAATAATTTACCGACAAGAAATAAACGCACTTTTCCGTTTATCTTCTTGGTTATAGTATATCCAAATTTAATTTTTTCGTCAACATGATTTTTGGATTTTGTGGTTTTTAAAGCGGATTTTCTGTTTTTTGCAGAATAATACACCAACAAAGACGGGATTGATTGTACATTTCACACAAAAAGTTTTTAACAAAGTAATCAACATATCCATCAGTTTTCAACAGTGCCTCATTATTGATAAAAAACGGCATAAAACGATATAGAATAACATCGGATAACAGCCAAAACCAATTTTAAGTTACAAGTTAAAAATTAAGCAAGTTCTTTTAAGTAAACATACACCAAAAAAATGCATAATATTTATCCAAAAAGACTATTGCAATATTGGTTGATATTTGATATACTTAACACAACAGGTACAGACGGAGCTGCCGTATGTATCAGAATAACCAAAAACAAAAATTCACTGAGAGAGGTAAAGACCATGAGCTTAGAAATCATTGGACAGAGCATTCCCAATATGCCCTGGATGGACCGTCCCGAGGGCTGCAAGGATGTAGTATGGCGCTATGACGCAAACCCCATCATCCCCAGAGATCTTCTCCCCACAAGCAACTCTATCTTCAACTCCGCAGTTGTTCCCTTTGAGGGCAAGTTTGCAGGCGTTTTCCGTGTAGACGACAAGGAGAGAAACATGGCAATCCATGCAGGCTTCTCCGAGGATGGTATCCACTGGAACATCAACCCCGAGAAGGTTGAGTGGATCAACGACGATCCCCTGACAGCAGAGGCTAATCCCTGGCAGTACGGCTACGATCCCCGCTGCGTATGGATCGAGGACAGATACTGGATCACATGGTGCAACGCATACGGCTGGAAGCCCACTATCGGTGTGGGCTGGACAAAGGACTTCAAGGAGTTCCACCAGTGCGAGAACGCATTCCTTCCCTTCAACAGAAACGGCGTTATGTTCCCCAGAAAGATCAACGGCGAGTATGTAATGTTCTCCCGTCCTTCCGACAGCGGCCATACACCCTTCGGTGATATGTACCTGTCCCACTCCAAGGATATGACATACTGGGGCAAGCACAGACACGTTATGGCTCCCGACAAGGGCTGGGAGTCCAAGAAGATCGGCGCAGGTCCTATCCCGATCGAGACAAGCGAGGGCTGGCTGGTATTCTACCACGGCGTTCTCGAAAGCTGCAACGGCTTCGTTTACAGCTTCGGCGCTTGCATCCTCGACAAGGATCAGCCCTGGAAGATCAAGTATCGCTGCAAGGAGTACCTCCTCAATCCCAGAGAGTACTATGAGTGCGTAGGCGACGTTCAGAACGTTACATTCCCCTGCGCAGCACTCTGCGACAAGGATACAGGCAGGATCGCTATCTACTACGGCTGCGCTGACACCTGCGTATCCATGGCATTCTGCTATGCTGAGGAAGTTGTTGAGTACATCAAGGCTCACTCCAACAAGTATTTCTGATGTCATAAACGAACAGATCGTTCGGGCACATAAAGCCTCTCACCCCACATGAGAGGCAGGACCCGGGGCTTTGGCTCCCGGGTCTTTTTATGTACACAAATATAATGATAATGAAGTTGCGGAGTAATTTCTTTGCAGTGACTTGACTTTTTTCGGCAAGTGTGCTATAATAAATCTGCTTTAGTGATTTAAAGCTTTTTTGCTTTACAGCTTTTTAGCGAATATCACATATTAACAACAATGGAATGGAGATAATCATGGGTACACAAGCAGCAACCTTTATCATACTCGGTATCTATATCGTAGTAATGATAGGAATAGGTTTCTACACATCAAGAAAAACAAAGTCCGCAGATGACTTTATGCTGGGCGGACGAAACATCGGCGGTTGGCTGACAGCGTTCTCCTACGGAACTACATATTTCTCTGCGGTAGTATTTATCGGCTACGCAGGACAGTTCGGCTGGGATTACGGTGTAGCGGCAGCATGGATAGGCGTAGGTAACGCGCTCCTCGGAAGTACGCTTCCCTGGCTGATACTCGGCAAGAGAACACGACTTATGACAAATCACATCGGCGCAAAGACCATGCCCGAATACTTTGAAAAGCGTTTCGGCGACAAGGGACTTAAGACAGCTTCGGCTATCGTGGTGTTCATATTCCTTATCCCCTATACCGCATCGGTATACAACGGTCTTTCCCGCCTGTTCAGCATGGCATTCGACCTTGGCGAGAACGGATATGTATACATAATAATCGCAATGGCAGTGCTTTCAGCGATCTACGTTATCCTCGGCGGCTATACAGCAACCGCATTCAATGATTTCTTCCAGGGCCTTATCATGCTGGCAGGAATAATCGCAGTTGTAGTATGCACAGTCAACGGCAAGGGCGGACTTTTCCCCGCTATGGATCAGCTCGGTCAGATCGAGGTAAACGGCACCACCAACACACTTAATTCCCTGTTCGGCCCCGATCCCATAAACCTGTTCGGAGTTGTTATCCTTACTTCCGTAGGTACCTGGGGACTTCCTCAGATGGTTCAGAAGTTCTATGCCATCAAGAGTGAAAAGGCTATCGTAAAGGGTACAGTTATCTCCACTATCTTTGCTCTGGTGGTAGCAGGCGGCTCCTACTTCATGGGCGGCTTTGTAAGACTTTACAACGCTTCCGATGTCGTTAAGGACGACAGAGTTCCCAATCTGCTCAAGGAAGCTCTCCCCGAGCTTCTGATAGGACTTGTTGTGGTCCTGGTGCTTTCCGCATCACTCTCCACACTGTCCTCGCTGGTACTGACATCAAGCTCCACCCTCACCAACGACCTTATCAAGCCCCGTGTCAAGAACCTCAGCGGAAAGAAAGAGCTTCTTACCATGAGAATTCTCATCGCTGTTTTCCTTGTCATCTCCGTTGTTATCGCCTGCAATAAGAATGCTTCCATCACAACGCTGATGTCCTACTCCTGGGGCGCGCTTTCAGGCTCGTTCCTCGGTCCGTTCATGTACGGTCTTTTCAGCAAAAAGACATCAAAGGCGGCTGTCATCGCAAGCTTCTGCACAGGCGTTGGCATAACCGTTGTACACATGACGCTGTTCAGCCTTGGAATACCTGCTTTCGACGGCATCAGACAGGCTGTTATAGATCTCAACTGCCCTGTAAATCTGCTTTCACCCATCAACGCAGGTGCACTTTCTATGATAGTATCCCTTATCGAGGTGCCGCTCATCAGCAGCTTCACAAGATCTCCCGACAAGGCAGTTGTTGACCACGCATTCAAAGCACTGGAGAAATGATCTCCGATATAATTATCCCGAATACACATCCCCCGATGTCCACCATAACATCGGGGGATATTTTGTATCACGCTCGATAACGATGCGTTTGCAAAATAATTATGAAATATCCCTTGAAATAATTCTGCCTATAATGTATAATGATATATGAGGTATTGTGCTCAGGTGCGATACCGGTATCATGTAAAAAATACGGAGATTCCGTTTAAGAAAGGATAGTTAAAGATATGCCTCTCGACGAAATAAACAGGGAATTTTCATTCCCGCTGCAGAAGATAATCGATGAGTTCCGTCTGCGCATAGATTATATGCCCGAAAACGGCGGCAACCGTCTTATCTCCACCAACGATACCAACCGTCCCGGACTTCAGTTCTCGGGATTCTATGAGTATTTTGACAACAAGCGCATTCAGGTAATGGGCAACATGGAGTATGCTTATCTCAACAGCCTTTCTCCCGAAGCACGCCGCAACAGCATAGAAAATCTGTTCGGCTATCATTTCCCTGCGCTTATCCTCACCCGCGGACTTGAACCGTTCCCCGAGATGAAAGAGCTTGCCGCTCAGTACGAGATCCCGATCTTCGGCTCGGAAGAAAGCACATCGGTATTCATATCAAAACTGGTTGCTTTTCTCAATCTCCAGCTTGCGCCCAGGATCACACGCCACGGCGTCCTTATCGAGATCTACGGTGAAGGTGTGCTTATCCTCGGCGAAAGCGGCGTAGGTAAATCCGAGACCGCTATCGAGCTTGTAAAGCGTGGCCACAGACTTATCGCAGACGACGCGGTAGAGATCAAAAAGGCATCCAATATCACACTTGTCGGCAGCTCGCCCGATAATATCCGTCATTTTCTGGAGCTTCGCGGCATAGGTATTATCAATGCAAGACAGCTCTTTGGTGTGGGCGCAGTAAAGCTCACCGAAAAAATAGACATGGTAGTTGAAATGGAGCTGTGGAACCCCGAAAAGACCTATGACAGAATGGGCGTTGATACTCACTTCATGACCATCCTCGGCGTAAAGGTCCCTCTGCTTACTATCCCCGTAAAGCCCGGACGTAACCTTGCAGTTATCCTTGAGGTAGCAGCTATGAACAACCGTCAGAAGAAGATGGGCTACAACGCGGCAAAGGATCTGCTCCGTCAGCTCGGAATCGATTCCGACAGCGAGGAGATCATGTCTGATCTCAATCTGTAATCACAGAGTATAAAACGAAAAGTATCTGAAAGGAAAAATACAACAATGTACAATATAGGAATAGATCTCGGCGGCACCAATATTAAGGTCGGTGTCGTTGACGAAAACTACAATATCGTATCCAAGGCTACCGCAAAGACAAATCTTCCCCGCCCCGCCGAGGAGATCGCAAACGCTATAGTTGAAACAGTCTGGACCGCCCTCACAGAGGCAAAGATCACCATCGGCGAAGTAAACAGCATCGGTATCGGTACTCCCGGAGTTGCAAACCGCAACAGCGGTATCGTTCTTTACTCCTGCAACCTCGGCTTCAACAACACCGATCTTCGTGCGCTCATCCAGAAGAAGCTGAACAAGGATATCTACGTTGAAAACGACGCAAATGCAGCCGCTTTCGGCGAGGTGCTCAACGGCGCAGGCAAGGGCTACAAGGACGTAGTTGTAGTGACCCTCGGCACAGGCGTAGGCGGCGGTATCATCATCGACGGCAAGATCTACACTGGCTTCAACTTCTGCGGTGCAGAGCTGGGACACACCGTTATCAGCTACGGCGGCAGACAGTGCGGCTGCGGCAGAAAGGGCTGCTTCGAGGCTTACTCCTCCGCAACCGCTCTCATCAACATGACCAAGGAGGCCATGGAAGAAAACAAGGATAGCAAGATGTGGGAGATCTGCGGCGGCGATATCAACAACGTTGACGGCAAGACAGCTTTTGACGGCTGGAGAGCGGGCGACAAATCCGCCAGCGACGTGGTTGATATGTACATCAATTATCTCGGCTGCGGTCTTACAAATATCGTAAATACATTCCAGCCCGAGGTGCTGCTTATCGGCGGCGGTATCTGCAAGGAGGGTGAGAACCTCACAAAGCCGCTTAATGAATTCATAAAGCGCGAAAGCTACTGTATCGATCCCACACGTTCCACAAAGCTTGATATCGCAAAGCTCGGAAACGATGCGGGAATCATCGGCGCGGCATATCTGTATACGCTGGCTGACTGATAATCATATGCAGAGGACGCGGCACGCCGTGTCCCTGTATTTTTATTAAAAACTTTTCGGAGGAAACCGCTTTGGATTATTCTTCTCTCATCAGGCATTGTCAGAACATCGGCATACACTATAAGGAAAATGAACCGCTGTCAGAATACACCACCATGAAGATAGGCGGCGAGTGTGATATCCTCGTCTGCCCGAAGGATGAAGATACTCTTTCGCAGGTGGTGAAATTCTGCTGTAAGGAGAACATCCCGTTTTTTGTGCTCGGCAGAGGAAGCAACGTGCTTGCAAGTGATAATGGCTACCGTGGCTGTATAATATATCTTTCAGGCGCAGTAGGTCACATCGATATCGATGGCAACACCATCACCGCCACCTCCGGAACCAGCCTTGTAACGGTATGCAGATGCGCACTGGAGCACTCTCTGACAGGCCTTGAATTTGCTTACGGCATCCCCGGGTCTATGGGCGGTGCGCTGTATATGAATGCAGGTGCCTACGGCGGCGAGATGAAAGATGTAGTAAAGTCATGTCGCTATATAGATGAAAACGGCGAGCTTTGTGAAATGTCGGCAGAGGATATGCAGCTTTCCTATCGTCACAGCGTCTTTTCGGGCAGAAAATGCGTCATCACCTCGGTGACTATGGAGCTTCAGAAGGGCGAAAAGGATGAGATAAAGGCAAAAATGGATGAGCTTATGGAAAAGCGTCGTTCCAAGCAGCCACTGGAATTTCCGAGCTGCGGAAGCACCTTCAAGCGCCCTGAGGGCTACTTCGCTGCGGCACTCATCGAAGAGTGCGGCTTAAAGGGCTGCTCGGTAGGCGGAGCACAGATAAGCGAAAAGCACAGCGGATTTGTCATCAACCGCAGCAACGCAAGCTTCAAGGATGTAATGAATCTTGTTCAGCACATAAAAGATACTGTTCGCAGCAAAAAAGGCGTGGAGCTTGAATGCGAGATGCTTATCCTTGAATGATGTGAGGTCAAAAAAATGGAATTTGTAATCGTAACAGGAATTTCAGGCTCAGGCAAATCCTCCGCCGTAAAGGTTCTGGAGGATATAGGATATTTCTGCATTGACAATATGCCGCCGCAGCTCATCCCCGATTTTGCGGCAATATGTCATGACAACAAGGATATATCAAAGATCGCCATCGTTACCGATATCCGCGGGGGCGCGCTGTTCTTCAAGCTTTCGGACAGCATAACGCAGCTCCATATACGCGGAATAAACGTAAAAGTGCTGTTCCTTGAAGCCTCCCGCGAGGTCCTCATAAAGCGTTATAAGGAGACCCGCCGCAAGCATCCCCTTGACGAGGCCTCGGGCGGGGATATAGCAAAGGCTATCGATGCCGAGATAGAGCTGCTTGGCAGCATCCGTGAAAATGCGGATTATATCGTAGATTCATCACTGCTCAGCACAGGACAGCTCAAGGAGCAGATCGCGGGCCTTTTCCTTGAAAAGGCATCGGACGGAATGATGGTGAGCTGCATGAGCTTCGGATTTAAATACGGTGCTCCGGGCGAGGCTGACCTTGTTTTCGATGTGCGCTGCCTGCCAAATCCATTCTACATCCCCGAGCTCAAGGAAAAAACAGGTCTCGACAAGGAAGTACAGGACTATGTAATGAGCCACAAGCAGTCAACAATGCTCAGGGACAAGCTGTTTGACCTCATCAGCTTCCTTATCCCCCACTATGTAACAGAGGGCAAGAGCCGCCTTGTAATAGCCTTTGGCTGCACGGGCGGAAAACACCGCAGCGTTACCTTCGCAGAGCAGACCGCTGCGTACCTGCGCGGCAAGGATCTGAAAGTAAGGATCCTCCACCGCGATGCCAAAAAGAAGTAACATACAAAAACGGACAGTGAGGGCGTTATGTCATTTTCTTCCGAGATCAAAAAAGAATTGTGCGTGGTAAAGGATATGCCCCAGAGCGAGATGTCAGCTATGCTTTACGGGATATTCTATGCGTCACGCATTAGCGAGGGTATACCGCTGGTGCAGACCGAAAAAATGTATCTGCTGAATGCCGTCAGGACACTGTGCGATGAGGTGTTTCCCGATGTGAAACACGAAACGGTGCGCCTTGTCAAAAACGGCGGTTCGCTTTACACTTTCCGCATAGGCGCAGGATACGACAGGATAGTCAGGCTTTTCGGCGACTATTCTAATATCGATTCCTCGGTGGTATCAGGTAACGATGATCTGAGCGGCGCATTTCTGCGCGGTATATTTGCTGCCTGCGGCTCGGTCACAGATCCCAACAAGGAATATCACCTTGAGATAGTGCTCCCCGACCGCGAAAGAGCCGAGGCACTCCACAGCTTTATTAACGAGCACGGCATGGCAATAAAGACCACCGTCCGCGCCCGCAGAGGTAGAATAGTGGACGAAAACGGTACTGTCCACCCGACGGGAAGTCTGGTGCTTTACGCAAAGGAAAGCGAGCTTATCGAGGATTTTCTGACCTACATAGGGGCAGGCAACCACTCGATGGAGATAATGCAGGTAAAGATAATGAAGGACTTCCGCAACCGCGTCAACCGCTCGGTAAACTGCGAGAGCGCAAACCTCGACAAAACTGTAGCGGCAGCAGGAAAAAGTGTGGAGGATATCGAATATATCTACAGCACAAAGGGCGCGGAGTGGCTCTCGGAGGAGCTTCGTGAAACCGCGGAGCTTCGCATTGAGAACCCTGAAATGCCGCTTTCCGAGCTGTGCCAGCAGTTCAGGAAACCAATAAGCCGCAGCGGGCTTAATCACAGGCTGAAAAAGCTGTCAAAGCTTGCAGAGGAACTTAGAAATAATACTCCCAAATAAACAATAAGACCTCGGAAGACATCTTCCGAGGTCGTAATTTTTGTCACTATCAAACGGGAACGACAGTGTCATTCAGTATTTTAATAATAAGCTGCTCGGGCGTATTGAACATCTGCTGTCCCGAAGCAAGTATAAGCCTGTGCGCAAGAACAGGCACTGCCACCGCCTTTACATCATCGGGCGTCACATAGGTTCGGTCGTTCATCAGTGCCATAGCCTGCGCCGCCTTGTACAGCGCAATAGACGCACGTGGACTTGCTCCCAGCTTTACTATCTGCGGATTGTTTCGTGTGGCGGCAACTATAGAAAGGATATAAGCCTTTACCTGCTCTGTGACAGACACATTCTTTACCGCCGCACGTAGCGACATAAGCTCCTCCAGCGACATCACTGCTGAGACCTCGGCACTTTGCGGCATTATATCAAGCATCGCCATCTCCGCCGCACGGTCGGGATAGCCCACGGACAGGCGCATCAGAAAACGGTCAAGCTGCGCCTCGGGAAGATGATACGTGCCATAGGTCTCTATCGGATTCTGTGTCGCAAGGGTCATAAACGGCACGGGGAGCTTATGAGTAATGCCATCCACGCTTATCTGCTTTTCCTCCATCGCCTCCAGCAGTGCAGACTGCACCTTGGGCGAGGTACGGTTTATCTCGTCCGCCAGCAGAAAATTGCACATAGCCGCACCGGGACGATACTCGCTCTTGCCTGTGTTGATGTCGATGGAAGTATAGCCGATCACATCCGAAGGCATGAGGTCCGGCGTGAACTGTATACGGCTGAAGCTGCCTGAAACGCTCTTTGCGAGGGTCTCCGCAAGCAGCGTCTTGCCTACACCGGGGACATCCTCAATGAGGACGTGACCTTCAGCCAGCATAGCGCAGATAACACGCTCGATAACATATCGCTTGCCGAGGATGACTTTTTCTATGTTTGATATAAGTTGTTCGATCTTTGCGTTCATATTATACCTCTGTTTTTTCATCTGATATTTGCTCACTGGTGCTATTCGGTTTAAACTTGTCAGGTGGCAATGTACGATATGCCCAGCCTGCCACAGCAGAAAATACCGCCACGCCTGCGCCAACAAGTCCGATCCAGAGAACCGCAACCCCTCCCAGTGAATGAGATTTTACTGCAATATTAACAAGCACGCCATAAACCACTATGATACCAATGATAGGCAATATCTGTGCAAATGCAGAATAAACACGTGTGCCCATTACAAAACGCCAAAGTATTGCGCTGCGACAGTACCTATGTACCCTTCCGAAACAGACAAAAAGAAATACGCCAATCACGATAGGCAGCAGCATCGCCAATTGAAAAATGGGAAGCGACAGACCCCAGGTTGCTACTATCACCCCTGCTACCGCAGCAAACACCTCAGTGAAAAAACCTATGCAGATATATCCGAAATATTCCAAACCTTTCATAAATACCTCACAGCAAAAACGGCGCAGCTAAAAAGCCGCGCCGCAGTTTAAGCGATATTAGCCGAGGAGGGAGTGCTCATCGGAAGCATCGAACAGGTGGATCTTGTTGGGATCCAGAGCGAGCTTAACAATATCCTGAGGACGAGCAGAGCATCTGGGAGATACACGAGCTGTCATGGGGATACCCTCGCAGGTGAGGTACAGATATGTCTCAGCACCGAGCATTTCGGTTACGTCAACAGTAGCCTCGATGATACCGTTGTTCTTAGCGTTGGAGATGAACATCTCTTCGTCGTGGATGTTCTCGGGACGGATACCAAGGATAACATCCTTGTCAACGTAGTACTTGAGAGCCTCGTTGTCAGCCTTAGCAGCGGGAAGCTCAACATAGAACTTACGGCCTCTGGATGTCTTGGTGTCCTCGGAACCGAACTCTACAACGTACTTGCCCTCTCTGTTGAGGAGCTTAGCGTTGATGAAGTTCATCTGGGGAGAACCGATAAAGCCTGCAACGAACTTGTTAACAGGGTTCTCATAGAGGTTGATAGGAGAATCGATCTGCTGGATGTAACCATCCTTCATAACTACGATTCTGTCACCCATTGTCATAGCCTCTGTCTGGTCATGTGTTACGTAGATAAATGTAGTACCCAGCTTCTTGTGGAGCTTGGAGAGCTCAGTTCTCATCTGTGCACGCAGCTTAGCGTCCAGGTTGGAGAGAGGCTCGTCGAGAAGGAATACCTGAGGATCACGAACGATAGCACGACCGAGCGCTACACGCTGTCTCTGACCACCGGAGAGAGCCTTGGGCTTTCTTTCCAGCAGATGTGCGATATCGAGGATCTTAGCAGCTTCCTCAACCAGCTTCTTGATCTCGTCCTTGGGAACCTTACGGAGCTTCAGACCGAATGCCATGTTGTCGAATACTGTCATGTGGGGGTACAGAGCGTAGTTCTGGAATACCATTGCGATATCTCTGTCCTTGGGAGCAACGTCGTTAACGAGACGGTCGCCGATGAACAGCTCGCCCTCGGAGATTTCCTCCAGACCTGCGATCATACGAAGGGTTGTGGACTTACCGCAACCGGAAGGACCTACGAGTACGATAAACTCCTTGTCCTTGATGTTCATTGTGAAATCGGAAACGGCTACAACGCCGCCGGGATAACGCTTGTATATGCCTCTGAGTGATAAGCTTGCCATTTTAAATATGACCTCCTGATGTACAATTTTTTTCGAGCCTGACATCGGGAAGCCGACATCAGAATCTAAGCCATTTGGCGCTAATAATATAATACCAAAATAAAGCACAAAATAAAAGAGCCTAACTCAACAAATATTTTTTACGGTGTTTATATAATTTCACCAACAGAAACAAAAAAGCTCTGAAATTTATACGTCGGGATAGTGTAATTGCACAAAAAAACACCTTTTTTGCGCGGATTCAGAAAAGCGGCCTGAAATTTTCGGCTAATATAACAAAACAAATCCAGAGTTTTTGTGCATATCCTCACAATATATTGGGTATAACGCGCAACAAGTGCCGCATATAATCTACCAAAAGGACAAACAGCGGTGATTTCCGCGTAAGTTTTGTGTTGAACTTGTGAAAACTCAGGGAGGTATTGTATATGTCGAACAAAAAAGCCCGCAGCGGCGGATGCCTGCTGGCAGGAGCGGCTTTGCTCATCGCGGCGGCTGTATGGGGACTGGTAAGGCTTTCGGGCGGTGCCGAAATTATAAACGGCGCCACCAACGAACAACGTATTGCATTCATCAACCAATGCGGCTGGCAGACAGGTCTTACCCACTGCGAACTCACCGAGGTGCGTATACCTGTGAATTTTGACGAGGTCTACGAGGATTACAATGAGATCCAGCTTCTGCAGGGCTTCGATCTGCGCGCCTACAGGGCGCACTCCGTAAAAAAGTATACATATAATATAAGCAACTACCATGATGAAAGCAGCGCATCTGCACTGCCCGATATCTATGCAAATCTGCTGGTAGAAGACGGACAGATAATCGGCGCGGATATCTCCTCTGGCGAAGCAGGCGGCCTGGTGACCGTATTGAAGCATGAGGGAGATTGACATATCGGTTTTTTCGCAGTAAAATAAATATACTATGTTACTGCGGAGGTGATAGCGATAGATCGCAAAATACTGATCTTTATAATACTTATCGTAGCTGTTGCGGCGTGTATTCTGACAGTGCAGCTACTTACCCGTTCCAACGAGGCACCCGAGTACAGCTACCCCGACAGCATCGACGCATCCCTTTTCTACGCCTCAGAAACTGACAGCGGCTCTCACAGCAGCCATGTCAGCACCGAATCCTCTGCAGAGCCGGAGGATACAGCCGATGCGACCCCCGAATCTCCCGCTGCCACCGGGCGCGAGGTAATGCTCACCTCCCACGACCCCAGGCATTATTTTAAGATCTCACTCGCCGAGGATACTATTTATATAGACGGAGTTTACGACGGAGATACTGTGACTGTTGTTTCAGCGTCAGGCACAGCATCCGCTCCCGTATACAACGGCGAACATATCACGGCCGAGCTTCAGGTAAACGCTGAGGACAGATTCCTGCATCTTGAAATAGAGTTTCTGTCGGGAGCGGTCATAAAATATCGACTTCGGTCAGAGGATGGCAGGCTTTCACTCATAGACTCCCGCGAAACCGCAGAGCAAAGCACACTCGCTGCAAGCTCCCCCCTCGACATACCTGAAAGTGCTGTGCGTGACTACATTGTGACAGACGGAAGCGACCAAGATATCGCCGAGGTGCTGACAGAGGTACAGAACATCTCAGACAGAATATGCGAGGGGCTTGACAACGACTACGACAAAGCCCGTGCACTGGCGACATGGGTGTCACAGAATTTCTATTACGATTATGTGGCACGGGACAGCGGAGTCACCACCGAGGTACTGTCCATCGCACGGACACTGGAGCTACGCCGCTCCGTCTGCGGAGGATATGCCAACCTGTACGCGGCACTGTGCCAGGCCCAGGGAATTACCTGCTACGTGATGCAGGGGACCGTCGTCCAGAACAACCTTACCTTTGCCGAACAGCAGGACAACGCGCCAAGCCACGAATGGAACATGGCAATAATAGACGGACGCCGCGTATGGGTGGACACCCTGTGGAACACAGGCAATATCTACACGGCAAGATCGGGCTATGTCGATGGTTATCTTACCAGCCGATATTTCGATATAACAGATGAAGTGATGGCACTGAACCACCGCGCGCAGAGATGCGAGATAAGAGATTATTTCGCGGTTATTGAATAGCAAATCCCCGAGGGCAACCTCGGGGATTTTATTAATTTTATATGATATTAATTTGTACGATTCTCACATTTTTCCCAAAACGTATGGCTATATACGCTGAGCCTTTATCCTTAGACGTTACTTTACCGTTACCGTCAACTGTAGCGACATTTGTATTGTAGGACTTCCACTCTATTTTGCTCGACGAACCTGGCGTAATTGCACCAAGCTGCAATGTTGAGCCTTTGGGAATATCTACAGTAAAATATATCAGCATTGATTTTAACGAGGAGAGGATAGAGCCGTCCGTAGCGGCAGGGGATGTTGTTATTGCAAGGTCTTGAGGGAAAGTAACAGTGATATTAACATTGTTATCAGAATTTTCATAATCATAATTCCAACCTGCGGCGATTTTAATATAATAAGTCCCTTGGTTGACCTTATAGTACAATTCGACATCGGTTTTGTTAATTGCACTGCTATACAATGTCGCACAAACTTGACTGCCGATCCCGGAAACATCACCTGCTGTTTCCGTATAATCATATGCATCTATATAATTTCCATTTGAATCTAATACATATACGGATATCGGGCTTGAATATGTTATAATATCTATTATTAATGTGCCTTTTTCCGACACTGTTGCTCTATACCATTCGCAATCATTGTATTTGGCAAAATACGTTGTTGTATATGTTGCACCACTGGTAAGTTCTATTGCTGTTTTTTCAGGATTATCCGCCAGCGCAGTTACGCTTGCCACTGTTAAAACGATAACCGCTATCATAATCACCGCTAATAATCGACTTATAATTTTCATATACTAAACCTCCGTTTATTATTTTCTTTAATTATAACACCACATCAGCGTAAAATCAATACCGAAATAGTACCAAAGTGAAGCTAGAATGTTTGTGCAAGATGCGGTACTATTTTAGTATAAAGGAGGTACAGAATGAATACCGTATTTTTCAATCTTCGAATAGACGAAACGCTGAATGACAAGCTGATACAGATAGCCGCAGAAGAAGGCAGAAGTAAGAATAAACAGATAGAATACATCCTTAAAGAATATATAAAAAATTACGAGAAAAGCAACGGTGCAATTACCATAAACCAAAGCAACAACCTGAATGCGACTGTAAACATTAAGTAAATATAAAATCTCCCCGAGTTTCCTCGGGGAGATTCTTTATGCAATTTTAATTACATCTCAACAGTCAGACCCTCAGCGGAACGAACCTTGAAGTTCTTTGCAGTGCCTGTTGTTGTAACCTTGATGGTATCGCCGTTTCTTGTAGCACAAACGGTCAGAACAACGTTGGACTCGCTGTCGTAGATAGTTGTTTCAGCGGTCTTGCCGTCCTCAAGCTGGTAGATAACGATGTCTGCATTCTCTGCATAGTCGTATGTGAACGCACGCTTGAAGTCGCCGTAAGCTACGATGCTGTTGGGCTTAGCCAGTACAGGCATGGAGTAGTAGTCGTGCTTTGTCTCGTACCACTTGCCGCCCTCAAATACCTCGCCTGTCTGGATGTCTGTCCACTTGCCTGCAGGAACGTAGTACTGAGCGATGCCCTCCTCGTTGAATACGGGAGCAACCAGCAGGTTGTCACCGAACATATACTGTCTGTCCAGTGCGAGAGTTGCGGGATCATCGGAGTATTCCATAACCATAGCTCTCATCATGGGGATACCTGTTGCGTGGGTCTTGTTAGCCTGTGCGAAGATGTAAGGCATCAGCTTGCCCTTGAGAACTGTCCAGTGACGGAGAACATCGCAGGACTCCTCGTCGAAGTTCCACGGAACACGGTAGGAGCTGTTGCCGTGCAGTCTGGAGTGAGAGCTCATCAGACCGAACGCACACCATCTCTTGTACAGATCGGGAGTGCCCTGAGCCTCGAAGCCGGAGATATCGTGGCTGAAGTAGCCGAAGCCGCTTAAGCACAGGGACAGACCGCCACGGAGAGTCTCCCACATGGACTCGTAGTTGGAGAAGCAGTCGCCGCCCCAGTGTACAGGGAACTTCTGGCCGCCGACTGTTGCGGAACGTGCGAACAGACAAGCCTTGTCCTTGCCGTAGTATTCCTCAAGCACCTCAAATACTGTCTTGTTGTACAGATAGGTGTAGTAGTTGTGCATCTTATAGGGATCACTGCCGTCGTAGTAAACAACATCCTTGGTGGGGATTCTCTCGCCGAAGTCTGTCTTGAATGCGTCAACGCCCATCTCACAAAGAGCGCGGAGCTTGCCCTTGTACCACTCGCAGGCTGCGGGGTTTGTAAAGTCAACGATAGCCATGCCGGGCTGCCACATATCGCCCTGCCATACGCTGCCGTCCTTGTTCTTGATGAAGTAGCCGCCCTTTACACCCTCGTCAAACATAGTGGAGCGCTGAGCGATGTAGGAGTTGATCCATACGCAGATCTCAAGACCCTTTGCCTTGAGTCTTTCAAGCATAGCCTTGGGATCGGGGAACATTCTCTTGTCCCATGTAAGGTCGCACCAGTTGAACTCCTTCATCCAGAAGCAGTCAAAGTGGAACACCTCCAGAGGAATGTTGCGCTCTGCCATGCCGTCGATAAAGCCGGAAACGGTCTTTTCGTCATAATTTGTTGTGAAGGAAGTTGTCAGCCACAGACCGAATGTATAAGCAGGTGTAAGCGCAGGCTTACCTGTCAGTGTTGTGTATGTTTCGAGAACATTTGCGATCTTCTCGCCGCCGATAACAAAGTACTCAAGATGCTCGCCCTGAACTGAGAAAGCAACCTTGGAAACTGTCTCACTTGCAACCTCGAAGTTTACCTTCTCGGGGTGGTTTACGAACACACCATAGTTTCTGGAGGATACATAGAAAGGAATGGACTTGTAGCTCTGCTCGGAGGATGTACCGCCGTCGTTGTTCCATATATCTACTGTCTGACCGTTCTTAACGAATGTGGAGAACTTCTCACCGAAGCCGTAGATGTTCTCGCCGACGCTGATGTTCATCATCTCACGCATTACGCCCTGCTCAGCAGTTTCCTCGTGAGCGAAGAAAGGCTTCATCTCGTCGTTAGCCATACGCTCGTTGGTCTTCCACTGCTCCTCGAGGATGTAGGAGGTTGTTCTCCAGCCCTGCTTTGTCATCAGCTTGTCGCCGTAGTAGTACTTGATATCCCATGCACCGCTCTTTGCAACAACGACTCTTGTCTTGCCGGAGATAAGCTCGTAAGCGTTATCTGTTTCCTTAATAACGGGCTTGAAGGAAGCGTCCTCATAAAGCTCAAAGCTGGGAGCCTTCTTGAGTGCACCCTTGAAATGGTCGATAGTAACCTTGATGGTGTTCTCCAGTGTGGATGTAAAAGAGATCTCCAGCACAGGTCCGCCGAGGGTCATGCCACGGTTTCCGATCCACTGGTTGGTAGCCAGCACGTTGATGGAAGTATCGTCTGCTGTCACCTCGTACATCTGGGTAGCGTAGTTAACGCCATAGCCGGGCTTGTTAAGCCAAAGTCCGTCTGCATACTTCATGGTGTTTGTCCTCCGTAGAAATATATTTTTTAAAATTGATTCCTGTAATTGCGTAATCGTTTACACGACCTATTATCATTGTAACATACTTCTAATAAAATTTCAAGGGGGTAAACGAAAAATTTTCAATAAAAATTAATGTCTTTTATAGTGATATTTGCGATAAAAGACATATCCTCCCGCTCGTGTTTACTGCCGATTTAGGTATTTTATACTAATTCCCCCGAAAAAGCCCCTGAGGATACGATTTTGTATTGACTTTTCCCGAAAATGTATTATAATAAATATGTATGCGTTATTATGCCGTTGTGGCAGAAATAACTGTAAATCTAAATAATATCGAGGATAAAAACTATGAAATGGACAGGCTTAAATGACCTCCGCGAAAGCTATCTTAAATTCTTTGAGTCCAAGGGACATCTCCGTATGAACTCTTTCCCGCTGGTACCTCAGGGCGACAACTCCATCCTGCTCATCAACGCAGGTATGACTCCCCTGAAGAAGTACTTCCAGGGTATCGAGGAGCCTCCCTGCCACCGTGTTACCACCTGCCAGAAGTGCATCCGTACTCCTGATATCGAAAACGTAGGCAAGACCGCACGTCACGGCACCTACTTCGAGATGCTGGGCAACTTCTCCTTCGGCGATTACTTCAAGCACGAGGCTATCGCATGGGCATGGGAGTTCCTTACAAAGACCCTTGAGATCCCTGCTGACAGACTTTGGGTCACCATCTACGAGCAGGACGATGAGGCAGGCGATATCTGGGCAGATGAGGTGGGCGTTCCCCGTGACCGCATCATAAAACTGGGCAAGAAGGACAACTTCTGGGAGCACGGAAGCGGTCCCTGCGGCCCCTGCTCCGAGATCCATTTCGACCGTGGCGAAAAGTACGGCCCCTTCGAGAGCTTTGAACAGGCTTCCGACTGCGACAGAATAATCGAGATCTGGAACAACGTATTCACCCAGTTCGATAACGACGGCAAGGGCAACTATACACAGCTTGCCACCAAGAACATCGACACAGGTATGGGCCTTGAAAGACTCGCCTGCGTGATGCAGGACGTTGACAACCTGTTTGAAGTAGACACCGTTCAGAACATCATGAAGAAGATCTGCTCCATCATCGGAGTTGAGTATAAGGCAGACGCAAAGAAGGATATCTCCATCCGTGTTATCACAGACCATATCCGCTCTACTACTTTCATGGTAGGCGACGGTGTGCTCCCCTCCAACGAGGGCAGAGGCTACGTTCTGCGCAGACTGCTCAGACGCGCTGCAAGACACGGACGTATGCTGGGCTACACAAATGCATTCCTGTACGAGGTATGCGACACTGTTATCGATGAGAACCTCTCCGCTTACCCCGAGCTTGACGAGAAGCGTGCTTATATCAAGAAAGTCATCAAGACCGAGGAAGAAAGCTTCGCAAAGACAGTCGACAAGGGTACCGAGATCCTGAACGAGATGATCGATGCTCTTATCGCAAAGGGCGAAAAGACACTCGCAGGCGCAGATGTATTCAAGCTGCACGACACCTACGGCTTCCCCCTCGACCTTACAAAGGAGATACTTGAAGAAAAGGGTCTTACTGCTGACGAGGAGGGCTTCAAGGCACTCATGCAGGAGCAGAAGGACACCGCAAGAGCAAACAAGAAGCTCGGCGGCGGCTGGGACAATGCAAAGAACAGCGAGCTTGACAACTACAAGACCAATTTCGTGGGCTATACAGGCCTCACTTCTGACACAAAGATACTCGCCCTTGTCAAGGACGGTGAGATCGCCGAGCTTTGCGGCGCAGGCGATAAGGTAAGCGTGATCATCGAGGATACACCCTTCTACGCTGAGATGGGTGGTCAGGTCGGCGACTGCGGTACCATCACAAACGGCACAAGCGTTATCAAAATTGAGGATACCCAGAAGCTTACAGGCGGCGCATATATCTGCAGCGGCGAGGTGCTTGCAGGCGGATTCTCCGTCGGCGACAAGGTAACTGCTGCCGTTGACAGCGAAAGGCGTTCCGCAACAGAGCGCAACCACACCTGCGCACATATTCTCCAGAGCGCACTGAGAGAGGTCCTCGGCGACCACGTTCACCAGAGCGGCTCTTACGTTGATCCCTACAGATGCAGATTTGACTTCAGCCATTTCAATGCAGTTACTCCCGAGGAGCTTGCAAAGATCGAGGCTTATGTAAATAAGGTCATCCTTGAGGGCGTTCCCGTTGTTACAGAGGAGCTTCCCATCGAGGAGGCAAAGAAGAAGGGCGCTATGGCTCTCTTCGGAGAAAAGTACGGCGACGTTGTACGCGTTGTAACAGTCGGCAAGTACTCCACAGAGTTCTGCGGCGGTACACATCTTAAAAACTCTGCGTGCGCAGGTCTGTTCAAGATCGTTTCCGAGACCTCCGTTGCAAGCGGTGTAAGACGTATCGAGGCTGTAACAGGCGCAAACGTACTTGAACTGCTGAACTCCTACAAGGATACTGTCGTTAAGGCGGCAGAAACACTCAAGATCGCCAATACAAACGATCTTGTAAAGCGCTGCGAGAACGTAATGGGCGAGCTCCGTGAAAAGGACAAGAAGATCGAGGCTATGCAGCAGGCTGCGGCTAATGCACAGATGGGCGACCTCGGCAAGGACTGCGCAGAGGTAAACGGCGTCAAGATCATCACTGCGGCGCTCGACGGCACAGGCGCAGACGGACTCCGCAAGATCGGCGACAGCCTGGCAGATAAGTTCGACTGCTTCGTGGCTGTCCTCGTCGGCACTAACGACGGCAAGAGCAATATGCTGTGCAAGTGCTCAAAGTCCGCTGTCGAAAAGGGCGCAAACGCAGGCCAGATCGTCAAGGAGATGGCTGCTCTCATGGGCGGCAAGGGCGGCGGAAAGCCCGACCAGGCTATGGCAGGTATCCCCGATGTATCCAAGCTCTCCGAGACATTCGGCGCTGCTGCTGATATTGCAGCTAAGTTCATCAAGTAATTAAATAAAATGGTACGGTCTTTGGATAGAAGCTTTCAAAGACCGTATTGTGTAAAGTGACAAATTTATGCGTATACCGGAATGTGAATTACCAAAACGCAAGAAAAACAGATTAGAAAATTATGATTACAGCCAAAGCGGCGCATATTTTCTGACTATCTGTGTGCATAATCACGAACAAATATTATGGGAAAATAACGTAGGGGCGAACAGTGTTCGCCCGCCGGCACTATCTGAAATTGGCATAGTTGTTGATGAAAAGATCAATGAAATTGCAGCAAAATACCCTATGGCAAGTGTTGATAAATATGTAATCATGCCAAATCATATCCATCTTATTATTGCGCTGCGTACTATGGACGAAAACGGGCGAACACTGTTCGCCCCTACTATATCACGGGTGATCAAGCAGTTCAAGGAAGCCGTAACCAAACAGATCGGTTGGTCAATATGGCAGAAATCATTTCACAATCATATCATCCGAAATGATGAGGAATATCATAAAATTTGGGATTATATTGAATATAATCCGTTGAACTGGGAACTGGATTGTTATTATAAAACCAATGATACAATATAAAACACATAAGAAAAACCATAAATATCAAGCACAACAATTATAATAAGTGAAATGATTAAACCAGATGATTACTCCGCAAAACTTCAACAGCAAATGCAAATGATATTCATACAATCAAGAAGTGCGTGCTCTGTTTTACTTTTATTATTCTAACTATTCAGGAGGAAACCAAAATGGAAAACTGCTTATTCTGTAAAATAATCGCAGGGGATATCCCCTCCACAAAGGTATACGAGGACGACAAGTGCCTCGCATTCCGTGATATCGCGCCTATGGCGCCCACACACATCCTTGTTATCCCTAAGGCACACATCGGCGGCGTGGACGAGCTTACAGCCGACAACAGTGCTGTCGTAGCCCACATCTTCTCCGTTATCCCTCAGATAGCAAAGGAAGAGGGCCTTGCAAACGGATACCGTGTGATATCCAATGTAGGAGAGGACGGCGGTCAGACTGTAAGACATCTGCATTTCCATATCCTCGGTGGCAAGAAGCTTAATACCGAGCTGGCATAAAGGAGCACTAAGTGGCTAAAATAGAAGAAGCACGACTCAAGGCCGACCTCAAAGCAGGTCAGCTTTCCCGTGTGTATTTCCTTTTCGGGGAGGAGCATTTCCTCACAAAGACCTACGAAAACAAGATAATCGAAACGGCACTCGGAAAAGAGCCGTCGGATCTCAACTTTGTTCGCTTCAACGAGGCTCCGCCCTCGGACAGCCTGTCGGATTTTGCTGACAGTATGCCGTTCTTTTCGGAATATAAAGTGATCGTCATATCCGATCTTGACGCAGACAAGCTGGACAACGCCGAGATGAATTCATATCTCTCCATAATAGAAGATCTGCCCGATACTACAGTGCTCATAATCTCGCAGACAGGTATCGAGATCGATCCAAAAAAGCCAAAGGCAAAAATGAAAAAGCTGATGACCGCCGCAGAAAAATGCGGTGTCCTGTGCGAAATGAAATATATGAGCGCAAATCAGCTTGCCAAAATGGCAGTAAAAAAAGCCGCAAGGCTAGGCTGCAACCTTTCTGATGCCAACGCAGTTTTATTGGCAGAGCTATGCGGAAAAGACATGAATTTACTGTCAACAGAGGTGCAGAAGCTGTGTGACTACACCGTAAGCGGAGAGATCGCCCGCGAAGCAATAGACGCGCTTGTGCCGAAGCTTGTAGATACAAGCATATACGGGCTTGCTACGGAGATATTCGCAGGCAGGACCGCAGGCGCATTCCGTATCCTTGACGATCTGTTTTTACAGAGGATAGAGCCTGTGATAATACTCAGTGCCCTGTCGGGCCATTTTGTCGACTGCTACCGCGCAAAGCTTGCGCAGCTTTCACGAAAGACCGCAAACGAAGCTGCTGCGGCATTCAACTACCCAAGAAACAGGACATTTGTCATATCAAAGGCATTCAACTCCGTCAGCCGGCTTTCTGTGGATTATCTCAGACAGTGCATTGATATCCTGTATCGCACAAACCTGCTGCTGAATTCCTCAAGGGCAGACAGGAGAACGCTTATAGAACAGGCGCTCACCGAGATATCCGTGCTTAAAAGAACATGATAAAAGTAAAACAGGCTATAATAGTTGAAGGCAAGTATGACAAAATAAAGCTATCCACTCTCGTTGATGCGGTGATAATCCCCACAAACGGCTTCGGGATATATAAGGACGAGGAGAAAAAACAGCTCATCCGCTCCCTGGCCGAAAAAACGGGAATAATCATCCTGACGGACAGCGACAGTGCAGGCTTCAGGATACGCTCTCACATCCGTAATATCGTAAAAAAAGGTGAGATCATCAACGTCTATATTCCCGATATCTTCGGCAAGGAAAAGCGCAAGGCCGAGCCGTCAAAGCAAGGCAAACTGGGAGTTGAGGGCATGAGTCACGAGATACTTCTTGCCGCTTTTCATAAGGCAGGCGTCGCTGCCGACAGCACGCCACCCAAAGGCGAACCTATCACCAAATCCGACCTGCTGGAAAAAGGACTTGTCGGCGGTGAGAACTCGGCACAGCGCCGTGCTGAGTTACAGCAGAAACTCGGTCTGCCCGAGCTGCTTTCCGCAAATATGCTTATCGAAATACTTAACGTCATGATGACACGGGACGAGTTCCTTGACATGACGTAAAAACAAATAAAAATCAAGGGGGAAAATCATGGTTTTTTCAAGCTTAACATTCCTGTTCGCTTTTTTACCGATAGTGTTAGTCTTATACTATCTAATGCCTAATAACAAAGCGCAGAATGTGATCATCCTTATAAGCGGCATCGTATTTTATGCTTGGGGTGAACCGTTATATGTGTTTGCTATGCTGCTTTCTACGGCAATAGACTTTTGCGCAGGTCTCATCATCCACAAATATGATGACAAACCAAAGGTGCGTCTTGCCTGCCTGATAGTTTCGTTGGTAATGAATATCGGACTGCTGAGCGTATTCAAGTATCTTGGTTTCCTTATTAATTCCGCTAATATGTGGTTCGGCTGGAATATACCGAATCCCAATCTGCCTCTTCCTATCGGAATCAGCTTCTTCACATTCCAGTCAATGTCGTATACCATCGACCTGTATCGCAGGAATATCAAAGTGCAAAAAAATCCTGTCAGCTTTATCGCCTTTGTATCACTGTTCCCTCAGATAGTTGCAGGACCTATCGTTCGCTATGAGGATGTACAGAACGAGATCGACAACCGTACCATCACCGAAAAGATGGTAGGCGATGGTATCTGCCGCTTCATCACAGGTCTCGGCAAAAAGGTGCTTATCGCAAACAACATCGGTATGCTGTGGACAACAGTAAAGGCAATGGAATACACCGAGCTTTCCGCTGCAACTGCGTGGCTTGGTATCCTTGCGTTCACATTCCAGATCTTCTTTGACTTCTCGGGTTACTCCGATATGGCAATAGGTCTTGGTAAAATGCTCGGCTTCCACTTTCTTGAAAACTTTAACTATCCCTATATTTCAAAGAGCATCACAGAATTCTGGCGTCGCTGGCACATTTCCCTTGGCTCATGGTTCCGTGACTACGTCTACATTCCGCTCGGCGGCAACCGTAAGGGCCCCGCGAAGCATATTCGCAACATCTGCATCGTATGGCTTCTCACGGGTATCTGGCACGGCGCAAACTGGAATTTCATCATCTGGGGCGTTTACTTTGGTATACTTCTGCTTATCGAAAAATTCTTCCTCGGAAAAATTCTTCAAAAGCTCCCGGCGTTTGTGTCACACATTTACACTCTGTTCCTCGTTGTAATAAGCTGGGCAATATTTGCTATTGAGGATATGTCGAAGCTTGGCAAATTCCTTGCGGCAATGTTCGGCGCAGGCGGCTCGTTTGCCGATAATACGTCGATGTATCTGCTTGTCACAAATGCGATACTGTTTGTAATACTCGCAATAGCCGCAACACCCGCACCCAAGAAGATTGCAGAAAAGCTTCTCACAAAGCTTGGAGAAAATCCTGCCGGAACGGTTATAAAGAATGTTGCTTTTGTTGCCATATTTATTATTTGCACCGCATTCCTCGTTGCAAATTCCTACAACCCGTTCCTCTACTTCAGATTCTAAGGAGGTTACAGTAATGAAAACAAGAACTTCAAACATAATAACAACTGTGACCTTCTGCCTTCTTATTGCAGTGCTTACAGTTGCAAGCATGGTAAATCCCGTCAGAGAGTATTCGGAAACAGAGAACCGCGCTCTCGCACAGCTTCCCGAATTTTCGTGGGAATCGCTTTTCCATAACAGCATAATTATGAAAAAGCCCACAGATACAGAGAAAAGCTATACACAGAAATATGAGGATTTCGTAACAGACCAGTTTGTTGCAAGGGATGCCTGGATCTCTCTCAAAACACAAGTTGAGCTCATTCTCGGCAAAAAGGATTCCGGAGGCGTTTACTTCGGAAAAGACGGTTATCTCATAGAAAAGCATGAGCTTGATGCAGCGCAGCTTGAGAAGAACATCGGCTTTCTTGAAACTTTTCTGAACGCCAATGCCTCCAAGTACAACATAAAGGTTCTCATCGCGCCCACAGCTTCTCTCACATTTGCAAATAAGCTTCCTGCCTTCGCTCCCGTGTGGGATCAGGACGGAATGCTCGACAAAATCGCAGATCTCGGAAATTTCGTTGACTGCCGTGATGTTTTGAGCGAGCACAGTGACGAATATCTCTACTACAGAACCGATCACCACTGGACAACTCTCGGTGCATATTACGCCTACACAGAGCTGTGCACTTCCCTTGGCATCGAGCCTTATGCTTATGAGGACTTTAATAAGCGTGTTCTGTCCGACAGCTTTTTCGGAACTCTCGCAGCCAAGATAAACCAAGAGTCCACCCCCGATGAGCTCTTCACACTTGAGCCAAACGGAGTTACCGTAAGCGTAAACTATAACAACGGTATGAAGATAACCGATTCTCTTTACGAGGAAAGCTATCTTGCAAAGCGCGATAAGTACTCCACATTCCTTGACGGAAATCAGCCTATCGTTGATATCACCACAAGCACCAAAAACGGTAAAACTCTCCTCATGGTAAAGGACTCTTATTCACACTGCATGGTACCCATGCTGACAGCACACTATGAGCGAATCGTTCTGATTGATTTCAGAAGTGCTCCGCGCGGTATAATGTACTACGCAAACATGATTGAGGCTTCCGGTGACAGTGTTGATGATATTGTAGTTCTCTACAAT
>JAZQGZ010000012.1:0-50815 GCA_045540255.1 Oscillospiraceae bacterium | reverse complement strand
GCGGAATATCCCAACGATAGGTGGAACGGTTTGAAAATACGATGTCCTCGTGCATCTCAAACAGGGTAACGGTAGTGTTCATCAGAAGCTCCGCACATACCAGCACAGAAAGAGATATCTTCATGCCAAGGGTATCACGGTATTTTCTGAACGCATATCCCGCAATACACATTATCGCAAGCATAGCTAAGGGAACAGCGACAGTTATCACCGCATCGTAATACTCGCTGTCGTTGTTCATATCAGCAAAAAGAAGCATGGCGAGAAGTATTCCGAATGCCACACCGAAGCTTCTTCCCTGCACCGACTTTATCTTTTCAAAAGCCTGCGCACCGAATATTACTATCAGAAAGCTGATAACAAATGAATATCTGTACGGCAGCCAGTTTGGCATCTGTCCGCCGTGCCACAGCATATCGATGGGACGGATATACATACACAGCACAAGCAATCCTATAAGCACCGCGCCCGATATCCTCTCACGGGCGGATATCCTGCGACTGATGAAGTATATCACTGCAAACACAAGTGCCAGTGTTCCCGCATACAGCGATGGCATACCCTCCATGCGCACTGTATCATAGGTAGTAGGAAACAGCTTTATCAGTATCTCAGAGATATCAAAGCTCTCTGCAAGAGAAAAATCAGGCTCGGTAAAGGTGAACTTTCCGTTTGACAGGGACTTATATACAGGGAGTATCATAAAGCAGGACATAAGTATCGCTGCCACCGAGGCACTGCCGTACATCAGTGTTGCTCCGCAGTATTCTCCGAAACGCTTGTTTGTGCTCTTGCCCGAAGCAAGATAGTATAGGAAATAAAGTGCCGAAAAAATACCGATCATATATCCGATATAGAAATTCGCCACAAAGACATAAACCAGCGAAAGCACATACAGCTTGAAACGACGCTTGTCGCAGACACACTCTACGCCCATCGCGACGAGGGGAAGCCCTACAATGCCGTCAAGCCACATGGGATTCATGGTCTGCACCACAAAGAATCCACACAGCGCATACATCACCGAAAAGACAAGGGATGTACCATCACTGTACCCACGGTGCTTTTTAAGCAGAAAAGCCGCAGTGAGTCCCGAAGCCGCCGCTTTTACAAGTATCATTGTCAGCAGGCCCTCGGTTATCCACTTGCGGTCCCACAGCCACACGAAGAAATTAAAGGGGCTTGCAAGATAGTATCCGATTATTCCCGCGAACTCGCCTGAAAGGTTTCTGCTCCAGCTATAAAACAGACTCTCCTCTCCTGCCAGCACATCGTAAATATAATCGTAGTAGTAAACATACTGCGCATTAAGGTCAAGAGAAAGCACGGAGCGCTCCCCGAAGGGCCACACTCCGAACAGTATATATGCCACGAAAAGTATAACGGCGGGCAACAGAAATGCCAGAAAATACACATGATTCGTCAGCACGAACCGCCATACTTTAAGAAACGCGGTCTTTATCCTGTCCGCATTGAACGCTTTTCCTGCCACCGAGGCAGCTCCGTTGCTCATTTGCCGTTGTCATCCTTTCTGTTTTTGTGGTCAAGTCCCACGCGCTCCGCCACGATATAACGCGGTCGCTGCTTTATCTCCTCATAGATCTTGGAGAGATAAAAACCGATAACACCGATTCCGATAAGGATACAGGCACCAACGATAAGAATAAGCAGGATAACGGTAGAGAAGCCCTCCTGCGCCGTCCCGCTGAAATAGTTCACAAGGGTCTGTATACCGAGTACAGCAGCGAAGATCCCGAAAACAACACCAACAACAGTAATAAGGTGTATCGGAAGATTTGTGAACGAGGTTATAGAGTTCACCGCAAATTTAAACAGCTTTGTAAAGCTCCACTTGGTCTTTCCTGCAGCACGTGGCTTTACATCAAACTCTATCTTTTCGGTGCGGAAGCCTACCCAGCTTGAAAGCGCACGGAAGAACGTAAGTCGTTCTGGCAGATCATTCAGTGCGTCCACCGCGCGGCGGTCAAGAAGCTTGAAATCGCTTGCGCCATCAAGGTTTATCCCCGATGACGACTTCATCATCTTATAGAAGCTCTTTGCGAACATCTTATAGAACAATCCCTCTTTACCGCGGGATGCCTTTACAGCCTCTACCACCTCAGCACCGTTCTCCCACATGCTGTACATCCGGGGAATAAGCTCCGGCGGGTGCTGAAGATCGCAGTCGATTAGCACGGCACAGTCGCCCGACACTGCACGGAGCCCCGCGAATATCGCGCCCTCCTTGCCGAAGTTTCGGGAAAACCTCACTCCGCGGACGCAGGGATTCTCCGCAGAGGCAGAAGCAATCTCACTCCAGGTAGCATCCTTTGAGCCGTCGTCCACAAATACTATCTCATATTCTATTTTTGCCTCGGTAAGTATTCCTGATACCACCGAAGCAGTGTTTCTGATATTCTCCTGCTCGTTATACGCAGGAATGATGACTGAAAGCATTAAAACCTTATTCTCCTATGATCTTGACTACAACTTCTTTTTCACGGCAGCCATCAAAATCGCCATACATGATGTACTGACGCGGTCCAAGCTCCAGCTTGCCGTCAGAGATGGGCACTGTTACCGAAGCACCAAGAAGCATCTGCTTAAGGTGCGCACAGCCCGCCGGGGAATAGTCCACCTTGTACTCGGTATCCTTGTGAGCCACCGAGGAAAGCAGCCTGCTCCAGTCCTTATAAAGGTCCTCGCTGTCCTTTTCGAGGAACACCGCCGATGTGCAGTGCTGGGATATAACTACGCAAATTCCGTCACTTACCATACTGCGGCGCACACACTCCTCCACCTCATAAGAGAGATTGAAGAACTGCTCCTGCTCTTCCGATGCCACAGTAAGTACCTGTCTGTAATTTTTCATATTTCCTCCTTTTTAATCTGCAAAAAGGGTCATTTATTTCTGTTTTTCACTTACGGTCATTATGCCGCTCTCAACATTTGCTCCGATAAGCTGTGCACCACCGTTGAAGCTGTACATATAACTTCCCTTTACGCTGCCACTTATGAGATCCGAACTGAATATTCCTGTATCCGTTTCGTAGCTTAGTGCGACCGAGCTTCCCTCCGGGAAGATGATCTCTGCGTTGCCGCTGCGGGTCTCTATACTGCTTGCAGCAACCACCCTGTCGAAATCCAGCAGGATGTTTCCGCTGCCGCTGGAAAGCTTCACAGCCGAGCGTGTGTGCTCCGCAGTGACCGATCCGCTTTTCGATACCACGGATATAGTATCGCTGTTGACGCCTCCGATGTAAACATCACCTGATGAGGTGTACAATGTGATGTTACGGTACTGTTTTCGGGGAAGATAAAGATCCAGCATAAACTGCGAAGCATCTCCAGTCATAAAAGAGAGTACGAATTCATCGCTCTCAGTGATAACGACACGGTTATCACCCTTCATAACGGTAATGGGCACCATACTGGTGTATTTGAATCTGATGCTGTCGCCGCTGTAAGGAATAAGCCTGACATCGGTCTTCAACAGATCAATCTCAATGTATTCGCTGAATTCCACACTGTTGTCGCCCTCGTAATACTCGGCGTTTCCGCTGCTGTCACGGAAAATCCATACGCATACGCCGAATACGACCGACAACACCGCTGTAATGATGATGAGGCGGTTAAGTATCCTGTTCATCCGTTGCGCGTCACCATCCCCTCAGCCTGTCACAGTGCCGCCTTACCGCAAGGAACAGCCTTGAAACGGCAAAGCCTGCCTTAACGGAAAGCAATCCCATACAAGCCGCTGCACAAGCCGCAAAAAGCCCTCCGAAAAGCATCAGCAGTGGAGAAAGCTCGGTAAGCACGAAGCTCACCTCAAACGACAACATAGCTCCTCCAAGCACCGCAAACAATATACCTGCAGGGACACATACCATCGCCGCAGAAAGCACTGCAAGCATTACTGTAAATACAACAGCAAAAAGAACGGCGTATAACGAATAGTAGCACCATACTTTTATTCTGTTCACAGTACCACCTCCGCGGGACAGGACTAATTATGCAAGCCTGTTCAGCTTACCTTTGTGTTTTCAATTACTTTACCGATGCTCTCTCTGTAATCATCCATGGCAACAACGATCTTTTCTACGGCAGACTTGTTTTCGGCAGAGTCATGCTTCATTTCAGCGACCTTCTGCTTAAGCTCACGGAAAATGGTGTCTACATCCGCAACGTTTTCGGTCTGCTCCTCGATGTTCTTGTAAAGGGATTCAAAACGGTCTGTCAGATGATCAAAGCTATCCTGAAGCTCGGACATGGTATTTTCGGAACGCTGCAGCGCACGGGTGCTGCTCTCAAACTGCTCGGAAATAGTTTCCACCTGCATCAGCAGATGGCTTACCACCTCGGAAACTCTTTCGGAGAAGCGGTCACTGTTGTCGGAAAGCTCCTTCATTTCGGAAGCTACTACCGCAAAGCCTGCGCCCGCACTTCCCGCATGGGATGCCTCAACAGAGGCGTTAAGAGAAAGCAGTGTGGTCTTGAAGGAGATGTTTCCAAGCTGTTCCGCAATAGCTGCGACCTCGTTCATCTGGGTCTTCATATCAGTTACAGCCTTGCTGGTCTTGTTGATGATGTCGTTTACCGTATCAAGCTGAACTGTCATTGCGTGCATATTGCTGCCGTTCTCGGAAAGAGCGGTCTCAAACTTTCTCACCTGATCGTTAAGCTCGGTGATATTATGCGAGGTCTTGTGGATCTTGTCCTGTACACTGCCGCAGCTATCGGAGACCTCACCTGCACCGCGGATGATGGTAACAGAACCCTTTTCAAGGTTTCTGGTGTTGTCATCGATACGCTGGGATGACTTATTGAAGTCTATCTCAAGCTTTTCGCCCATCTCACGCATGGACCAGAGAAGCTCCTCGGATCTCAGCGCCTGCTCGCGGTTCATATCGATAAAGGAGCGACCGCGCTTGATAGTAAGCAAAACAAGGAAAGCAGCCAGTGTGAATATCACCAGACACAGGATATACTGGGAAAGGCTCTCAGCCTTGCCGGGATTGATTATGTACATAGCTACAAGCAGCACATCCGCAATAACGATCTGCACTTTGGTAAAGTTAGGCTCCATGTACATACCTGTCATGCCGATAACGGCAAGGAACATGGGGAAGTCGTCGCTGTAGCTCTCGCCGCTGAAAAGGGATATCGCAAAGATAATAAGCTCAAGTGAGATGCCCAGAACAAGCTCCTTGGTTACCATTCTGGTGTGACGCCACTTCATGATAAAAAGGGTGATGATAAATGCCACAAGGCTTCCGCCGATGGCGATCATTCCGGGAACATTCAGCTTGATGACATTGATAAGAAGAAATGCACCTGCTACGATAAAGGTGATCCATAGCATGATCTTGAAGATCTTCTCATGTGTGATGGGTTTTTTGGCGCCCTGTTCCTTTAACTGTTTTTTTGCGGCGCGCTTTTCCGCACGTCGTTGCTTTACCAGTTGCTTTTCATCGCTGTTTTTCATAATAACTTACCTCCGGGTTTTGTTTTTTATTCCGATCGCCCCACGGCGAAAAATTCACTTTATCAGAAATCCTGATGCCAAGAGAGGAAAAACACGATCTACGCATTATAGTACATATCGTAAACGACATATCCATGTATTCCGTCCAGCGAGCCTTCCGAGGTCTCCTGACACATCATACATCTCGGCTCCTCCAGAGGGAAACCGCTGGTAGGGTATATGTCAAACTCCGAGGATGTTCTGAAACCGACACGATTGTAAAAATTATAGTCACCCTCTACGGTTATGCCCTTGTAGCCTGCCGCCCTTACTTTCTCTATTCCCGCCGTAAGCATTGTAATACCCACGTGCTTGTGAAAATAGTCTGCGTGTACGGAAACAGGCGCCAGCATAACGATATCTCCGCTGTCTATATGTCCGCCCTCTGCTGTTTCAGACAGAGGGAAATGTGAAAACAGAAAATGTCCCACTATCTTCCCGTCAAGCTCTGCCACAAAAGACAGCTCGGGAATGTAATACTCAGAGACCCTTATCTCCTCTATCAATGCAATGATATCGGTTCCGTCCGAATAATCGGTGCCCTCCCGAAAGGATCTCAGCACCAACGAAACGATGTCTTTATAATCCTTTGGTGTTTCGGGTCGTATCGTAATATCAGTTCTCATATTTTATCCTCGCTTACTAAAAGCACAACGCACTCCACGTGAGTAGTCCTCGGAAACAGATCGAATCCCCTTACCGTTACTGCATGATAACCAAGCTCTTCAAGGCGCTTGCAGTCCCTTGCCGCGGTCGCCGCGTTGCAGGAGATCATAACGATGCGCTCAGGCGACATCTCAGCGCAGGCGGAAAGCGTAGCCTCATCGCAGCCCTTTCGGGGTGGGTCGAGGACTATCACATCGGGCTTCAGGCCCTGCTGAGCAAGCTGCGAAGCAGCCTGTCCTGCGTCTGCACAGATGAACTCCGCATTACCGCAGCCACTGCGCTTTGCGTTTTCCTGAGCGTTCTCCACTGCCTCCGGAACTATCTCCGCACCGATGATCTTCTTCGCCTCTTTCGCCATCGAAAGACCTATCGTTCCTGCACCACAGTACAGGTCAAGCACCAGCTTTCCCTTGGGCTCGGCAAATTCCGCAGCCTGTCGGTAAAGATTTTCCGCTGCAGGAGTGTTCACCTGATAAAAGGAGCGCGGAGATATCTCAACATGATTGCCGCACATGGTATCGGAGATCACCGCAGTGCCGCAAAGCACCGTTTCCTCATTACCGAGGATAACGTTCGTCTTTTCCTTATTGAGATTCAGCACAACGCCTGTTATCTGCGGAAAACGCTCCATAGCGCATCTGGCAAGTCTTGCAAACTCGGGCACCTTTCTCCTTGCAACAAGGCACAGGCAGATCTCTCCGCTGTAGTGACCCTTGCGCAGGAAGATATGGCGCAGCACACCCTCGTGCTTCTGCTCGTTGTACACGGAAATACGAAGCGCCCTCGCCTGCTCCATAACAAAGGAAACTATCTCAGCGAATACCTCAGGCTGGAGCATACAATGCTCCACAGGGACCACAGAATGGCTCCTTTCTGAAAAAAAGCCGCAGACAGCACGGCCGTCCCTGTCACGGGACAGCGGCATCTGCAGCTTGTTGCGATATCCGTTTATCTCGGGGCTGCCGCATATCGGAAGAAACTCGGGCGACAGGCCTCCTATTCTTGTAAAAGCGTCACGGACGAAGCCTTCCTTCGCCTCAAGCTCCGCTTCATAGCTTATATGACGGAAAGAACAACCGCCGCATCTGCCGTAAACGGGGCAATCATTCGCCATCCTGTCGGGGGAGGCTGTAAGTATCTCCTCCGCCCTGCCGTAGGCATAGCTTTTCATCACCTTAACGATCCTGCAGGAGATAACATCCCCCACTGCCGTCATCGGCACAAAGACAGCCATGCCGTCATGTCTGCCGACGCCGCTGCCCTCGTTGGTAAGTCCTGTTATTTCAAGATGGATAACGTCGTTCTTCTCCATTAAAACTCACCAAGGCTCCTGCCCTTGAGGAATGCATTTATGAAACCATCAATATCGCCGTCCATTACAGCGTTGATATTGCCGCTCTCAAAATTGCTTCTGTGGTCCTTTGCAAGGGTATAGGGCATGAACACATAAGAACGGATCTGGCTTCCCCACTCGATCTTGAGCTGCTCGCCCTTGATGTCACTGATCTTGTCAAGGTGCTCGCGCTCCTTGATCTCAACCAGCTTTGCCATCAGCATCTTCATACAGAACTCACGGTTCTGCACCTGACTTCTCTGGGTCTGGCAGGCAACAACGATGCCCGTAGGCTTGTGGATAAGTCTTACGGCAGAGGAGGTCTTGTTGATATGCTGACCGCCTGCGCCACTGGCTCTGAACACTTCCATCTCGATATCCTCAGGACGGATATCAACGGAAACATCCTTTTCGATCTCGGGCATTACCTCGACAGAAGCAAAGCTGGTCTGACGTCTGCCCGCAGAGTCAAAGGGAGAAACACGCACAAGTCTGTGAACGCCATGCTCGGACTTCAGGAAGCCATACGCATTGTAGCCCTGGATATGGATAGAGGCACTCTTGATGCCTGCCTCATCACCGTCAAGGATATCAAGTATCTCGGTCTTGAAGCCGTGACCATCCGCCCACTTTGTATACATTCTGAGCAGCATGGATACCCAGTCCTGCGCCTCGGTTCCGCCTGCGCCTGCATGGAAGGAAACAATAGCGTTGCAACTGTCGTACTCGCCTGTGAGAAGGGTCGCAAGCTTCTGGGACTCAAGCTCGTTCTTTACGGATTCCGCAAGCTCCTTTACCTCGTCCACCATGCTGTCGTCTTCGGACTCCTCCGCAAGCTCTATCATGGTGAGCACATCCTCGTGATTTGTCTTAAGCTTCTCGTAGCCGCTGATGGTAGCCTTATACTGACCTATCTGCTGCTGGATGCCCTGAGCATACTCGGGATCATTCCAGAAAGTAGGCTCGGTGGACTTCATCTCCAGCTCGTCCAGCTTTATTTTTATACCCTCAAGGTTGAGGGCGCCTTTAAGCTCCTCTATCTCGGAGGTGAGCGCCTCCATAGCAAGTCTTATTTCATCGTACTGTATCATAAAAACTCCTGTTTCAATAAAATTTTTGAGAATTATCCCATTATCCTTAATAGTATACCACAGTTACCGATTTTTTGCAATACCCGCGGTGCATTATTTTAGGAAAGAACAAGCTCTGACCCTCATTTCCCGTCAGGTTGATGAAAAGCATAAGCTTACGATACAAAGATCGGGAGAAATAACAAAAAGCCGCTTCAGCAACATCGAAGCGGCTTTATTAATACGTTGGTAATTATGACAATTCATCGGATGAGTCCGCAGGCATTTCCGCTGACTCTGAAACGTCTGTTTCTTCGGCAGCCTGCTGAATCTCAGCAACAGGCTTATCAGCCTTATACAGGGCGATCAGTGCAAGTACTATCATCACTGCGATCACCACATCTGTCCAGCTCATATAGGACATGAAGTACCCGTACTTGCCCGAAGCGATTGCGTACTGCTCAGCCGCCTCAGCTTCATTCACGGTGGTTACTATCCTTGCGCTTATGCCGTTGGGGCTGATGATATCACCCATAATGATAGCTATTGCATTGGAGAGTGCCATTACGGCTGTGGTAACTCCTACAGCTGCCAGTGATATGCGTGTATTCTTAGCCTCGTTGCCCGAAAGCAGCTTTGCCAGCAGCATGAAGAACACTGCAAAGCCGATAATGCACAGACATTCGATAAGGTATTCGGGGATGCTTGCAACCACCATGTAGTCGAGAAACACTCCGATGCCGCGCAGGGTGTAGTACAGCGCAGGGACAACAAGGGAAAAACCAAGCCCCGCTTTCATCTCTTTTTTATAAAGGATGACGAATGCCTGCACTACCATAAGCGCACCGAATATAAAGCCAACAAACATCAGAAACGCAGACGGCGAGAGTGCTCTCGTCTGCATAAAGCCCTCATAAATGGTGAGAGCACCTGCGATAAGCAGCGGGAATCCGATAAATACCGCTTTCCAGTCGGTTATGCTGTTTTTATCATTCGCAAAGAATGTTCCTCCGCGCTTCTTGTCAAAGATGCAAAGAGCGATCACAGCAATAAACACAAGTATCAGCAGACCGTAATAACCATAATCCAGCAGAAAACCGCAGTCATCGAAATGGAAGCCTGTTCTGAAATCGGTAGCCCCTGCGATCTGCAGGAATCTCACAACAAGGCACAGGACAAATGCGGGAATAGCCGCGATAAGGGAAAACATACTGTTCTTTTTCATTTGGTGTACATCTCTTTTCCGATAGATCAGCGTTTGTTAAGGGGGATATATTCCTTGTTGAGGTTGATAGCCTTATATGCAGGACGGATAATGCGCTTGCCGTTTATCATCTCTTCCATTCTGTGGGCGCACCAACCTGCCATTCTTGCACAGGCGAACAGACCGGTGTACATCTCCACGGGTATCTTCAACATCCTGTAGACAAGACCGGAATACATATCAACGTTTGCACATATATCTTTAATGTTACCTCTCTCCTCCGCGAATACAATGGGAGTAAGGCGCTCAATGGAATCAAGAAGCATGAACTCAGCCTCAAAGGGTGTGCCCTTTGCAAGCTTCATGGCATTTTCCTTAAGGATGACCGCTCTGGGGTCGGACAGGGTATATACCGCGTGGCCCATACCGTAGATAAGGCCCGAACGGTCGCCCTCTTCCTTGCGGAGTATCCTTCTCAGGAACTCCTTTACCTCGTTCTCGTCCTCCCAGTTATGTACACCCGTCTTGATGTACTCCTGCATCTCCATCACCTTGATGTTTGCACCGCCGTGACGGTGACCCTTGAGAGAACCTATAGCTGCCGCATAGGCGGAGTAAGCATCAGTACCCGAAGATGATACTGTACGGCAGGTAAAGGTAGAGTTATTACCGCCGCCGTGCTCTGCATGGAGCATAAGGCACAGGTCGAGAAGCTTGGCTTCCTCAGGAGTATAGGAGCGGTCGTCACGCAGGGTCGAGAGGATGCTCTCTGCAAGGCTCTCATCCTTGTTTATCTGGTGCATTACCATGGAGTCGTTGTGATAGAAGCGGCGCATGGTCTGATAGGATGTTACCATGATAGCGGGAAGCCTTGAAATGACCGAGATAGCCTTTAACATCTCGCTTTCAACGGACTTATCCTCGGGAGAGGAATCATAGCTGTACAGTGTCAGTACAGCCTGTGCCATCTTGTTCATTATATTGGGCGAGGGGTTACGCATGATAACATCCTCGCTGAAATACATGGGAAGCTCACGGTATTCCGCAATAAGGCGGGAGAAGCTGGTAAGCTCGTCATCAGTGGGAAGCTCGCCGAAAAGCAGGAGGTATGCTACCTCCTCAAAGCCGTAGCGCTGATCGTTGATAACGCCCTTTACAAGATCCTTTACGCTGTAGCCACGGTAGATAAGCTCGCCCTCGATAGGCTGCTTATCGCCCTCACTCATTACATAACCGTGTACGCAGCACACATTAGTGATGCCCGCAACGACACCCGAACCATCCGAGTTACGCAGGCCGCGTTTTACGCCGAATTTATTGTACAGACCGCCGTCGATGACCGTATTGGCAACGAAATCCTTGCACATACGCTCCAGTGTGGCGGAGGTCTTGAGCTCTTCCATCTTCTGCATTATTAATATGCCTCCTGTTTATATATCTATTCTTATTCTTTCTAGCATAAATACACATTAATTATACTATATATTCCCTGCAAAGTCAAGCGCAAAATGAATTTTCAGATCGCAGATTATGCAAAATGCACACCCGTGAATTTATCACATAAGAAAGGACAAGACCATGAAAAAGCTATTGATGATACTGATGCTGATACTCGTGCTTACCGCGGGGGCGATATGCTCCCGCATGACCAGGGATGATGGGCTGTCGGTGCTACCCGAAAAAGTCACTTTATACCTCACCGAGGAAAGCGAAATAATTACCCTCGGACTGAAAGAATACCTGACAGGCTGCATACTGGGGCTGGATCTGCCCTCCTGCGGGCAACAGGCCCTGAACGCCGCTGCCTGTGCCATAAGCAGCACAAGCCTGTATCACCTGCAAAACTCGGGAGGCACGTTCGGAGCGCAGCTTACCGACGAAGAGATACGGTGGATATCCCCCTCACGCGCAGAAGAACTTTACGGTGCAGCTTATGAAGAGTATCTGAGCAAAGCGGAGCAAGCAGCAGAATACGGCATGGCACATATACTCACCTTTGAGGAAAAAGCAATATATGCGCCCGTCTGCAGATACTCTGCAGGAATGACTGACGACGGAGGTTATCCTTTCCTCGCACAGGTAGAAGTGTCTTATGACAGGAACCTCGAAGAAGCGTTGTCTACCCGTGCATTCTCCGCCGAAAAAGTAATGCGTATAATGACAGAGCTTACAGGAAACGGATCGCTCAGTGCAGACAAATCCGGATGGTTCAGCGGCGCAGTATATGAAAACAGCGGCGCACTGAAAGAGATACGCTTCGGCACAGCAAGGGTCACCGGAGAACAGCTAAGGCAAGCGTTCGGGCTTCGCAGCACTGCAATAACGGTGGAATATTCGGAAGAACGCTTTGTTTTCACCGCTAAGGGCTGGGGCAGCAATATGGGAATGAGCCTTAACGGTGCCGCTGTCATGGCCCGCAAAGGAAACTCCGCAAAGGAGATACTGGCTTATTTCTTCCCTCTCGCAGAAGTCAGTGTCATCACAGAAAAATAAACGAAGCCCCGCCATCACACTGAATGGCGGGGTTCCGTTTGGATCGTATTGTAATGTTAGGAGTTATCTGTATTCGTCAAGTACAGCATCAATTACAGGAATCGTCTCCTGAGAAAGCTGCGACCAGCTCTCACCACCGAATGTACTGTTGTAAACTGTGGTGCAGACATTTACCTTTACATCCTGACCAAAGCCGTAAAGATCATCTGTAACATACTCGAACTTATCGGATACGCAAACCTCTCTCCAGAGATCGTATACCTGCTCGTCCCAGGTGATCTGCCACTTCTGGATGCCCTCGTACTTGCCTGCTGTGTAGGTGATGATCTCGGGATCAACGTGATCCTTTCTCACCTGGTCGATGATGTTCTGATCAGTCTCGAACAGACGGTTGCAGTAGATGAAATCAACAGCACCCTTGATGTTTTTCGCACCCTTGGCGATCATATAACCGAATGTGCCGTTGTTGAGGTAGTAAGCATCAGCCTGAGGATCACGGGGGTAAGGAACGAACGCGAAGTCAGAGGGAGTGTTGAAGATATCATTGTCAACACCTGTGGGATTCTGGATCTCCTCGGTAGCCGCAATATAGGTCCACTCGGGCTCCATGCCAAGGAACAGGATCTTATCGGAGATGGGGGCCCAGATCTGGGGAGATACCCAGTCACCGTGCTGTCCTGCGTAAAGCAGACCGTTTCTGCCGATATCCGCAAGGTACTCAACAGCTCTTGTGATGTCGGGGTCGTTCATGTTATTGATGATAGTGCCGTTGTCATAATCGATAACAGCCTTGCCTGTGGTGTTGCAGAATGCTGTTGCTATGGTATCAGTTGCATAGAAGCCGATGTTATCCTCGCTTAGGTTACAGAAATCTATCATCATCTGACGCCATGCGTCCCATGTCCATGTACCCTCCATATAAAGGTCATACGGATCGTCAAGACCTGCATCCTCAATAGTCTTGCGGTTGTAGTTGAGCGCGAAGCTTGTTACGACTCTGTGCGGGAAATAGTAGTGCTTGCCGTTGTATACATTATCCTCGATAAAGGGGAGCATATCAGCCCACAGAGGATCGTTGATATCAAGGTATTCGTCCAGCGGTTCAAACATATTCTTACTTACACCGTAAGGGAATGCCATAGCTTCGTATGTTAGGATATCGGGAGAATCATCAGCTGCGATCAGCGTTGCAAGCTTCTCATAATAAGCATAGTCATTGGGAGCACTTATCCACTCGATAGATCCGCCATAAAGGTCAGACTCGAAGATCATGCACTGCTCCTTGCCCTTCTGGTCATCAGTGATGTCATAGAAGCCGAGATACTTTACAACACCTGCTTTACCATCGGGGGTGAAAGTACCTGTATCGAGATCCTTTGCCTCATCATCAGTGTCTGCGTTTTCATCGGGGTCGGTGGTGGTAGCCATCGTTGTGGAGCTGGTCACACCGGGACCTGCCTGTCCTGATACGCCGCTTGTACCCGAGGTGCTTGTTGTGCCACCCTCGTCACAGGCTGTCATACCCAATACCATAGACACAGCCATAGCGCAGGCAGCAATCTTCTTAAACTTGTTCATGTTAATTCCTCCTCTGAATTTAAGTTTTATTCCGTTATATGTATTATAATCTTATATAACTATCATTGAAATAGATAAACCTCTTGTTTTTATAGAGGATATTCTCACGCTCACTTGTATTCACAGGTAAAGTCTCTGAAGCCCGCAGTGCCCTTCACCGCATAAAGTCCTATCAGCACACCTGTAAAGCCCTCGGCCACCTCGCTGGAAAGGTACTTTGTACCGCCGCAGCCGAGATCGATGACCTCGTCGCCCTCCTCCTGTACGCCGAAACCGTAAGCGTAATTATTGGCGCGCACGCTGAGCCTTGCTCTGCCGCTCTTTAAAGGAACTGTTGTCTGGATGTGTTTTATTCCACCGATGTTAAGCTTCAGCACTGCTTCAAAACCATTCCCGCACTCACGTACCGCGACCTCGTAATGCTCGTTCTCGGTAATGAACAGCGTGATTCCGCCCTCTCCGTCCGCAACATCGATGTCACAGCTTATATCAGCGTTGAAGTCGCGCTGACGCAGACCGACAAATGTCGGAGAATCCACCATATCAAGCGTGATATCCGTGCCGTGGAGCACTGCGTAATCCACGCCGAGATCGTAGTTATCCATATCGGGATGGCGCATGAAGCACCAGTCTATGTTCCAGTCAGTGTTTTCAAAAGTGTACAGCTTCTTTTCGTTCTGTACGGTGCCGTATTTGTTTTCGTAGCTGTCAGCGGTGGTTCCGTCTGTTCCTGCTGTGAACCAGCCGTCCTCGTGGAACTGCACAGGGGTAAGGAACACCTCACGTCCCAGGTGATGATAGGGCTGCCATATTCCTATCTGACGGAAACCAAGACAAAGGATGTGCCAGTTGCCCATCTCATCCTGAATAAGATCGCCATGCCCGATACCCTGAATGATATTAGGTGCCTTGTTGCGGTTTGTGAGGACAGGGTTCTTCGGGTATCCCACAAAAGGACCCCATACGCTGTCCGCACGGGCGTAGGTTATCATGTGACCGTATTCTGTGCCACCCTCTGCTGCCATAAGATAGTAGCTGCCGTTTATCTTGTACATGTGCGGGCTTTCAAGGTAACGCCCGCCCGAGCCCTGCCACAGGCAGCGACGCGGAGAGAGCCTTTCGCCTGTTTCAATGTTTATCTCACACTGGATAACACCGCCCTTGCCCTCGTCATCCTGTCCGTTACTCATGAAGTAGGTCTTGCCGTCCTCGAAGAACAGCGAGGGATCGATACCGCCCTGATCCACATAGATGGGATCGGACCACTCACCGTGGATGTCGTCGGTGTAAACGTAGAAATTCTGATGGGTGGTGTCGTTGGTGGTCACCATGTAAAATCTTCCGTCGTGATAGCGGATAGTGGGAGCGAACACGCCGCCCGAACTGTTTATCTTCTCCAGCATCACCTGATTTTTTCTGGTGAGCACATGACCTATCTGTGTCCAGTTTACAAGATCCTCGCTCTCGAACAGAGGAACTCCGGGGAAGTACTGGAACGAGCTGTTCACCATGTAGTATTTACCCTCGGCAAAGCATACGCTTGGGTCGGGATAGAAGCCTTTAAGCACAGGATTGTAATAAGTGGTCATAGCCATCGCTCCTTAAAATACTTTGTTTGTTATACTCATTTTATCATATCAGAAGCAACGATTCCTTACTTTTCATGCCTTGAAATAGCATTTTTCTGACATCTATTGTCGGATACTCATAATAAAAACACAACAAAACCGCCGATGTTCGTGCAGTCTGCGCAAGAAAATCGGCGGTTTATTAAGTTAATCGGGCAGGATCACTCTCCGCGAGGAGCTCATCAGCATGAAGAATGCCGCGGTCTCCTGCTCACCGAGTTCTATCCGCGTCGCGGCGTTGGCACCGTCAAAATCCATCGTACCGTTTGAAAGCATTGAGCGGTTGCTCTCACCCAGGTATATCGCCTCTGACGGGAACAGCTCAATAAACTGTGCATCAGGGAAACGGGAGCGGTCGATATGTACTCCGTCAAGATAGGATATGATAAATTTGCGGTATCCTATGTCGTACAGCGGCTTCACGGGAATGTTGTCCGAGATGCCGCCGTCACGGTAGCTGTAGCGGCCTATACGCTCGATAGGAAACGCCCCGGGTATCGCAGAGGAAGCTGTGAGTATCTTTGTCACGGTCTTTGGCGGAAACGCCCGCATATCGAAATATTCCGACCGACCGAGGGTCGAATTGTAGCAACAGGCGAACACAGGGAACTCTGCCGAGCCTACGCCGTGGCTAATACCGTTGTCCTCGATAATGGATATAATCCCGTCGCGGGAGAACAGCCCCGATTTCACAAATCGCCCTGCCTGTTCCGCATTCACTTTCTTTTCCTCCGACATGGCGAAGCCTATCACCGTACCAAGCACCCTGCCCACAGCCTCGGCGGGGTCGGCTATGTCACGGGGAGATATGCTACGCCAGATATCACACGCCCTGTTACTGCTGACCGTAGCGAAAAGCGCGGCGTTCAGTGCCCCTACCGATGTCCCCGACACTGCTGTTATGTATTCCCGTAGTCCAAGTCGCTCCAGCGCACGCCAGACGCCGATCTGGTAAGCTCCACGCCCACCGCCACCGCACAGGACAAGTCCGTATTCATCCATAATGTCACCCCCATGATGTATTATATTCATTATGAGGGAAACCGTGACAAGGGGCTCGATTTACGAAAAAATATAAAAATTTAATGTTTTTCGTTAAAAAACTATTGACAAACGTAAATCTGTATGCTATAATCCAATCATGATAAGCTTATTGATTACTTTCGGACAACATCAGATAATACGGAGGAACAGATAATGAGCAATACAAAAACTGTGGACCTTATTGAAAGGTCTCTTAAAAAGGACAAAAAGGATTTTATAACCATGTGCAAGGTGCTGGAGATCGTTTCGATAGTACTGTTTGCCATTTGCATAATGGGTGCGGTATTGATCGGCGTGGTAATCATATTCTCCGCAACAGGGATCTCAGAGGACGTGACGGAGTCCCCATCCCCCGCTGAACTTATCGTAGGACTTACAAATCTTACTTTCATGCTGACAGCTATAATAGCAAGCAATTTTTCCATAAAGATATTCAACAGGCTTAAGGACGGCGAAACACCGTTCCGCTACGACATAGCCGACAAGATAAAAGGTGCAGGTACAGTGCTGACCGTGGGCTGCCTTTTATGTGCAATAGCCGATTTCGTATGCGAGATGCTTGTTGACTCTGGTGTCTTTACTGCAAGTATCGCATTTGAACGCCACCTTGACTTCGGCGGATACTGCATTTTCGGTGCAATAATAATGGCACTTGCATATATCTTCAACTACGGCTGCAAGCTTCAGCAGGAATCTGACGAAACTCTTTAAAGGACGGTGTGGCATGGCTATTATTTTAAGACTTGACAGAGTCATGGCAGACAGAAAAATGTCCCTTAACGAGCTTTCCGAAAAGGTCGGCGTGGCAAACGTGAACCTCTCCAAAATGAAAACAGGCAAGATAAGCGCGATACGCTTTTCCACCCTCAACGCGATATGCCGCGTACTGAACTGCCAGCCTGGCGATATCCTCGAGTACGAGGAGCGTGAGGACGAAGAATAACTTTTTACTCTTTATATAAACAAAAGCGGTATCATCAATGACAGATGATACCGCTTTGGCATATACACTGTTTTGTCCGAACGACTTTTCTGTAGTAAATGTTGCCTTTTGTCCGGAGTTTTTATCAATCGATCTCTACAGAGATCTTTTCATCGGCTCTTACTGCGCCTGCGCGCATTACAGTACGGATAGCTTTTGCAATCCTTCCCTGCTTGCCGATAACTCTGCCCATATCGTCGGGAGCAACGTGGAGGTGATATACCACAACGCCCTCTGCGTCCGGCTCATCGGCAGTGACCTGCACCGCATTCTTGTCCTCTACGAGGGCAGAAGCGATAGTTGTCAGAAGCTCTTTCATATATTATCCCTCCTTGGGGTGATCGTTCAAACGGGCGAATGCCCGCAAACCTTGCTGTCAATTACTTCATCAGTCTCTTAACAGTTTCGGTAGGCTGTGCGCCCTTCTTGATCCACTCGTTAGCCTTGTCCATATCGATCTTAACGATAGCGGGCTCCTTAGTGGGATCATAGTAGCCGATCTCCTCGATGAAACGACCATCTCTGGGGTAACGGGAGTCAGCAACAACTACACGATAGAAAGGAGCCTTCTTAGCGCCCATTCTTCTCAGTCTGATCTTTACTGCCATTTTAGTTTTCTCCTTTCATAGATTTTTAATATCAAAGCGGTGACCGCTATGAATCATCATTTTACATCGGGAAGCCGCCGGGTCCGCCGAAGCCGCCCATTCCGCCGCCCATGTTGCCCATCTGCTTCATCATGTTCATGGGGATGCGCATCTTCTTTTTGCCCTTGCCTGTCATGCCCATCTGCTTCATCATCTTCTGCATCTGCTCAAACTGCTTAAGAAGCTGATTTACATCCTCGACCTTCGTGCCGCTGCCCGCTGCGATCCTGCGCTTGCGCTTCGCATCGATTATTGAGGGCTTTTCGCGTTCCTTCTTGGTCATGGAGGAGATGATAGCCTTTGTACGGGGCATCTTGCGCTCGTCGATCTGGCTTTCGTCGATCTTGTTTGCGCCCGGGATCATCTTCAGTATTGAAGAGATGCTTCCCATCTTCTCTATCTGCTCGAACTGTGCATACAGATCGTTCAGGTCGAATTTATTTTCCTGCATCTTCTGCATGGTCTTCATGGCTGCTTTTTCATCGATGGCACTCTTTGCCTTGTCGATAAGCGTCAGCACATCGCCCATGCCGAGGATACGGCTTGCCATTCTGTCGGGGTAGAAAGGCTCGATATCGTCTATCTTCTCGCCGATACCCGCAAACTTTATCGGCTTGCCTGTGATAGCAAGTACGGTAAGCGCCGCACCTCCTCTGGTGTCGCCGTCCAGTTTTGTGAGGATGACGCCCGTGATATCAAGTGTGTTGTTGAAACTCTCCGCAACGTTTACAGCGTCCTGACCTGTCATGGAGTCAACCACCAGCAGTATCTCATTGGGGTTTGTTTCTCTCTTGATATTCTCAAGCTCTTCCATCAGTGTTTCGTCTATGTGCAGACGGCCCGCGGTATCCAGCATTACAACGTCAAATCCGTTGTCCTTGGCGTATTTAATACCCTCTTTGGCGATCTTCACAGGGTCTATCTGACCCATCTCAAAAACATGTGCGCCTGCCTTTTCACCTACGATCTTGAGCTGGTCGATAGCGGCGGGACGGTAAACGTCACAGGCTACCAGCAGGGGACGTCTGTTCTGTGCGATGAGATGCTTTGCAAGCTTTGCACAGTGGGTGGTCTTACCTGCACCCTGAAGTCCGCACATCATGATAACGCAGGGGGGCTTTGAGGGGAAATCCAGTCTTGCGGTGGTGTTTCCCATAAGGTCTATAAGCTCACGGTGAACTATATCTATCACCTGCTGAGCGGGGGTAAGGCTCTCCATGACCTGCTCGCCAACGGCTTTTTCGCTTACTTTTGCCACAAAATCCTTGGCAACCTTGTAGTTTACGTCCGCGTCAAGCAGTGCCATGCGCACCTCGCGCATCGCCTCCTTGATGTCCTTTTCGTTGAGCTTACCACGTCCTTTCAGCTTGCTGAATACGTTATTGAGCTTTCCCGAAAGACCTTCAAAAGCCATGTTCTCACCTCGCAGACCTTATTTTTATCACAATCCTTTCTTCACGGAAGAAAGGATATCCTTTATCTCGTTAAGTCGTATGTCACTGTTTTCTGCCGCCACATCACCAAGAAGTGACTCCGCCTTGTCAAGCTGAGCCGAGAGGGTGTTGAGCCTTTCCGCAAAACCTAGCTTTTCTTCAAGCTCAAGCAATCTTTGCTCTCCTTTTTTTATAGAGTACAGCACGCTCTGCCTTGTGACGCCACCCATCTCCTCCGCTATTTCGGAAAGAGAAAGATCTGCGTTGTAGCGCATATCCAGTGCCTCACGCTGGGAGTTTGCCAGCAGCTCTCCATAGATATCCAGCAGTATAACAGTATCAAAGCTGCGTTCCATAAAAGCCGCCTTTCTGTTCACCAAGCGGTGGAAAGTAAAATTACTTTACAGCAACATTGGTATTATATCAGATTATATTATATTTGTCAAGCACAAAAATAAAATTTCCCGTATTTTCACACAAAAAATACGGGAATCCACTGTGGTTTGTGTATTTCGACGGCATGACATTACCGCAACCCCGAAATCGTTACCTCTATCGGTACGGTTTCGGCGATATTTCCACGCAGCGTGTAGTCTACAATGAGCCGTATCCCATCCTTTTCGGGCATACATTTTTCTATTGCTCCTGTTATCTCATACTCGGGGTAGAAATTCTCCTCAAAATCTGTTTTCAGCTTTCTGAGATGAGCCAGACAATCATCATCGCTACGGGTGATATCTCTTTCCCTATATCTTGTAAAGGTCCCCGTGATAAGCCTGAAAGGCGTTTCGGCACCGAAGATATCCAGTATCTCGGTCTGCTCACTGTACAGCGAATCCTCAGCGTACGCTTCCCCGAAAAACAGCGGATATATATCCTCATTAAAAGCGAGATAACGGAAGTGCGTCTCCTCTCCGTCGGCTATCCTTATCGTTTCATTATAAGGAACGAAGAACTCCCGTGTTTCGGTGAACTCACCTATGATCTCGGCATTAGCGTGAAGATAAAGCAGATCATCCGAGCCGTTTGCTACGGTGCCGCTTACCAGAAGCCCGCCTTTCTGCACGCCGCTTCCTATCTGCGTGATAAGCTTTCCTTTGCGCACCACGGTATCCACCACCATCGCATCCCGCGCGGAAACGATGTTGCATGGCTTATCAGGATCGATCATCTCAGGCATCGGCGTGCCACTCTCCACATTGACGACAACGCGGCTTCCGACGCATGACACATCCACCCATGCCACATTCTCAACCTCAAGCATTATGCGGCGCTCGGCTAGAGAACAATCCAGGCCATGGGTAGAAACTCCCCTTGTAATGCCGCAATCCTCCAGTATCTCTACTACCTGTGCCTCGGGGCCGTCCCCTGTGATACGGATATCCGCGACCGTTGCCTGCCCGATGGAGAGTATCGTCCCGAAAAGCATGAAACCTGCATACAGTCCCGCGCGCCGGCTGTAACGAAGTGCAGTGAAATACACTCCTCCGCGTTTTCCTGCGCGCAGGCGTACTCCGTGCTTTTTGGCTGTAACGGCGGCAAAGCGGTAATCAACCGGAGATACCACACCCGTAACTTTCCCCTCCGCCATCTTCACACGACGCAGTTTTATGCCGTTATCCAGCAGCTCTGAAACAAAGCGTTCCTGAAAGCCTCCGATGCCACAGAACTCCACCTTCCCGAGAAACAGACCGTTCATCATGCATCGTCACCCCCGTTTTCTTCAAGAGTAAGAGAGTGTATCTCGCCTGTGATCTTTACTCCGTAGGCACCGTAGTTTTCCAGCGTAAGTCCTGTTCCAACCACGCGGACATCCTGTCCACGCATACGAAGCACTGCCAGATTCTCATCGCACGCAACGATACAGCGGCAGTTCTCTGCATCAAGCTCCCGTCTGCCTTTAATGGTCACGGCTGATTCTCCCGTGTAGTCGCCAAGGCGGATAAGCGTTTCCTTTATTCCCATATATCCTCCGAAAGGTAATTAAACTTGTCTTATGGAATATAATATGAAACAGGACAAGAAAACAGAACAAGGAGGGACTATGCGATACATACTGTGTGCAGCGGCACTCATCTTTGCAGTGGTACTTCTGACAGAGCCGACGGCTGTAGGAGGTGCAGTGCAAAATGCAGTTACCACCTGTCTTGAAGTTATGATACCATCGCTGTTTGCTTTCACTGTGCTTTCGGTGTATCTTCAGGCAAGCGGCCTTTACAGGAGCGTATTCCGATTCATTACTTTCCCACTGTCGAAGCTGATGAGACTCGACGAGGAGCTGTGCGCTGTCTTCCTGCTTTCGAACATCGGAGGATACCCCGTCGGGGCACGATTGCTTACGGAGCTCGTGAAGTGCGGGAGGATCTCCTCAAGCGATGCGGGACGGCTACTGTGCTGCTGCTACGGCAGCGGTCCGTCATTCGTCATAGGAATAGCCGGGATGAGGGTGTTCGGCAGCACGGCAGCGGGAGCGGTGTTATTCATGGCAGGGCTGCTGTCCTCGCTGGCCATCGGGATATTCGTATGCCGTACAGGAAACAGGATAAAGCTAATCCCCGCCGTGACCAACTACGATCCGGGTGCAGGGTGCTTTGTGGGTTCGGTGATGTCTGCGGCACGTGTGATGTTCACCGTCTGTGTGATGATAACGGGCTTCGCTGCAGTGACAGCGGTGCTGGATGCGCTGAGCATACAGCGTGCCGCCGAGATTTTCTTTGCCGCCATCGGAACTAAGGAAAACAGCTCTGCAATACTGCCTTCCCTGCTGGAAATAAGCTGCCTGCAGAATATGATGCCATCAGGATGGTATATCTTTCCTCTGTGCGGCGCATTGCTCTCGTTCGGGGGCGTGTGCGTTATAATGCAGATATGTGCGCTTACCGAGGGGAAAATACCGCTGAAAGGATTCCTGTTGTCAAGGCTGCCTGCCGCTGTGATAAGTGCCATAGCTTCAACGGCAGGGCTTCTGCTTGGTGAACCTGTGCTTTCTGCGTACGCGCCATCCGCTGTGGAGGTGCAGCCGTTTTCGGTGAATGCCGTAATGTCTTTGTGCGTACTGACTATGTGTGGTATGCTGCTTGCCTGCAAGCCGAGATATAATGCGCAGTAAAAGCAAAAACGCCCCCGATCTCATCACGGGAGCGTTTGATGTTTGAATTTATTACTTATTCTCTTCCTCACGGAGCTTTCTGAAGTTCCATGCGTCACGGCACATTTCCTCAAGGGTCTTTTCAGCCTTCCAGCCCAGTTCCTTTTCAGCAAGGGCGGGATCCGCGTAGGTAGCCGCAGCATCGCCGGGACGGCGTTCGCCGATGGTGTAGCCGAGATCGATGTTGTTCACACGCTGGAATGTATCCAGTATCTGAAGAACGGAGTAGCCGTTTCCTGTGCCGAGATTGTATGCAAGCGCACCGCTGGAGTTTCTTGCCTTTTTGATTGCCGCAACGTGACCCTTTGCGAGGTCAACAACGTGTATGTAATCACGCACACAGGTGCCGTCGGGAGTGGGGTAGTCGTTGCCTGCAACGCTCAGCACCTCGCGCTTGCCTGTTGCTTTATCCAGAACGATAGGCATAAGGTTATTGGGGATACCGTTGGGATCCTCGCCGATCTTTCCGCTTTCATGGGCACCTACGGGATTGAAGTAGCGCAGAAGTATCATGCTCCACTTGTCGCTTGCAGCGGCCATCTCGCGGCAGAGGTTCTCAATGATGAGCTTGGTGCTGCCGTAAGGATTGATCGCACTGAGGGGGAAGTCCTCCTTGACGGGAACAGTCTCGGGGATTCCGTAAACGGTAGCGGAGGAGCTGAATACAAATCTTGTGCAGCCGTACTTCTTCATACACTCAAGAATGTTAAAAGTACCGCGCAGATTGTTGGAGTAGTACATCAGCGGCTTTTTAACGCTCTCGGGAACGCACTTGTAGCCTGCAAAGTGGATCACAGCCTCTATATCGTTCTCGGCAAATATCTCGTCCACTGCTGCCATATCCAGCATATCTGCCTCGTAGAACTTGAAGTCCTTGCCCGTGATCTCACGGATGCCGTCCAGTGCCTTGGGGTTGGAGTTGTAGAAGTTATCCATTACAACGATCTCTTCGCCTGCGTTGAGCAGCTCAACACAAGTGTGGGAGCCGATAAAGCCTGCGCCGCCTGTAACTAAAATAGCCATGATGTATGACCTCCGAATTTAATAAGATACACTTTTATTATACTATCATTGGCGGGCATTGTCAATAAGGTTATCGGAAAAAATCGCCCTTTTCAGGTTATTAGCTTCGGCGGTTAGTAATGTAGCGGACCGCGTTATTGAAAATATCCCCGAAAGCTGTTATCATTAATACAGGAGCTCCGAAAACAAACAGGAGGAATGAATATGAACCTTGATATAGGAAAGAAGATACGCCTTTTGCGCCTTAGCAAGGGCATGACCCAGGAACAGCTTGCAGAGAAGCTGAGAGTTGCACCGCAGACGGTATCGAAGTGGGAAAATTGTGTTACCACTCCCGATATCGGGCTTCTGCCGCAGCTTTCGGTGGAGCTCGGCGTGACTATCGACGAGCTGTTCTCCATGACGGACGAGGCAAGGCTGCTGCGCATTGAGAATATGCTGGAAACCAGCAGCGAAAACACTGTGATACCCGAGCGGGAGTTTGAAAGCTACCGCAGCTTCCTTGCAGAGCACAAGGATGATCCTGTGATGAAAGGCAGGGTGCTTACCGCGCTTGCGTGTCTGTATAATCAGCAGGCAATAAGCTATCGCATGACAGCGGCAGGCTACGCAAAGAAAGCGATAGCATACGAGCCCGAAAAGAAATACAACCACAGTCTGCTTTGTATGGCGTGGAAAGGCGCCGATCGCGACTGGTATGCTTCAAATCACAGCGAGCTTATCGCGTTCTACATGGAGTTTGTTGAAGATCAGCCGAATAATCTCCCTGCGCTGCAGCTTTTGTTGGATAATCTTATTGATGATGGCAGGGCAGAGGAAGCAGAATACATCCTGGCTAAGCTTAAGCGTTCAGATGACACCTGCCGCTCGTTATGGTATAAGGCGCAGATACATTGGCTGCGTGGCGAAGTTCAGCAAGCAGAGGATGCTCTTTACGAAATGACGCAGCAGTATCCCGAGGATTGGCTCGCATGGTCGTATAAGGGTGACCTGTATGCGCGTATGGGGGATTATGACAAAGCAGATGAGTGCTGGGAGCACTCCCATGCACTGCAGCCCTGCCCAAGGCTGATAGATGATCTTCTGTGCCTTGCGCAGACAGCCATCATCCGAAAGGATTACGGCCGCGCCGCGGAGCTTTACCGACGTACCATTAAGGTGCTTGAAACGGACTATGCTACCACCGAGGGGGATGTGATAACGCAGTTCAGGGCACTTGCGGAGATGTATGATTCATTCGGCGGATGAAAAAGCCGCAGAACATCCCATATAAAAACAGCGCTTCTTTTATGTGAGAAGCGCTGTTTTGTTATCAGCTCATTTTGAAGTATTCCCAGTTCTTTATCCTCTGGGGGAAGTCCTTGCCCTCGGTGAATTGTGCGGGCAGGTCGCTGTAGGTTACAAGTGCCTCGTGAGCATAGTGTTCCACCAGCAGTTCATTGGTCATACGCTCGGTGTTGGGAGAAGGTGTACCGTCAAGGCTTGTTTTCGCCTTTCCGCTGGCATTTGCTTCGAATACGAAATCTCCGTTCCAGATCATGTAGTACAGCCACATGGTGCCAGTAGCAACGCAGTCTGCGGGATCGGGGAGATATCCGCACTCGGAAAGGGCGAGCATCTTGCCGTCGTCCTCGGTGCTGAAGGTCTGGAGATTATTATACTGGCTGCTGAGCGCCGAGTGATCCTTGGAGCTTGCGTAGTAGTCGATGCCCGCGATATCATAGGTGTTGGGACTTACTGCGCACAGCTTTGACTGGCCGTTCCATACCCAGATGATATTCGTAAGCTTGTGATAGTTTTCGATACGGTCGAAGATTATGTACCACAGCTTCTGGAACACCTCGTTCTGGGCACTGGATTTGCCCTGGATACCCCACCAGAACCATGCACCGCTTGCCTCGTGCAGAGGACGGAACAGAACTGTCACGCCTGCTTCCTCAAGACGCTGGAGCTTTGTAGCGATAAGGTCGATATCATGGATGACCTGCTCATATTCCTTTGTGCCGGGAGTAACTGCGTTTATCTGATCCCAGTTCTGGATCTCCTCCTGATAGAACGCATAGCCCTTTGAGTGGTCGTTTACGTCTATCGGTACGTTCCAGTGCCATGTGAAGGTAACAAGACCGCCGCTCTCCTCGTGCCATCTGATAGCCTCGTCCACCATACCCTCATTTATGTAGCTTCCTGTGCAGAATATGAAGTCAAAGCCTTTCATGGCGGGCATATCACCTGTGGCGTTGTAGTACACGATATCCTCGTAGGAATCGCTGTCCATCATCTGCTGGCAGGTAAGCACCTGCTTGCCGTAGATGCTTCTGAGGTACTCGAACACTGCGATGGTATCCTCGTTGGAATTTTCCGATACTGTATCATCGGGATCAACAGTCTTAGCCGCAAGCGAGGCTTTAAGCGCTTCAAAGTCGGTCTCATAGGCGAGCGCCTTTTCCATGTCGATGTCGCCATCCTCGGTCAGCGCAACGGGATTGGACAGGGGAGCTTCTGCCTCGGGAGAGTCGCCGCCCGAAGAAGTACCTCCCGTAGCTTCTGATGTACCTGCCACGCCTGAATTATCCGAAGCGACAGAGCTTGTATTACCTCCGCAGCCTGCCATTGTGAGTATCATTGTCGCCACAAGAATGGCGGATATGATCTTTTTCATATGTTATGTCCTTTCTGCGTCCGATCAGTCCTCGGCGCCGTATACTATCTGCTTTATCATGCGGATGGGTCGCTGACCCAGTCCGCCGCAGCGCTGGATGAAATACAGGAACGTATAGCCGTTCTGCGGATCGTTTGCGAAAAAGCAGCCAAGCCATCCGTCCCAGCCGTATTCGCCCCTGAAGCAGCTTATGCCTGCGCCGTCCCGCTCATCCTTGCATATACGCATAAGGTTACCGTAATTGTAGCCTATCATGCTGTCCCAGTCAAGTAAGCTCTGCTGCTTATCTGTAAGCTGGGGAGAAGTGAGGTATCTCACTGCATTTTCGCTGAGGATGCGTCTGCCGTGGTATGTACCTTTATTCAGAAGCATAGTAGCAAATGCCGCATAATCATTCATTGTGGAGCAGAGTCCTGCGCCGCCCGACTGGAATTCGGGCATTTTGCGGCAGAGATATGTAAGTCCAAGATGCTGCCACAGGCAGGGCACTAGTGAGCCATCCTCTTTAGGCTCATAGTTTTCCGCAAAGCGGCAAAGCTTTTCCTCGGGAACATAGAAGTCTGTGTCGACCATTCCCAGCGGCTCGAAAAGCTCATCCTTAAGGAAATCGCCGAACTTCTTGCCCGAGATCACTTCTATCACCGCACCCAGGATATCCGCGCTTGTGCCGTACATCCATTTTTCGCCCGGCTGGAATGCCAACGGCTGCTGACCGATGAGGTTGGCATAGGTAAGCGTATCGGAGGGGTTGCCTGCCTTGTATTCAGCGTCCAGGCGGTCGTACAGCTTCTGCATCTCTGCGCCCGCGGGGAACCATCCGTCGGGATAGCACAGACCCGAGGTCATATCCAACAGGTTTTTGATCGTTACGGGTTTTTCTACGGGAACAAGCCCATCCTCTGTCCAGACCTTCTGATCCTTGAATCCCGGGATGTAATCTGCGACCTTATCCTGCAGATCAAGCTGTCCCCTGTCAAAGAGTATCATTGTGGCGGCAGCGGTTATGGGCTTTGTCATGGAGTAAAGGCGAACGATAGTGTCCTCTGTCCATTTGATGCCGCGTGCCTCATCGGCCATTCCGCAGCACGCCTTGTAGATAGGCTGTCCGTTTTTGAGGACGTATGCGGCGTTGCCCTTTACCAGTCCCCATTCGATCTGCTTTTGCAGCATATCGGTTATCTGTTCAAGCTTTACTAAATTCATGTCGTTACCTCGCAGTTTTTACCGATCTTTGGGTGATGTTTATTTATATTATTCGTTCCAAGAACGTGAAAAGCTCGCGTCAGCGTATCTTTCTCGCCTCGCAGTAGAACCTCTTGTCATGAGCATGCCCCATTGAGAAGGTCTTTCTCGGCAGGGCGCCGTCTTTGATAACAGTGGGGAAGAGCTCTGCCTTCGTCATAGAGGGCAGCAGGAAGCCAATGCTGTTGTCTGCTTCACACAGGGATTTTACCACATCGTCGCCATGGATGTAGTCGATAGCACCCTTATTCTGTGCAAGATAGCCGTCAAGGAAATTCTGCAGGCTGCCTACGGTGAGGTTTGCGGTGGGCTTTGTTACAGTGTAGCTCTCTTCTGTACCGTTAAGTACGACCACAAAGCTCTGCCCCTCTGTGCCCTTTACAAGTCCGAGTGCTTCGGTCATCTCTGCCATAAGCTTATCTGTATCCACATCAACTATAACGCGGTGGATAGCCTCGAATTCGAGAGCTTCGCTGTGCAGATTCACTACCTCTGCGAGAGCGTAGCGCGCAAACGCAGCTTCGGGGGAGTTTGCTGCCTTTTTCTCCTCGTAGCACGCCTTTGCGGTGGCGAGAGAGTGGTTACCGTCGCCCATAGCGTACAGCAGCACCTCCTGTCCGCTGAGTCCGTAGCGATTGTTGAAATCCGCCTTGTCAGCAAGAACATCCAGTGCAGCAAAAACAGCCTTTACATCATCGCCGTTCACAAGATATCCTGCGAGGTGTCCGCCGTTCTGCATAAGCTCGAAATCATACAGCTTTGTCAGTGTATCAAGACGTGCTTCAAGTGGCTCGATGACCGTTTTTTTCACATCATCGATAAGTATCATTATATGGGGAAGCTCCAGTGCTGCATCACGGCGTATCTCCATTCTGGGAGGGATACGGGATGCAACGGTAGCCTCGGTTGCACGCACCTGCGAGGTGCTTCCTTTGGTATAATCATACATCTCAAGGTCGATAGCGCCGACAAGACCTGTGCGTACCTTGCCGTCAGCCTGTGTGCGGACGGTGAGGACGAGCGCATCCTTGTACTCGTTGAATATGTTTTCACTGAGGTATTTTTTCATCTGTTCGTTGATGTCAGCGATGCGCTGTTTAGCATCGGGAGCTTCGAGATAGACCTCAGGCAGGATGAGCTTAAGTGCCGAGGGGCTGTCCCCTGCGATCTGTGCTGTCTTTTCCCAGTACTGAGGCTCGCTTGTGTACTGGTCGCAGGCTACTACCGCCCACTTTGTCATTTCCTCTGCCGAAAGCCCGGGCAGGAGTATATCCGCTGTTGTGAAAGCTGTCATGGTCTGGTGTTCCTTTCGTATTAACATAAAAGCCGACCGACTGTATCGATCGTCGCATATACTTTATTTTACCATAAAACGCATATTTGTTCAATACTTTTTTAAGATGAAGCAACCGCTTTCATAAAACTTTTATATGTGATTTTTAACATATCTGATTGTGCTTTTTGCACAAATATTGATATGTGGCGATTTTTGTTATTGTAAACTTGTTGAAATTTATTAAAAGATATGGTATACTATAAAAGATAATTGTGCATTTTTATTGGAGGAAGCGGATGGATTGTGCTTTATGGCTTAACAAAAAGAAGATCTGTTCGGCAGATGAGATCGCCGACAACTTCGACATAGCTGCTATCCGCGGATATTTCCTCGGGGGCAGCCTTATAAAATGGCTCTCCTCTCACGGAGGGACAGAGCTTGCGAGGGAGCTTTCCAACGTGCTCCCCGATGAGCCATGCCTTAACGACCGTCTGAGCAGTATTTTTCTGAAAAAGAAATGCGATGTCCCTGTGCACAGGACAGACGAAAATGTAGTTGCGGCAGTGGAACATTTCAAGGGGGTCGCTGTGCATGAGCCCCCTGTTGTCAGCAGCCTTTCAGGCTCCTTCCCGATAAGCTCCTATACAGGAAGCTTTGGCTTTGGTAGCTTCGGATACGGCATGGGCTCATACAACTTTGGCAGCTATTCTCTCGGCTCGTTCAAGCGCGGCAGCTTCTCCAACGCCTGGGAGTGGGAATGGGAATGGTACCTGGGCTCGTTCAGGAAAGGCTCGTTCCGCTATGGTATTTCAAGCTTCGGCGGGTCTTATGTGTATAATTTCGGCTCATACCGTTTTGGCTCGTTCAATTATAGCTCCTTTAATTATGGATCGTATGCCTATGGTAAAGGCTCATTCCGCTTCGGAGGCCCCTTTGCTTCGGGCGAGGCATTACTGTTCGGATCTTACAGAGGGGTTCCGCTGTCAGGCGGCAGTTTCCGCTGCATCTCCTCTGATGAGTACGACGAGATAATGTACCGCACTCTCGGTATGTGTCCGTTAAATCGATTCGGCTATGGCATACATCTGATATGAGGTATTTATGAACGCTATTCATATAATCTCCACCGCTCCGTTTTTTGCAAAGAAAAGCGGAGCTTTTTTTCAGGAGGATTTCGATCTTTACTGCACTGTGCTTTCTGCGTTAAGCTGGAGGAAGCACAACGGTGATATTTCGCTTTATACCGATACCGCAGGTGCAGAGTATTACAAAAAGATCGGGCTTTGCGATATCTGGAACGAGGTCCGCGTCTGCATCCCCGATGATCTGGAGGGTATCGACCCGCAGATGTTCTGGGCAGGCGGCAAGCTTTTCGCGCTGCGCGAGGCAAAGGCACCCTGCGCCATGATTGACACCGATATGATAATATGGAACGAGCTTCCCCTCGGAAAGGAACTTGTGGCGGCACACCGTGAGGATATGTATCCTGACATCTATCCGCCGATATCATATTTCCGTCTTAAGGAGCATATCCTTCCACCCTTTGACGAGAGCGTGCTTCCGCTGAATACAGCATTCCTGTATCTTCCCGACAATGATTTCAAGGAGTTCTACACCTCCCAGGCGATCGCCTTTATGAAGTCTGCAGTATCCTGCGATGACAGGCTGTGCTACATGGTGTTCGCAGAACAGCGCATGGCGGCAATGTGTGCCGAATACACAGGAACCCCTGTAAAGACGCTGCTTGACAAGGATCACCTGTTCTTTCCGCAGGATGATGTCACACATCTGTGGGGCGCAAAGCAGGTAATGAGAGATAAGCCCGAGCTACGCGAGGATTTCTGCCGCAAGGCGGCAAAGCGTATACGCAGCGAGTTTCCCGATTATGCTTATACAGCGGATATCATTGAAAGTCTGTAAGATGTATTTCGTCAAATTTCACAAAACAGAAGTAAAAAATTGTTTTAGAAAAAAGTAGACATTTTCAAACTGTTGTGCTATAATGTAGTTATAAAAATAGTTTTTATTTCAGTGCGGATCAGTTATCCGTCGGATGGAGGTAATATTTATGGCTAAGAAGAAGCTGTTCGGTAATAATATTAAGCCGTCCTGCAAATACTGCGAGCTTGGTACTGCGGGCGAGGGCGACAAGATCATGTGCTCTAAGTTCGGTCCCGTAAAGACCTACGACTCCTGCAAGAAGTTCGTGTATTCTCCCCTTAAGAGAGTGCCCAAGAAGGAACTGCAGCTTGCAAACTCCGCCGTAAACGATATCGATTTCTGATACATACGGCAGATATATTTGTTTTTCACCGCCCTTGCTTTTGCAGGGGCGGTCTTGTTATAAAAAGATAGCTCCCCACAGCGGATCTGCGGGGAGCGTATGTTATTTTCTGGTTTTAATGTATTCATCCATCGCTTTTGCGGCAGTTTTTCCTGCGCCCATAGCAAGGATGACAGTTGCCGCGCCTGTTACGGCGTCGCCGCCTGCGTATACGCCCTCGCGGGAGGTCAGGCCATGCTCATCCGCGATGAAGCAGCCGTGCTTGTTTGTAAGCAGACCCTCAGTTGTGTTACGGATAAGGGGGTTGGGGCTTGTGCCGATAGCCATGATCACACAGTCAACATCCAGCACGAATTCACTGCCCGCCTTGACGCAGGGACTTCTTCTGCCGCTGGCGTCAGGTTCGCCCAGCTCCATTTCAACGCACTTCATGCCGTCCACGAATCTGTGCTCGTTTCCGAGTATCTCAACAGGATTTGTGAGAGTCCTGAAGATAATCCCCTCTTCCTTTGCGTGATGTACCTCTTCCTTGCGGGCAGGCATTTCTTCCTCGCCGCGGCGGTATACGATATATACATTCTCCGCGCCAAGGCGCTTCGCGCATCTCGCCGCATCCATGGCAACATTTCCGCCGCCGACTACAGCAACGCTCCTGCTGTTCTTTATGGGTGTATCGGAGTCAGCCTTGTAAGCTTTCATAAGGTTTACACGGGTGAGAAACTCGTTGGCGGAATAAACTCCCTTGAGGTTTTCGCCGGGAATGTTCATAAATCTCGGCAGTCCCGCACCGCTTCCGATAAACACCGCATCAAAGCCCTGCTGGAAAAGCTCGTCTACCTCGATCGTTCTGCCGATGACTACATTGGTCTCGATCTTCACGCCCAGTGCCTTGAGATTTTCTATCTCGTGGCGTACTATCTCCTTGGGTAATCTGAATTCGGGAATTCCGTATACAAGCACGCCGCCTGCAAGATGCAACGCCTCGTAAACCGTAACATCGTAGCCCATCCTTGCCAGATCTCCCGCACAGGTAAGTCCGCTGGGACCGGCGCCGATTATCGCACACTTGTGGCCGTTGGGCTGAGGCATTTCAACCGCGCCGAGAGAGTGTTTGTTGTGCCAGTCCGCAACAAAACGTTCAAGTCTGCCTATAGCAACAGGCTCACCCTTGATGCCGCGCACACACTTGCTTTCGCACTGTGTTTCCTGAGGGCATACCCTGCCGCACACAGCAGGAAGCGAGCTGCTTTCGGAGATTATCTTATATGCACCCTCGTAATCCTTTTCCTTTATCTTTTTGATAAATGCGGGGATGTCGATGGCTACGGGACAGCCGCCCACACAAGGCTTGTTCTTGCAGTTAAGGCAGCGTTCAGCCTCATCCAGTGCCTGTTCCTCTGTGTATCCGAGTGCCACCTCGTCGAAATTGCCGCTGCGGATCCTGGGATCCTGAACAGGCATTTCGTTCTTTTTAAGACTCATATTAGGCATTATGTCGTCTCCTTTTTGTAGAGATTGCAGGTATCCTCACGCTTGTGTGACTCGAAATCCTTGTACATGGCAGCACGCTCGATAGCCTCGTCAAAATCCACCAGATGCCCGTCGAACTCGGGACCATCCACACAGGCAAACTTTGTTTCGCCACCCACGGTGAGTCGGCAGCCGCCGCACATTCCCGTGCCGTCTATCATTATAGGATTCATGGAAACAACGGTCTTTATGCCGTATTCCTTAGTGAGCTTTGCAACGAATTTCATCATAACGAGAGGACCGATGGCAACTACCTCGTCATAGGTATTGCCTGCTTCGATAAGCTGCCTCAGTGCGTCGGTAACAAGACCCTTTTCACCGCAGCTTCCATCGTCCGACATGATCTTCATAACATCGCTGACGGAGCGGAATTCATCCTCAAGTATCACAAGATCCTTGTTTCTGAAACCAACGATGCTGTGTACCTCTGCGCCAAGCTCGTGAAGCTTCTTCGCTACGGGATATGCGATAGCGCAGCCTACACCGCCGCCTACAACAGCGACCTTTTTAAGTCCGTCTGTATGTGTGGGAGTTCCGAGAGGTCCTACAAAATCATGGATATATTCATCCTTGTTCAGGTGATTCAGTTTTTCGGTGGTAGCGCCTGCTATCTGGAATATTATAGTTATAGTACCCTTTTCCCTGTTATAGTCTGCAACGGTAAGAGGGATGCGTTCACCCTCCTCATCAACACGAAGGATTATGAATTGTCCGGGCTGTGCTTTCTTCGCGATGAGCGGAGCCTCGACCTCCATCAGCGTAACGTAAGGATTCAGTATCTTTTTCTCGACTATTCTATACATAGAGTCTGCCTCCTGTAAAAATGGTTCTGCTTTTTAGTATAACGCATTCGCCCTGAAATTGCAAGTTGTCACGCGGCATTTTGCATAATTTCGTCATATTTTATTATTTTGGAGTTTCATGAGCAAAAATTGTGTTGATTTCATCAAAAGCAATATGCATGACCTGCATTTCGTGTGGTTTTAGGAGTGTTACTAAGCTAGCATCTTTCTGTCCTGCGATAGGCACTTATATTTGTTGCATTTTTCTTGACAGCACTGTAATTTCGTGGTATAATAAAGCGATATGCTTTTATGTTGTAACAGGATAAAGCTGTATTGAAATAAAAAGTCTGTTATGATACAAAAAGCAAATAAAAACCTATATACAAGAATATATTAAGGAGAACAGACATGAAATACGCATTTGTTGCATTGATCTGCAAAATGCTCACTCTTGCGGGAAAGATACTGGGCGGAGGCACAGACCTGCCCGGAAAGATCGCCCTGAAGATGTATCCGCAGATAATGAAGAAGCTCAGCTTCAATGGAAAGGTGATCGCCGTAACAGGCTCCAACGGAAAGACCACCACCTCGAACCTTATCGCCCGCGTTATGCGCGAGAGCGGTTACAAGGTGGTAAACAACGAGCTCGGCTCCAACATGAAGAGCGGTATCACCTCTGCGCTCGTAAGCGCGGCTTCGCTTTCGGGCAAAGTAAAGGCTGACTACGTAGTGCTTGAGGTGGACGAGTGCTACTCCCGCTTCATTTTCGAAGATATCAAGATCGATTATTACCTTGTGCTTAACCTGCTCCGCGATCAGGTCGCAAGAAACGGTAACCCCGATGTGGTATTTGAAAAGATCGCAGAGGCCATCTCAAAGCAGCCCGATATGACACTGATACTCAATGCAAACGAGCCTATCAGCATGAACCTCACTATCCCCGGAAGAACGCTTTATTTTGCAATGGAGCGTACCTCCCGTTCTACAGACGAGTGTGTCAGCGGTACGCATGACTGCAAGATATGCCCCCGCTGCTTCCACACCATGAAGTACGATTTCTATCACTACAACCACCTCGGACAGTTCCACTGCTCCAACTGTGATTACGAAACTCCCAAAGCAGATTTCCTCGGAACACAGATAGATTTCGAAAACAAAAAGCTCCTTATAAATGGTGAGGCTGTAACCATCCCCTTTGATACCACATTTAATATGTTCAACACCATCGCAGCCTGCGCGGTGTGCAGCACTGTAGGCATCACAATGGATCAGTTCAGGAGTGGTATCGCAGGCTTCAAGGGTGCCAAGGGCAGACGCGAGAGCTTCAGCTTCGAGGGCAGACCCGTCAACCTTATGATGACAAAGCAGAATGCAGCTTCCCTCGACCAGTCGCTTTCCTTTGTGCTTGAGCAGCAGGGCGAAAAGACAGTACTGCTGTTCGTGAATAACGTGCTGTACCTTGAGTATAAGGATATCTCGTGGCTGTATGATGTTGCTTTCGGACGTCTTGTGGGACAGGTGAAGAACGTAGTGTGCTCGGGTAACCGCGCACTGGATACCGCTATCCGTCTTAAGGCTGCGGGAATCCCTGAGGACGTGCTCATCTACGAGAACGATATCACCAAGGTCAAGGATGCGCTTCGCCGCACCGAGGGCGACATCTACATCCTTGCCGCATCCGCTTTCGGTGACGAGGGCAAAATAATCGAGGAGCTGAAAAAGTAATGAAAACAGTAAAAATACTACACTTATATTCACAGGCGATGGACCTTTACGGCGATTACAACAACATCACCGTACTGTGTCAGCGCATAAAGGAAACAGGAAACAACGTTGAGGTGACCACCCCCGAGCTTTACGACCCTATAGACCTCGATGGCTATGATATGGTATATATCGGTCACGGAAAGGCGCGTAACCTTGCAGCTTTATCAGAGCACTTTGTGAAATATGCCGACAAGATAAAGGAAGCTATCGAAAACGGACAGGTATGGTACGTTTCAGGCAACGCAAGAGAGCTTTTCGGCGAGAGCTTCACCTCTCCCGATGGCAAGGAGCACAAGGGAATCGGACTGTTTGATTACCGCGGCATTGAAACCAATCAGGTGTTCGTGTGCGATATGATAGGAAGGCCCGACTACGACAAGGATGAGATAGTATACGGTTTTGCAAACCGCACTGCTTATCTTGAGGGCAAGAACAAGTATCCTCTGTTCGATGTCATCACAGGCTTCAGCGACGGTGCCGCTCCTGACGGACTTGAAGGTACCCATTACAAGAATTTCTTCGGTACATGGGGAATCGGTCCTGTGCTGGTGCGCAATCCCTCTTTCATGAGACAGATATTGAAGCTGGTGCTCGGTGATGATTACAAGGAATGCGACTTTACCCTTGAGCAGGCTGCACTTGATCTTGTGATCGCCGAATTCAAAGATAAAAAAGACTGATATAAGGAGGTTTGGTAAATGAGTAACAATGAAAACGAACAGAAGCTTGCCCGCAACCTGTCGCCTGTCCATGTATGGGCACTGGCACTGGGCAGCATAATCGGCTGGGGCGCATTTGTAATGCCCGGCAACACATTCCTGCCGAATGCAGGCCCCGCAGGTACAGCTATCGCTATGACGATTGCTGCACTGATAATGATCTCTATCGCATTCAACTACAGCTACATGATAAACCGTTTCCCTGTTGCGGGCGGTGAGTATGTATATACAAAGAATTCATTCGGTAAGGTGATGGGCTTTATCTGCGCATGGTTCTTAGGTCTGTCCTACCTTGCCATCGTGCCCCTTAACGCTACGGCGCTGGCACTTATCGGACGCAATCTGTTCCCTGCAGTGTTCCAGTGGGGACACCTGTACACCGTAGAGGGCTACGGCATCTACCTTGGTGAGGTGCTTCTTGCTGTGGTTGCGCTTGTGCTTTTTGCATTCCTGTGCATCCGTGGCGTAGGAGTTGCAGGTAAGTTCCAGACCTGCCTTGCATTCGCGCTTGTAGGCTGTGTGCTGCTTCTTGGTATAGCTGCACTTATCAGCCCCGCAGCAACTATCGAAAACCTTACTCCCGCATTTCAGGCTACAGCCTCGGGCGACATCAATATCGGCGGTATCGTTGCTGTTATCGCGGTTGCTCCCTGGGCATTCGTAGGCTTCGACTCTATCCCTCAGGCATCTGAGGAGTTCAACTTCTCTCCCAAGAAGAGCAAGATCATCATGGTACTGTCCATCCTGTTCGGCGGTCTGCTTTATGTGGTGCTGAACACCATCACTGCTGCTGTAGTTCCCGATGGTTACGCAAACTGGACCGAGTACATAGCTGCCGCAGGCAGCCTTGAGGGCATCAAATCCATGCCTACCTTCAATGCAGCTGAAACACTGCTTGGTATCCCCGGACTTGTCATTCTGTCCATCGCACTGTTCTGTGCCGTACTCAGCGGTATGATCGGATTCTATATGGCTACCAGCCGTCTGCTGTACTCCATCGCAAAGGACAATGTGCTGCCCTCTGCTTTCGCAAAGCTGCACCCCAAATTCAAGACCCCCTATGTGGCTATCCTTTTTGTAATGGGCATTTCCCTTATCGCTCCCTGGTTCGGCCGTGAAGTGCTCGGCTGGATAGTTGATATGTCCTCCATCGGTGCGGCTATCGGTTACGGATTTACTTCCGCCGCTACATTCATGACCATCAGAAAGAACAAGGATGCGAGCGTTGGACTTAAGATCAACAGCATCATCGGTACACTGTTCTCGCTGGCATTTGTAGTGATGCTGCTCAGCCCCAAGGAGTGGGGCTACGGCGGACTTGGCATCCAGTCCAGGATCGCGCTGGTTGTCTGGTGCGCTCTCGGTGTTGTGATGTTTGTGATAAGCTATCGCAAGAAAAAGTCTGCATAAATGATAACAGCAAAAAGCTCCGTTCTGCATAAGCAGAGCGGAGCTTGAGACCGTCGAAAAAGTCCTGTCGGACTTTTCCGCCGAAACATCCGCCCTGCGCGCACTCATTGTCAGCTACGCCGACAATTCGCACACTGGTGCGGATAGAAGTGTTTTTTGGTGCGGCAGAGCCACACCAAAAAAGTTATCTAAACAGCCCGCTTCGCGGGCAAAATATAGTTTTTCGACAAGCTGAAAGCTCCGTTCTGCATAAGCAGAGCGGAGCTTTTTTATATTGTGCTATATATTTATTCAGCGATGAGCTTCATTATGTATTCCACCGCATCATCCATCGTTCCCTGTGGGAATCCGGAATAATCCTCGTTCTGGGGATTTTCGATGAACTCGGGCAGCAGGAACACTGAAAGTCCTGCGCGCTTTGCAGCGATCATATCCTCGGGTACGCTGTTGCCGATCATTATACATTCCTCGGGTCTGGCACCGATCTTTCCCAATATCTCACTGAAATACTCGGGATTAGGCTTGCAGAAGCTGCTGTTTACGTAATCTGTGACGTGCACGAAATCCTCGGGAGTAAGACCTACCCAGCTCATACGGGTCACCATACCGTCACGGGGGAACAAGGGATTCGTCGCCAGCACAAGGCGAAGCCCTGCCTCTTTCAGCTTTTCTACTACAGGGCGACGATCGGGTTCATACTTAAGCACCGCACGCGCATTGTTAAATTCGTTGGTGTAGAACGCATCACAAAGAGCTCTTGCATCGGGCATACCCTCGTTAAGCTGATTGAACACCTCCCAGAAGACATCCACATTCAGCTTGCTCCCATCGTTCTTTATCATGGCGCGGGTGCCTGCCCAGATGGAGTCTATCGTCTGCTTTGGCTCGTAGCCGAGGGGGGCAAGCTTCTTGCAAAGCTCGCTGAAATACACTTTCACGAAATCCTCCTGATTGAACGGGAGAAATGTTCCGTCAAGGTCAAACAGTACTGTTGTTATCATGCGATTTCCTTTCTGCTTTGCGTCTTGCTATTATCTCATGCTGCTTCTGCAGCTTTTTCTCATAGGATTCCAATGCCTTGTCATCGGCTCTGTATATCGTTCTTGTTGCTGTCCATACGCTTTCCGACATCTTCTTGCAGCTCAGCTTTACAAGGAATTTTCCATGCTGCCCGCACTCGGAGATCACGGATTTTCTTCCGCCACCGAAGGACAGCCATTCAGCCGAATCAAGTATTGCACCGCAGCTAGGACATGGAATATCCCGTACCCTCTCATCAGACAACACCCCGCGATAATCCCTCAGATTCTTGATGACATCACGGCGCAGCGCAACTCTGATACCTGCCGACATTCCCGAATACTCGGCAAGGCCCTTCTGCATATCAAGACGGCGACAGACCTGATAGGTGAACCACGCATCATTCATGGCATCATGCACCTGTGCATCCATGGGTATCTGCAGACGCTCAACAGCATCGGACAGTGCCCATTGTGTACGCTCGTTGTCTATCTGGTTCTTGTAGATAAGCTGCAGGTTGATGTAGTCGCTTCCCCATGAGGGATCAAGCCCGTGCACCGCCATATTGTCGGACAACATGGAAACATCATCGAAGCCCCATGTGACGAAGCGAAAATCATCGCCGCACCACTCCTTAAATCGGGCGAAAGCTTCGGGAAATTTTTCTCCCTTTGCAAGCTGTGCGTTGGTTATGCCCGTGATCTTCTCCACATGACGGTTCATCTTTCTGTAGTATTTCGGTGCGATATTGATCTTGAGCTTATCGATAAGCTCAAAGTTCTCATCGGTCTTTACCGCGCCTATCTGTATGATCTCTCCACGCAGGATTACAGGCGACTGGACCACTTTGGTGCGATCCACTGCCTGATTCCACTCAAGATCAAGAATTATATAGTTCATTCAGTTCAATCCTTAAATCAGAGCATTAATTTGCCGCCGACAGCTTCCTTACGCCATTCTACAAACTCGTCGTATGTGCCCATTCTGTCGTAGCAGCCGTTCTCGGTGATCTCTATGATGCGGTTTGCCGCAGTCTGGAGTATCTCGTGGTCGTGGGATGCGAACAGGATGTTGCCCTTGTACTCAGAAAGGCCGTTATTTACAGCGGTGATGCTTTCGAGGTCAAGGTGGTTGGTGGGACGGTCAAGGATAAGCACGTTGCTCTGGAACAGCATCATTCTGGAGAACATACAGCGGACCTTTTCGCCACCGGAAAGTACGTTTACAGGCTTGAAAACATCGTCGCCGCTGAACAGCATACGTCCGAGGAAGCCACGCAGATAGCTTTCCGTTTCATCCTTGGAATACTGGCGCATCCAGTCGAGGATGGAGAGCTGGCAGTCGTTGAAGAATGCGCTGTTGTCGTTGGGGAAGTAGCTTACGGATGTGGTGCTGCCCCACTTGAAGCTGCCCTCGTCAGGCTCAAGCTCGCCCATGAGTATCTTAAACAGTGTTGTAACTGCGATCTCGTTATTTCCGATGAATGCGATCTTGTCGTTCTTGCCGACGGTGAAGCTGATATCATTCAGCACCTTTACTCCGTCAACGGTCTTGGAAAGTCCCGAGACCTGAAGTATATCCTTACCCACCTCACGCTCGATATCAAAGCCGATGTAGGGGTACTTTCTGCTGGATGCGGGCAGCTCCTCAACGGTCAGCTTGTCGATAAGCTTACGTCTGGAAGTAGCCTGCTTGGACTTGGATTTGTTTGCGGAGAAGCGGGCGATGAAGTTCTGCAGCTCCTTGATCTTTTCCTCGGCACGCTTATTCTGCTGCTTTATCATGCGCTGGATAAGCTGAGAGGACTCGTACCAGAACTCATAGTTGCCGACATACATCTTGATCTTGCCGTAGTCGATATCAACGATGTGGGTACAAACGTTATTGAGGAAGTGACGGTCATGGGATACGACGATAACTGTACCGAAGTATTCGGCGAGGAAGTCCTCAAGCCATGACACCGCATCGATATCCAGATGGTTTGTAGGCTCGTCCATGAGGATGATATCGGGGTTTCCGAACAGGCACTGTGCAAGCAGCACCTTTACCTTTTCGTTACCTGTAAGGCTCTCCATCTTCTGATAGAGTATCTCCTCGGGCAGACCTAAGCCCTGGATGAGCTTGGAAGCGTCAGACTCTGCCTCCCAGCCGTTAAGCTCTGCGAACTCTGCTTCAAGCTGTGCAGCCTTGTCGCCGTCCTCCTCGGAGAAATCTTCCTTGGCGTAGAGAGCATCCTTTTCCTGGATGATGTCATACAGGCGTTTGTTGCCCATGATAACGGTGTCCTGCACGGTGTATTCGTCATAAGCGTAGTGGTCCTGCTTGAGGACGCTCATACGCAGCTCCTCGGGCATGGATACACTGCCCTTTGTAGGCTCCAGCTCGCCGCACAGTGCTCTGAGGAACGTGGACTTGCCCGCACCGTTTGCGCCGATAACGCCGTAGCAGTTGCCGGGAGTGAATTTAAGCTCAACATCCTTGAACAGAAGCTGTCCGCCGAAGCTGATGCTAAGATTGGAAACTGTGATCAATTTGTTGTTCTCCTTTAAATATCTAATTATTATGTTGTAGGGGCACGGCGTGCCGTGCCCGATAAATAACAAATGCCAGTTATATGTTTAAAATCAAAGTTTTGCAAATGCCTGCTCGATGTCTGCGATGATATCGTCAACATTCTCAAGGCCAACAGAGAAGCGGATGAGGCCGCCGTCGATGCCAGCTGCAACGAGCTGCTCATCTGTAAGCTGTCTGTGTGTAGCGGAAGCGGGATGCAGCACGCAGGTGCGGATATCTGCAACGTGCACCTCGTTGGAGGCAAGCTTCAGGCTGTCCATAAATCTGACAGCGGTGCTTCTGCCGCCCTTGATGGAGAAGGAGATAACTCCGCTTGTGCCGAGGGGCAGGTACTTCTGTGCAAGCTCGTGCTGCTTGCTGCTCTTGAGTGCGGGGTAGGTAACGAACTCAGCCTTGCCGCTGTTTTCGATATACTCCGCAACCTTGATAGCATTTGCACAGTAACGCTCCATTCTTACTGCGAGGGTCTCAAGACCGAGATTAAGCAGGAAAGAGGAGTGTGCTGCGGGATAGCAGCCGAAATCTCTCATAAGCTGCATTCTCGCCTTAACGATGTAGGGTGCGAATGCGTAATCTCTTGTGTATACTGTGCCGTGGTAGCTCTCGTCGGGCTCTGTCATGCAGGGGAACTTGCCGCTGGTCCAGTCGAACTTGCCGCTGTCAACGATGACGCCGCCTACCTGTACAGCATGGCCGTCCATGTACTTGGAGGTGGAGTGTACAACGATATCTGCGCCCCACTCGATAGGACGGCAGAGGATAGGTGTAGCGAATGTGTTGTCGATTATCAGCGGTACACCGTGTGCGTGAGCCACCTTTGCCCACATCTCGATATCAAGAACTGTGATAGCGGGGTTTGCGAGGGTCTCACCGAACACTGCCTTGGTGTTCTCCTTGAATGCTGCCGCAAGCTCTTCCTCGGTAGCGTCGTGCTCAACGAAGATGCACTCGATGCCCATTCTCTTGAGAGTAACTGCGAACAGGTTGATGGTTCCGCCGTAGATGGAGGAGGAAGCGATAAAGCTGTCGCCAGCCTCGCATATATTGAGGATAGAGATAAGGGAGGCAGCCTGACCGCTGGAGGTACACATAGCCGCAACACCGCCCTCAAGCGCTGCGATCTTCTTTTCTACGCAGTCGGTGGTAGGGTTCTCAAAGCGGGAGTAGATAAGGCTCTTGGTGGGGTCGTCAAATACGGCTGCCACATCATCGGTGGAGTCATAAACATAGGTGGTGCTCTGTACGATAGGCATTACTCTGGGTTCGCCGTTCTTGGGGGTATAGCCCTCGTGTAAGCATTTTGTTTCGATCTTCATATCTATACATCCTTTCTGTTGTTCCGCAAAGCGGAGAGTTTTTACATATACTTTATAAGCATAGCACACATTCAGACTTTTTACAAGAGGGAAACCACGAATTATCAAAAACTGTTCTGCAGCATATAATAATGCAAAAGCTTTATGAAAGGAGCATTATTATGTGCGGTATTGCAGGACAGATAGGTTTTGACCGTGATATGAGAAAGCAGAGCGAGGTCATGGCACGTATGAGTGCAGTGCTTGCGCCAAGAGGTCCCGATGCAGGCGGGGAATACTGCGACGAGGAAGCGTATCTTGTACATCGGCGGCTTATCGTAGTTGATCCCGAAAACGGAAAGCAGCCGATGACATCGGGGAGATATACCATCGTGTACAACGGCGAGCTTTACAACACCGAGGACATACGCCGTGACCTTGCCGCAAAGGACGTGGTTTTCAACGGACACTCCGATACAGAGGTGGTGCTGAAAGCGTTCATTCAGTACGGTGAGGATTGTGCACAGATGTTCAACGGCATCTTTGCCTTTGCTGTATGGGACAGCGCAAAGCGTCGGTTGTTCCTCTGCCGTGACAGGATAGGAGTAAAGCCGTTGTTCTATTCCTTTGCAAGCGGGGGGCTGCTGTTTGCAAGCGAGATAAAGGCACTGCTCAAGCATCCCGATGTAAAGCCTGTGATAACCTCGCAGGGTGTTATGGACATAATGCTGATGGGACCCGCAAAACGTGTTGGCGGCGGAGTTTTCCGTGATATCAGCGAGATACCGCCTGCACATTGTGCATGGTATGACAGAGACGGATTTACCATGTCCCGCTACTGGTCGCTTGAAGCTAAGCCTCACACTGAAAGCTTTGAGGAGACCTCGGCGCACGTCCGTGAGCTTATTACAGACGCTGTGAAGCGTCAGCTTGTCAGCGATGTTCCGCTGTGCTGCTTCCTTTCGGGAGGGCTTGACAGCAGCGTTATCTCTGCGATAGCGGCAAAAGAGTTTGCGGCACGGGGCGAAAAACTTTCTACATGGTCGATAGACTACAAGGATAATCACCGAAACTTCAGAGCAAGCTCCTTCCAGCCCGATGAGGACGCTCCGTGGATCGTTAAGATGGCGGAATGTATAGGCTCGTACCATACCGATGTGGTGCTGGATACTCCCGAGATAACGGACGCACTGGATGATGCAGTGCTCGCCCGTGACCTGCCAGGAATGGCTGATGTGGACAGCTCGCTGTACCTGTTCTGCAAGGAGATAAAAAAGCGGTTTCCCGTTGCACTGTCAGGGGAGTGTGCAGACGAGATATTCGGCGGATATCCGTGGTATCACCGTAAGGAGGTGCTGTTTTACGACGGCTTCCCGTGGAGCACGGCAGTGCCTGAGCGCGCATCGCTTATGCGCATGAAGATATCCGCCACAGAAGCTGAGGAGTTCGTCCGCACTGCGTATAACGAAACGATCTCCCATACGCAGTATCTCGACGGTGACAGTGCAGAGGAACGCCGTATGCGTGAGATGTACCTGCTTAACCTGGAATACTTTATGGCGACTCTCCTTGACCGCAAGGACCGCATGAGCATGGCTAACGGACTTGAGGTACGTGTACCGTTCTGCGATTACCGTATCGTGGAATACGCCTATAATATCCCGTGGGCGATGAAAGCCTATAACGGACGGGAAAAGGGGCTTGTGCGCCACGCGATGAGCGGTATCCTCCCCGAGGATGTACTGTGGAGAAAGAAAAGCCCCTATCCCAAGACCCACAATCCCGATTATATGGCGCTGCTCTCGCAGAAGCTGTCACGGCTGCTTGACAGCGATGACTGCCGCGTGACTGAGATAGTATCAGCGGATAAGATCAGAGAGATGCTTGCAGACGGCGGCGCAGGCTTCGGCAAGAACTGGTACGGCCAGCTTATGACAGTGCCGCAGACCTTCGCGTACTTCCTGCAGATAGACCGATGGATGAGAGAATATAATGTGCAGATAGAATATTGATGTGATAACATAAAAGCTCCCTTCGCGCTAAGACGAAGGGAGCTTCTTTTTATTCTACCGTTACGGATTTTGCAAGGTTTCTCGGCTTATCAACATCGTTGCCTTTCAGCACCGAGGTGTAGTAAGCGATAAGCTGCAGCGGTACCACCGCTGTCATGGGTGCGAGAATATCGGGGCACTCGCCAAGGCTGATAACGTAATCAGCGGCATCGGAGTCTATCGATACTCCCTCTGCGCATATTGCGATGACATAGGCACCTCGCGCCTTCATCTCCTTCATGTTGCTGACGGTCTTTTCAACAAGTCCACGCTGGGTAACCACTGCGATCGCAGGCATACCCTCGGTAATAAGCGATATAGTGCCATGCTTCAGCTCGCCTGCGGCATAGCTCTCGCTGTGGATGTAGCTTATCTCCTTAAGCTTAAGGCTGCCCTCCATGCTGAGTGCATAGTCAAGACCTCTGCCGATGTACAGAAGGCTCTCGGCATTAACAAGAGTGGAAGCCGCATACTGGGAGTTCTCCTCAAGCTTCACCGCTTCCGCTATGCGGTCGGGCATCTTCTGAAGCTCCGCCGTGAGCTCGCGGCACTTTGCCTCGTCGATAGCACCGTTTGCAAGCGCGATGGAGAATGCCAGCAGATACATCACCGCGATCTGCACCATGTAAGCCTTTGTGGAGGCAACCGCGATCTCGGGGCCTGCGAGGGTGTATATCAGCATATCCGCCTCACGGGCGATGGAGCTGCCCTTTGCATTTACTATCGCGAGGGTCTTTGCACCAAGCTCCTTGGAAAGGCGCAGAGCGGCAAGACTGTCTGCAGTCTCGCCCGACTGGGAAATGATTATCACAAGGTCATCCTTTGTGACAAGCGGCTTTCTGTAACGGAATTCGGAGGCGATGTCTACATTTACAGGCACACGTGCCAGCTCTTCAATAATATAACGTCCCACAAGACCTGCGTGCATAGCCGTACCGCAGGCTACAACATGGATATTGCGGAAGCCGCGCAGCATCTCGAGGGTTATTCCGCACTCCTCAAGATTAGGCATACCGTCGGAGATCCTGGGCATGATGGTGGTCTTTACCGCCTCGGGCTGTTCGTGTATCTCCTTAAGCATAAAGTGCGCATAGCCCTGCTTCTCCGCTGCATTCTGATCCCAGTCAGCGTGCATCAGGGGCTTTGCTATCTTGTTGTATCTCAGGTCGTATATATTCGTACCGTAGGGAGAAAGAACTGCGATCTCGTTAGGCTCCAGCAGGTAGTAGTCGCGGGTGTAGTTCAGTATCGCGGTAACATCCGAAGCGATGAAGCTCTCATTATCACCGATACCAACGATAAGCGGGCTTTCCTTTCTCACTGCGAAAACAGTGTCGGGGAAATCCTTGAACATGATACCAAGTGCAAAGCTGCCGCGCACGTTGTGCATGGTCTCCACGATGGCTTCGATGGGATTTCCGTTGTAGTAGTAGTCGAGGAGCTGAGCCGCTACCTCTGTATCTGTCTGACTGATAAAGTGTCTGCCCTTGTCGATAAGGAAATTCTTTATCTCCTTGTAGTTTTCGATGATGCCGTTATGTACTATGGTAACTCTGCCGCCGTTATGGGGATGAGAGTTTATGTCCGACGGCTCGCCGTGGGTCGCCCAGCGAGTATGACCTATTCCCGCAAAGCCACTGGGAACTCCGTCCTTTTCCATCTTCTCGCGCAGATTTAAAAGCCTGCCCTGCGCTTTTCTTACCTCGATATTGTTGTTGTCGAACACGGCTATTCCCGCGCTGTCGTAGCCACGGTACTCCAGCTTTTCCAGTGTGCCGAGCAGTATCTCGGCGCAGCTATGCTTTCCCACATAACCGACTATTCCGCACATGATATTTTCCCCCTGTGTTTTTGTTGTATTTATATAGTTATGCTGTTTTTACGGATAAAATGCTTCCTATATAATATCGCATGATACTATTTTACAGCATAACTCCGCAATTGTCAATAATATATCGCAAGCTGTAATCGAACTGTAAAACTTTGTTACTTTTCTGTCATATTTATGCTGTGACTTGTTTCATGTAAACGTTTCACAAAACCGTAGGCATATTTGCTATATGGTTAGCGAAAGATATGTGCATTTAGTAGATTTTGGACAAAAATTATTGACAAACAGTAGCTATTTTTCTATAATGTATGTATAAGCCCGAATGGGTGAATTCGTATTTATTTTTTTAGGAGGTTTTTCTTATGAAGCTTAAGAAATTAGCAGCAGGCGTGCTTGCTGCGGTTATAGCTGTGACATCTACTGTTGTTGTACCTGTTACCGCTAATGCAGCTACTCTTTCTGCTGCACCCACAGGCACTGAAACTGTACTTGGTTCCATGGAAGGCGGTTCTGCTAGCCTTTCTGCCTGGGGTTCTCAGTGGATCCAGAATTACGATGCAGATCTTGCAACATGGATCGCTGATTCCGACACCTACATGAAGTTTTCGTTCAGCTCTATCGGTGATTTCACCGGTGATGACGGAAATGCCGTATCTATCGATACCCTTATGTCCTGGGATGGAGTAGAAGGCTGGTTCCAGTTCTTTATCGTTAATGGTTCTCAGGTTATGCCCAATGCAGGCGTAAGCGCTACAGGCGGAACAGTTTACATTCCTATGTCCTCTTTCTCTCTTAACGAGTACAATGGTATTGGCTTCAATATGCAGGCTGGTCACGTTGCAAGCACAGTTTCTTCTGTTAGCATTGTAAAGGTTTCCGCTGCTGCTCCTGCTCCCACACCCGATCCCGAGCCCGACGAGGAAGAGATCCCCGATGTTCCCGGTGCTATCGTTGGCAAATACGATGATGGTAGTTATGTTCAGGACTTCAACGGCACAGCTACAGGCAACACAGGCGTTGTTGATGTAGACACTGCAACAACAGACGACACAATCGCTTCTCTGGTTGACGGCAACCTCTACATCTACACACAGGTAGCAGAGGATGATCTCGCAGAGGCTAAGAAGGGTGTTGTATACATCAAGAATGTAGACACAGAAGTATCTCTCAAGGTTACAACAACAAAGGCATTTACAAAGCTGTATGACGGTGCTGAGGCTGCAGAAGGCAACGTATTCGTTGCTTATGTTATCTCCGGCGTTACAGACGCTGCTGACTGGGCATGGTCCAACATCGTTATTGAATAATAGTAAGGAGGAAATTACAATGAAATTAGAGTACACAAGACCTGAACTCGAAGTAACACTCTTTGCTATCGAGGACGCAATCATGGACAGCGCTATCGAAGTTATTGATGACGCTCCCGCAGCTATCCCTGCTGACACATGGGCTCAGAACGGCTGATCCATATCGATTAAGTAATATTAAGCGGCAGGTCTATGGCCTGCCGCTTTCTACATGAGGTAAGTATGAAAAAAAGAATAATTACCGCGCTGATGTGCCTTGCTGCACTGGCAGCGCTGACAGGATGCAACCCTCCCGATAACGACAGCAGCAGCCAGTCCACCACACGCAAAGTAGGTGGATTTGTAATATATGACGAGCCCGCTGATGTTGGTGGCTTCGGCGGCACTGTTGAGGTGCTGGGAGAATAAGCATGGAAAAAAGCTATAACGTCTGCGGGCTGAAAGTCCGAGCTGATTTCCGCCACGATTTCATGACATCACGCTCCGAGAAGTATCTCTGTGACGACGATACGGCGGATATCCTGATCCCCTATAACGAGACTAGGATAAACTCGCTTATGGAGCGCGGCTGTGCTTCGATACACAGTGCCGAGAACATCTGCACAGCGGACGCTTTCTATACAGCACTGCTTAGCTTTGACGGATTTATGCTGCACTCCTCTGCGGTCGCAGTGGAAGGCAGGGCATACCTGTTCTCTGCGCCCAGCGGCACGGGCAAATCCACCCATACAGGACAGTGGCTCAAGCTTTTCGGTGATCGCGCACAGATAATCAACGACGACAAGCCTGCTCTGCGGTTTATCGGTGACGAGGTCATCGCCTACGGCACCCCCTGGAGCGGAAAGAGCGATCTCAATGTAAATATAGGAGTCCCCGTTGGCGGAATCTGCGTGCTTGAACGCTCGGAGACCAATTTTATCGAGTTACTGGACGAAGCAACGGCTGTGTACAGCATACTCAATCAGACGATACGCCCCTCGCGACCCGAGCTGATGTCCTGTCTGCTTGAGTATGTGGACAGACTTATCCGCACAGTGCCGATATGGCGCATGGGATGCAACATCTCCACGGAAGCTGCACAGATCGCCTATGATGCTATGTCAAAACGAATCAAACCATAAATAAAAAGCAAACTATGTATAAAGGAGGCGGCACATGAAGGTCACATTCAATCCCGATGAAAATGTAGTAAAGACGATCAAAGAGGGCCTTGAGCGCACCGGCGGATACTGCCCTTGCAAGCTGCAGAGAACGGAAGAAAACCGCTGTATGTGCCTTGAATTCCGCGAGCAGATAAAGGATCCCGATTTCGAGGGCTTCTGCCACTGCCTGTTGTATTATAAATCCAAATAAATATCGGAAAGGAGAACGATATGGCTGAGATAAAGCTTACTTCGGAGAATTTCGAAGAGATAGTGCTGAAAAGCGACAAGACCGTGCTGGTCGATTTCTGGGCAAGCTGGTGCGCGCCATGCATGATGCTTTCGCCCGTTATCGCCGAGATAGCGGAGGAGACCGAGGGAAATGTGATCGTCGGCAAGGTAAACGTTGACGAGGAGAACGAGCTGTCCATGCAGTACGGTATCAGCAGCATTCCCACTCTTCTTGTGTTCAGAAACGGCGAGATAGTGAATGCCGCAGTTGGACTCCGCGCAAAGGAACACATCCTTGAAATGCTGAAATGATAATAAAAGCCGCTTGTGACATTGTCTGTCAAAGCGGCTTTTTGTTGCAATATTAAAGAACGGTATCACTTTTGGGGTGATACCGTTCCTGCTTATTAGTTTATACAGTCAGTGTGTTGGGGTCAACGGGAGCGGGAGGAACCTCTGTGTTGATTCCTGCTGCCATAGCCTTACCTGTTACAAAGGAATTTACCATTGTCTTAAGGTCGATTCCAAGGCCGTCAAGCAGACCTGCGGAGGCCTGTGTGGTAGCCTCTGTGATATCCTTGACCAGCTTTGCGGTATTGCCATCGCCGTACATAGTGATGCTGTCCACGTTCTCCAGGGGCTTTGCGATAGCCTGTGCAACTGCGGGCATCTGCTCGAAGTACATCTGCAGCACAGCAGCTTCTTCCATCTTCTTCATAGCCTCTGCCTTCTTGTCAAGACCCTCAGCCTCTGCAAGTGCCTTAGCGCGTACAGCCTCAGCCTCTGCAAGACCCTTGGCACGGATACCCTCAGCCTCCTGCTCTGCAGCGAAGCGGGCAGCCTCTGCTCTTGCCTTTTCTGCAGCAGCCTCATTCTGGGCGGTTACCAGAATAGCCTCAGCCTCGTTCTTCTTGATCTCCAGTTCAGCCTCGGCGTTCTGGATATCCTCATACTTCTTAGCCTCTGCGTTACGCTGGATGGTGTACAGCTCTGCGTCAGCCTTCTGCTGAGCGGCGTACTTCTGAGCCTCAGCGGTCTTCTTGACCTCAGCTTCCAGAGCACGTTCCTTGATCTCGGCTTCCTTAGCCTTGATCTCTACCTCACGCTCCTGACGAGCGAGGTTAGCGTTAGCTGTGGTGATCTCGATAGTCTTACGCTGCTCTTCCTGCTGGATGGTATATGCAGCGTCTGCCTCAGCCTGCTTGATATCAGCAGCACGCTTCAGCTCAGCCTGCTTGATGGCAAGCTCGTTCTCACGCTCTGCGATAGCAGTTTCGGAATCTACACGGGCGTCGTTAGCCTTGCGGTTAGCCTCTGCCTGTGCGATCTTGATGTCTCTTTCAGCCTCAGCCTTGGAGATAGCAGCCTTCTTCTTGATCTGCATGGTGTTATCGATACCCATGTCGTTGATGATGCCGTTATCGTCCACAAAGTTCTGAACGTTGAAGGATACGATCTCAAGACCCATAGCTCTGAGGTCGGGGTCAGCGTTCATCTTTACCTTGTCAGCGAAAGCCTGACGGTTGGAGACCATCTCCTCCAGACGCATCTGACCAACGATCTCACGCATGTTACCTTCCAGAACCTCACGTGCGACCTTGGTTATGTACTCCACGTTCTTGTTCAGGAAGTTCTGCTGAGCCTTCATGATGATCTCGGGCTCGGGAGAGATCTTTACGTTTACTACTGCGTCAACGGAGATGTTGATATAGTCAGCGGTGGGAACAGCCTGAGCTGTCTTAACGTCAACGGACATCAGAGCAAGCTCCAGAACGTCGCAACGCTCGAAGAAAGGCCACTTGATGGTAGCTTTTCCGACAACGACCTTAGCCTTACGGCGCAGACCGCTTATGATGTAAGCCTTATCGGGCGGAGCCTTGCGGTAGCCTGCTGCGAACATGAAGATAACTACCGCTGCG
>JAZQGZ010000011.1:0-92369 GCA_045540255.1 Oscillospiraceae bacterium | reverse complement strand
TGCACCGCTGTAGCCTGAAACTGCGTGGCAGATGATAGGGTGATACGGTGCAATAAGGCCTTCCTTTACAACAGGGTAAAGTGCCGCATTGAAGCCGCTTGCGTAACAGCCAGGGACAGCTACTCTGTTGGAGTTTGCAATTTTGTCTCTGTGAGCCTGTGAAAGCTCAGGCAGGCCGTATGCCCATGCAGGATTTGTTCTGTGGGCTGTGGAAGCGTCAATAATTCTTGTATTCTTGTTTTCAACCAGTGAAACCGACTCGATAGCCGCCGCATCAGGCAGGCAGAGGAAAGTGAAATCCGACTCATTTATAAGACGCTTTCTTTCGACTGCACTCTTTCTTAAATCCTCGTCAATCTTGAGAATTTCAACATCTGTTCTGTCCTTGAATCTTTCTATAATTTTAAGTCCCGTAGTGCCTTCCTGACCGTCTATAAAAATCTTGTATGCCATTTCAATCTTTCCTTTCAAATTATTGTTGTCCGTATAATGTTTATTGATTTGCGCAATTATTCCGCATGTTTCTGATTTTATGCAATTGTACGGCGGATATATTCAATCTGTGCCTTTACAGATTCAGGTGCAGGTCCACCGGGAACCTTTCTCATATTCACGCAGGTTTCAAGGCTGATTGCTTCGTAAACGTCCTCCTCGAAGGTGTCACAGAGTGCCTTGTATTCAGCGAGAGGAAGCTCCTCAAGAGTTGTACCCTTTTCGATACAGGTTGCAACGAGTGTACCTGTAATCTTGTACGCGTCACGGAAAGGAAGTCCCTTCTTTACAAGGTAGTCAGCGCAGTCTGTAGCATTTATAAAGCCTCTGGCTGCGGCATTTCTCATATTATCCTTGTAGAGTGTCATTGTTTCAAGCATAGGAATAAAGGGAATAAGGCACATTTTCAGTGTATCCACCGCATCGAAGATTGCTTCCTTATCCTCCTGCATATCTTTGTTGTAGGCGAGGGGAAGACCCTTCATCATAGTGAGCAAGGTAACGGTGTCACCGATGACTCTGCCCGTTTTGCCACGGATAAGCTCTGTTACATCAGGATTCTTTTTCTGCGGCATAATGCTGGAGCCGGTTGCATAAGCGTCGTCAAGCTCAATAAACTTGAATTCCCAGCTGCTCCACAGGATTATCTCCTCGGAGAAGCGAGAGAGATGCATCATACAGATAGCAATTGCACTTGCAAGCTCTATACAGCTATCTCTGTCGGATACGCCGTCAAGTGAGTTCACCATAGGTGAATTCATACCAAGAAGCTCTGCAGTTCTGTGGCGATTGATGTCATAGGTAGTACCTGCCAGTGCGCCGCTGCCGAGAGGGCAGACGTTCATGCGCTGAGCGATCTCATTGAAACGTTCGATATCCCTCAGAAGCATCTGAGCATAAGCCATCATGTGATGACCGAAGGTTATGGGCTGGGCACGCTGAAGATGGGTGTAACCGGGCATTATTGTTTCGGTGTTTTCTTCAGCAATATTGCAAAGTACAGTCACAAGCTGTGCAACGAGGTCAGAAAGAGTCTTGATCTCATCGCGCAGGTAAAGTCGGATATCAAGAGCCACCTGATCGTTTCTGGAGCGAGCGGTATGCAGTCTTTTTCCCACGTCGCCAAGGCGCTTTGTAAGCTCTGCCTCAATAAACATGTGAATATCCTCTGCTGTCATGTCAAGCTGTAAAGCTCCGTTGTCGATATCTGCAAGTATCTCTTTAAGCCCGCCGATAAGCTGGAGGGAATCACTCATGCTTATTATGCCCTGTTCACCGAGCATGGTCGCATGTGCAATACTTCCTTCGATATCGTGTCTGTACATTCTTCCGTCGAAAGATATCGAGGAGTTGAAGTCATTTACCTTGCTGTCAACGTCCTTGGATGATCTTCCTGCCCACATCATTTGTGCCATAATTTCAACCTCATACCTTTTATAAAAATGGATTTAGAGCGGAAAGGCTTAAAAGCGCATTACAGTGCTTCAAACTTTCCCGCCCTAAAGTAAAATTCAATTACTTGTTGTTTCTCTCAGCGTCCAGCATAGCCTTGACCTTGATAGGCAGACCGAACAGGTTGATAAAGCCTGCGGAATCCTTCTGGTCATATACATCATCCTCGCCGAAGGATGCAAAGTCCTCGCTGTACAGTGTGTAGGGAGATGTTACACCAGCGTTGATGATGTTGCCCTTGTAGAGCTTCAGCTTAACCTCACCTGTGCAGGTCTCCTGTGTCTTGTCAACGAAAGCATCCATAGCCTCACGCAGGGGAGTGTACCACTGACCGTTGTATACGATGTCAGCATACTTCTGAGCGAGACCATACTTATAGTGCTGAGTCTCCTTATCGAGACAGATGGTCTCGAGAACCTCATGAGCGTGGTAAAGAATAGTACCACCGGGAGTCTCGTAAACGCCTCTGGACTTCATACCAACAAGACGGTTCTCTACAACGTCGAACAGACCGATACCGTTCTCGCCGCCGATCTTGTTGAGAGTCTTGATAAGCTTAACGCCATCCATCTTCTCGCCGTTGAGTGCTACAGGGATACCCTTTTCAAAGGAGATGGTGATATATGTAGGCTTGTCAGGAGCCATTTCGGGAGAAACACCGAGCTCAAGGAAACCGGGCTTGTTGTACTGGGGCTCGTTAGCGGGATCCTCGAGATCCAGACCCTCATGAGAGAGGTGCCACAGGTTCATATCCTTGGAGTAGTTTGTTTCTCTTGTGATCTTGATGGGAACATTGTGTGCCTCTGCGTACTCAATCTCCTGATCTCTGGACTTGATATCCCAGATTCTCCAGGGAGCGATGATTGTCAGATCGGGAGCGAGAGCCTTTATAGTCAGCTCAAAACGCACCTGGTCATTACCTTTACCTGTACAACCGTGGCAGATAGCGTCAGCACCCTCTGCTCTTGCGATCTCTACAAGACGCTTAGCGATAGGAGGACGTGCAAAAGATGTACCGAGGAGATAACCCTCGTACTTTGCGCCGGCCTTGAGTGTGGGCCATACGAAGTCATTTACAAATTCATCCTGGATGTCCTCGATATAAAGCTTGGTAGCGCCTGTCTTCTTAGCGCGCTCTTCAAGACCTTCGATCTCTGCGTCCTGTCCAACATTACCTGCAACGCATACAACTTCGCAGCCAGCATAGTTCTCGTGCAGCCAGGGGATGATGATAGAAGTGTCAAGTCCACCGGAATAAGCAAGTATGATCTTTTTGATTTCTTTAGCCATGATATTTTATCTCCTTTGTTAAAAGAAAAATTATTTACAATAGTTATTATACTCCATTTTACAGAAAAGTCAAGTGTAATTATACATTTATATGTATATTATGCAGTATTTTTAATTTTTACACACGAAAATATTCATTTGGACGTTTTGCTATTTGATACAATCAATAACCTGTTATATTACGGAAAATCATTTGTTCAACCAGTTCAGAGGATATAGGTCATAATTATCGTCAACCGATATATTAAAACAAATATTCATAATAATGTATAAAATTTTCTTTAATCACCGTTGACAAGAACGGCGTTCATTGTTATAATATAAATATGAACGTTCATAGAGGGTGCAGTATATGCACAATAGAGGTGATTTATATGCAGATGAATGAAAAAATTGAAATAATGCTTTCGCGTAAACGTATGCACAAGGTTGATCTTGCTGAGAATGTGGGCATAACTTATCGTGCTTTTGCCAATTACATGAATGGTACCCGCAGACCTCGCGGACAAATACTTGAAAAAATCGCACAGGAGCTTGATATGACGCCTGATTTCCTGTTGGATGATGATAAAGAGCTTGAGCTTACTATTGAAGAACGTTTTGTAAAACGCACCTGCAAAAGTGACAGGGATAAGAGTGTTGCATTACAGTTCCTTAAAGAGACAAGAGGTCTTTTTGCAGGGAATTCACTTTCTGATGACGATAAGGAAGCGCTGTTTCAGTGCCTTATTGAGATATATAATGACAGCAGATCGGAACAAGTATGATTATTGATAGTATTTTGGAAGCTGCAGATGAACTGAATGATAAATTCCGTGGCAGGAATATTTACGAAACCGCTGAAAACTCGGGCGCAAAAGTATGGTTCAGACCTTTAGGACAGCTTAAAGGATTTTATGTATTTGAAAATGGCCGTCGTTACATTGTTGTAAATAATCAGCTTAATGAACAGATGCGACGTTTAGTATGTGCCCATGAACTCGGGCATGATATACTTCATCGTGAGCTTTCTGTAGGCGGCATCCGTGAGAGTACAATGTTTCTTTCGAATAATAAAACAGAGCGGGAAGCAAATCTGTTTGCAGCCGAAATGCTGCTTTCTGACAAGGCTGTGCTATCAGAACTTGCATATAACAGCGATCCTGAAACCGCTTCATATAATCTGAATGTACCTGTAGAACTGTTGGAATACAAGCTTGAGATACTGGCACACAAAGGATATGAGGTGAATTTCTGTTCTGTGAGCAACGATTTTCTGAGATAATTAATGAAAGAGCAATATCAAGTTTTGATATTATATAAAGTTATAAACAACAGGGAAGACTCATAAACAAAAAACCTGATAGGAAACTATTCCTTTTCAGGTTTTTTTGTGTGTTACTTTTTCTTATTAGCTGAAATGTTACTTAGTGGATTATTCTGCATAGCACTTTGCATTTGCGCATTGGAAACGTGGGTATATATTTGTGTAGTATTCAGGTTCTCATGTCCAAGGACATCTTTGAGTACTCTGACATCGACGCCATTCTGATACATAAGTGTAGCGGCAGTATGGCGAAGCTTGTGTACCGAAAGTCCCATATTATCAAGACCACAGCTTTTGAAGCACTGCTCAACTATCTGCTGAACACGTCGGTTTGATATTCGTGTACCACGTCGGCTGAGGAACAACGCATCGTTAGTGCTTAAGGGGCGGTTACCGTTCTTCGTACGTGTTTCCTCGTTTGTCACAGTTGGGTCAATGTAATCCATGTAAGCGTTTACACACGCATTATTCAAGTAAATAACACGTTCTTTACTGCCTTTTCCAAGCACTTTCAGTGAATAAACCTCATTACCATCCATATCATGAGTACATCTTATATCACTGATATTTATGCCCACTAACTCGCTGAGACGCATACCACAATTCAGCAAGAATACAACAATACAATAGTCGCGCTTCTGATCAGGAGTATCTATATTAGTAAGCATCTCGAGAGCTTGTTCGAGTGTCAGGTATTTCGGTAACGCAGGTTTTGGCGATGGCAATTCAAGGTTAGTTAGTGGATTAACATCAAACAATCCTTTGTTATTGGTAAGGAATTTAAAGAATTGTCTCAGTGCAACAGCCTTACGATAACGAGCTTTATGTTCGTTGGATTTTTCTGTCTTTGTGAATATAAGAAACTCTTGTACGAGCATCAGATCGACATTCTTTATTTCGTGCTCAGTTATATCTGTAATATCGATCTTGCCGAAATCATCAGGGGCTGTTGATGCACGTCCTAATTTTATTTTATAAAACCTCAGAAACGAACGAAGATCAGTATAATAATTAAGAACAGTCAATTCGGAGCGATTTTTAACGAGTTGCAGATATACTATAAAATCTTTTAGCAATTGCGGTGCATTGTCATAATTGTTATTTTTAGACATTATACCTCCTCTCTATTTCGTAAAATTTTTATTTTACGAAATTATCTGTATTTTATTTCCTACCCTATTTTAGCACATTAGCACTCTTTTTGCAAGACAAGATCTATATTGCTTTGTACACAAGAAAAGCCTGAGATCAATTGTCGACTCAGGCTTTTCTGAAATTATCATATTATAGACGATTATTAAAGCTGTGAAAGCTCTTCAAAACACTTTTTCATAGCAGGATAAAGCTTACGATACATCTCATAAACCTTATTATATTCGAGAGTATTAGATTCAACAGGCTCCTGAACCTTATCGGTCTTGATAACAGCACGGCAAGCTTCGGGTACACTGGAATAAATACCGGCACCTACAGCAGCAAGCAAAGCAACGCCAAGAGCTGGACCTTCCTTGCTGGACGCAGTCTTAACAGGACATGCATACAGGTCGGCAAGCATCTGTCTCCACAGCGGAGATGTACCGCCACCGCCGCATGCCATCATGTCACTTACATTGATATCCATTTCACGCATTACTTCTACGCAGTCGCGCAGAGAATACGATACACCTTCCATAACAGCACGGAGCATATCTTTTTTCTTGTGCATTGCTGAAAGACCAAAGAACACACCTCTGGCATTAGGATCGAGATGAGGAGTTCTTTCACCGTTGAGATAAGGCATATAAATCAGACGATTGGCACCGATAGGAACACTGTCTGCCTCTTTATCCATCAGATAATAAGGATCGACACCCATAGCAAGAGCTGTTTCCATTTCAGCCCATGCAAAATTATCTCTGAACCATTTGAGAGAATGGCCTGCAGACTGTGTAACACCCATTACATGCCAGCAATCAGGCACTGCGCAGCAGAATGTATGAACTCGGCCTTTCTTATCGATAGCTATGTCAGAAGTATGTGCAAATACTACTCCGGAAGTTCCGATAGTTGTGAATGCCTTACCATCTTCAACAACACCGGTACCAACTGCTGCGGCAGCATTATCACCTGCACCGCCAACTACCGGTGTTCCCTCCTTAAGGCCGGTGAGCTCAGCAACTTTCTTAGTAATCGTGCCAGTGATTTCAGGAGATTCATATACCTTACCGAGCAGTGCTTTATCGATTCCAAGCTTTGTCAGTACTTCGTCAGACCAACAACGGTTAGGAATGTCGAGAAGCTGCATACCGGAAGCATCAGAAACCTCAGTTGCATATTCACCTGTAAGCATAAATCTGATATAGTCCTTAGGAAGAAGGATATGACGGCATTTTTCGTAATTCTGCGGTTCATTATTCTTAACCCACATTATCTTTGCAGCAGTAAAGCCTGTAATAGCGGGATTGGCTGTGATCTCTATAAGACGATCTGCGCCTACTTTATCGGTGATTTCTACTACTTCCTTTGCAGTACGCTGATCGCACCATATGATAGAATTTCTGATAGGTCTGTTCTCAGCATCAAGCATGACAAGACCGTGCATCTGACCGGACAGACCGATACCCTTGATATCCTCGGGAGCAACTTCGCTCTGTGCGATAACATCTTTGATACCGTTTACAGACGCATTCCACCAATCAAGAGGATCCTGCTCTGCATATCCGTTCTGGGGAGTATACATGGGATACTCGTATGTTGAAGATGCAACAGGTGTACCGTCCTCAGAAAAAAGTACGGTTTTTGTACCGGAAGTGCCGATATCTACGCCTAAAATATAAGCCATAATTCTTCTCCTTATCTTGATGGGCATCATGCATACGGTATGTCATCAGACGACACAGGCAGACAATGTGCAAAACATCAATGTAATCGTTATTATACTATAAATTTTAATATATAATACCTAATTTGTCAATAGGTTTTTGTAAAATTAATGTGCTACTCAATTGACATAAGCAATTAGATATTGTATAATATATTCAAACCCGCGAAACGGAGGCTGTAATTATGACACAGAAAACAATAAAGCTTGATAATGGCAGTGAGTTTACTCTTAGTGTTGGTGATATTCTTCGCCATGCAGACTGGGATAAAGTCTCTAAGGAAGAACGCTACTTAAATAAACACCTTTACAGAGTAACCGGTTTTTCAGTATTGCCATCTGATGGTACAGATACTGTTCTGTTAAGACAGATCTTTCATCCTATGCGTGAATACATGTATAAAATGAAACAGCTTGAGACCAAGCTTGATCCTGCTAAGTACCCAAGTGCAAAACAGGAGTACCTTTTTATCCGACATAATGTACAATTTGAAACCGCTAAGGAGCTCGAGATACTTGAAGCGATACCTCAGAATATGATCGATTATATAAGATTTCAGGAAGATCCGCTCAGATCGGAACATTTCAAGAGCTATTATAAAGAGTGATCGTTTCATCCCCTCCTCTTCCCTTTTATGAGCAATTAATTTTATACATATAGCAATAGCCTGAGAGGTCAGTTGTCTCTCAGGCTATAATTATTTTATTAAAAACTTATGTATTTTGACAGCACTTTAGTTCTGATGATAATTTTAATAAAAATAACACTGAAAATTGCGCCGAAAGCTCCCTGTATAGCGTTGTACATGATGTTCAGAGATGCACCGTAAACGCCATAACCCACGACTGTCATCTCATAAATAAAATAGCCAAGTATCATTATGATTTCTGCAGCGAGTGCACTAATGATATAGGTGAATGTTCTCGATTTAACATTCTGTTTTGTCATCCTTTTTGCTATCATAGCGGCTGATAACGCAATAAGCCCTTTAATCACAAATGTTCCTGGTACATATAAAAAGTATCCGCTGAAAAGATCGCCCAGCGCTGAGCCTATAGCAGCGCCTAAAGCTCCATAAACAGGTCCCAATATCCATGCGCCAAGTAAAATAAAGCAGTCTGAAAGATTTACGTTGCCGCCAAATGGTGTAGGAATAGCGATAATACTACCGATGCACACAAGTGCTGCAAACATCGCTGCCGTGGATAATAAAAAAATACGGTGTTCATTTATATTTCTGTCCATAAGTCCTCTCCTTTGTTTTGTTTATAGGTATATTATACTCTCTTTTGATCTCATCGCAACAACCAGAACGCTAATATTTGATAATACCAGATGTGATCTGTTACATACCCGTTGACAAAACCATTCCCTTTGTATATACTTAAATATGGATAATTATATGGGGAACGGCAAAAGCTAAATAATAACTTCAGATGGAAGGAATTCAGAATGAAAAACAGCACCGACCTCAACAAAGGACTTAGTAAAGAACAGGTAGACCAGCGCAGGCAACTCGGACAGTGTAACGGTAATTTCAATGTCAAGACAAAAAGTACAGCGCAGATAATTAAGGATAATGTATTTACATTGTTTAACCTTATAAATGTGATACTTGCACTTTTTGTTGCTTTTACAGGCAGCTATCGTAATATGCTGTTCATGGGTGTTATCCTCTGTAACATCGCAATAGGGATCATTCAGGAGATACGCTCCAAACGCATTATTGATAAGCTATCACTTATATCGGCCCCAAAGGCACATCTTCTGAGAGATTGTAAGGAGATAGAGATGCCTGTGTCCGATATCGTTATTGGCGATATAATGCTGCTTGCTTCGGGGCGTCAGATATGTGCCGATGCTGTAGTGGCTGAGGGCCAATGTGAAGTTGATGAGAGCCTAATAACAGGAGAAAGCGACCCTGTTGTAAAGCATATCGGAGATGAACTGCTCTCGGGAAGCTTTGTTATAAGTGGTACTGTAAAGGCACAGGTCATCCGTGTTGGTGCAGATGCATACGCAAACAAGATAGCAAGTGGAGCGAAGTATATAAAGAAACAGAATTCGGAAATGATGCGCTCTATCAACCGTATAATAAGCACTGTATCTGTGTGTATAGTTCCTTTTGCTTTGGTACTTTTCTTTAAGGCTATCTTTGTCACACAACAGGATTTCAATCGCGGCATCGTAAGTACCGTTGCGGCCATTATAGGCATGATACCTGAAGGATTAGTTCTTCTTACAAGTGCAGCGCTTGCCGTAAGTTCGATAAGGCTTGCGCGAAAACATACACTGTGTCAGGATCTTTACAGTGTAGAGCATCTTGCACGTGTGGATGTGCTTTGTCTTGATAAAACCGGTACCATCACCGAGGGTTGTATGGAAGTAACAGATCTGGTTCCTATAGACAGTGATTTTGACTGTGAGGGAGCGTTTAATGCGATTGCATCAGCACTGGAAGATCCTAACCCGACGCTTGCGGCAATTAAAATGAGATTCAATAAGGGAACGAAATTGAAATGCAACTGTACTATTCCCTTTTCTTCGGCAAAAAAATGGAGTGCCGCTTCCTTTGAAAACGAGGGTACTTATGCAATCGGTGCACCAAGCTTTCTGCTTTCAGAGGAAGAATATAGAACAATAAAGCCGATTACAGAGGAATACTCTGCAAAAGGAATGAGAGTACTTGTACTGGCTTACAGTCCCCATCAGCCAAGCGAAAATGATATCCCTCAGGGTATGATGCCTAAAGCATTGGTAGTGCTGTCAGATAAAATACGTGCTACTGCACCTGCAACGCTGGAGTATTTTCGTAAACAAGGCGTGGAACTTAAAGTCATTTCAGGCGATGATCCTGTGACTGTGGCAAACGTTGCTGCAAAGGCAGGGCTTATGGGAGCAGATAACTATGTTGATGCAACCACACTTTCGGACGAAAACCTATATTCCGCATCAGAGAAGTATACCGTATTTGGCAGAGTGACACCATACCAGAAGCTGGAGCTTATAAAAGCTCTGAAATCACACGGACATAAAGTCGCAATGACAGGCGATGGAGTAAACGATGTGCTTGCACTGAAAGAGGCAGATTGTTCGGTGGCTATGCAATCGGGCAGCGATGCTGCACGTAATGTATCGCAGCTTGTGCTGATGGATTCGGATTTTGCTTCTATGCCACTGATAGTAGAGGAAGGCAGACGTGCCATCAATAATATCCAGCGTTCTGCGGCACTGTTTCTTGTCAAAACTATATTTTCTTTTATACTTGCTATTATTTTGCTTATCGTACCCTCAGCGTATCCGTTTCAACCTATTCAGATGACCCTCATAAGCGGTCTGACGATAGGTGTTCCCTCTTTCCTGCTTGCACTGGAGATAAATCGTGACCGTGTAAAGGGGAGTTTTATTGCAAATGTGCTTAAAAGAGCATTCCCCGGTGGTGCTTCTGTTGTAATTGCCATAATAGTGCTGCTTATCGCCCAAAGCATATTAGATATTCCGCAGGAGCAGGCATCAGTAATTGCAACTTTTGTTACTGCTGCAGTTTGCTTCGGTGTACTGTTCAACGTATGCAGACCTTTTAATAAGCTCAGGGCTGTTATGTTCATGTTCTTGCTGACAGCATTTATTGGTGCTGTGCTGGTGGTGCCTTCACTGTTTTATATCGTACCAATGGACGCTATATCATGGGGTGTATTTATTGCGATCGCAGTCATTTCGCTTTTTTGCCTTGCTGTACTCACAATACTCTCTAAAAAGCTGTTTGGAATTGATGGTACGATTTTTAATATTTCCCCTGTTCTGAAAAAGACTGCCATTACAATTATATTTACTTTGTCTGCTCTATTTGCGATATGGTTCGGAATATTGCTCACTGACTACTTTGCCGTTGCCAATGGAGGTTCTCCTATAATAGCTCAGCAGCAGTATAACGGCGACTACAAGGGTGCGCTTTACGAGATAATTGACGGAGAGATACACGTTTTTGGCAATATTGTGGATCCAACTGAAATGCAGGATTAATAAGGGAGGTGAACATCATGCACATGGTACAAGCGAAAAGCATACTCTCTCAAAGCAACGGAATAAATGTCTATCGTGGATGTACTCACGGATGTATCTATTGCGACAGCCGCAGTATGTGCTACGGGATGAAGCATGAGTTCACCGACATTGAGGTGAAAGAAAATGCGCCTGAATTGCTTGAGGCTGCGTTGCGTTCAAAACGGCGCCGATGTATGATCGGTACAGGTGCGATGTGTGATCCATATCTTCACATTGAAAGCAAACTGAAGATCACGCGTCGCTGTCTTGAGATCATCGGAAAATACGACTTTGGTGCGGCAATTCAGACAAAATCAAATCTTATCATCAGAGATATCGACATTTTACAGAAGATTAACCACAGTACCAAAGCTGTCGTACAAATGACTCTGACAACATACGATGACGATCTGTGCCGCATAGTGGAGCCTGATGTCTGTGTTACCTCACGGCGTTTTGAGGTCCTGTGTGAAATGAAACGTGCGGGTATCCCGACAGTTATGTGGATGTGTCCCATACTTCCCTACATAAATGACACCAAGGAGAATATTTTAGGAATAGTTGACTATGCTGCGCGTGCAGGTTGCTACGGGATAATAACATTCGGTGCGATAGGTCTTACACTCAGGGATGGCGACAGACAGTATTACTACGCGGCACTGGACAAGTATTTTCCACATCTTCGACAATTATATGAGAGCCGTTATGGCGATAGCTACGAAATACCTTCACCGAATTCCAGAGAGCTTTGGAGCACTTTTGTACAAGCCTGCCGTAAAGCAGGACTTGAATATAATACTGATAAAATTTTCAGATACCTGCATCATTTTCCGGAGCCTGAACAGCTTTTGCTATTCTAATTATCATTTTTGCAAGCAAAATACTTAAAGCCTGAGAACTGATATAATTCTCAGGCTTTGTTTTTATTTGAGTGTTAAAGAATACCTTAATTCGGAGGCATACTCATTTTTCTTTTCGTAGTATCGGGTTCCATCTGAACTTTCAAGGGTCATCCCTAATCTCTGCATAAGTGCCTCTGATGCTTTGTTTCTGCTGTCACACCGCGCAAAGACCGAATCAAGCTTAAGCCGACGAGCCAGCGTTATCATAGCATCAGCGGCTTCTGATGCATAGCCGTTTCCGTGGAAATCAGGAGCAAGTATCCAGCCAAGCTCGCCCTGTTTTCTATCCTCTGTGAGATAGAGGCATACACCACCGATCTGTTTATCTTCAAGTAATATTGCAAATTCGTAGTAATCGGGTGATTCCTTATTCCACTCTGCTGCTGCATCTTCTATGAACTTCTGCGATTCTTCAGGAACAGAGTTAGGCAGATTCATCATATATCGGGTTATTTCAGTATCTGATGCATAACGGTGCACTGTGGTCAGGTCATCAATGCAAAGAGGTCGCAGAAGGAGCCTTTCAGTCAGAATCAGTTTTGAATCTGTGATCATACTCAGGATATCTATGCTACGCTGCGGAACAAAACTTCCGTTTAGAATCTCAGTCAGAGGTAACCACCTGTGATCAATTGTTTCTCCCTCCTGTAGTATTACAGCATCTTTGTCCATATCAGTAATGCATAAATATGTGTAATAATGTACCCCGACTCCATTTCGGTGTACAGTTGTAATTACATTTATGGGAATCAGCTTCTGTGCAACAATACCTGTTTCCTCGCGAAGTTCACGTAGTGCGCCTTCGTATGCAGTTTCTCCTTTTAAAACAGAACCACCTGCGCCTATCTCCCATTCACCTGGATGCCCTTCCTTATTGAAATCACGTTGCATAACAAGAAAAGTACCGTCAGTATGTCTTACTATAATGTCCGCAACAAGATGATATAAGCCTTTGGGGAAACCACCGTTTTTGAATTCTTCCTCGCGTATAAGATCTATTCCCGCTAAAGTTCTGTCCTGGTTATAACCGTCCCATATCTCCATTCCACACTTCCCTTTCTTTAATGAATATCGGGCGACATAAGCCGCCCGATCATATTATACCTGATTATTCGCCGCAAAGCTCCTTGTAAAGACCGATATAAAGCTTAGCAGATGCTTCCCAGCTAAAGTCAGCCTTCATAGCTCTTGTTGCAAGCTTCTTCCACTCGGCCTTGTTATCGTACATGCCCTTTGCTCTCTGGATAGCATGGAGCATATCATGTGCATTGTAGCTCTGGAATGTGAATCCGATGCCGTTATCACCTGCATCAATAATGGAGTCCTTAAGACCGCCTGTCGCACGAACTATCGGAACAGTTCCGTATCTTGCTGCGATCATCTGTGCAAGACCGCAGGGCTCGCTCTTGGAGGGCATAAGGAACATATCCGCACCTGCATAAAGGCGTTTAGCAAGCTGTGGATTATAGCCACGGTAGAAGCCAACCTTATCAGGATACCTGTAGTGCATTTCCTGGAAGAAGTCTTCATAATGCTGTTCGCCAGATCCGAGTACCACTACCTGCATATCGGTAGCAATTATATCATCAAACACTGCCTTTACAAGATCGAATCCCTTATGATCAGCAAAACGGGAGATCATAACCAGCAGGGGTATACCATACTCAGGCATACCGAATTCCTCAAAGATAGCACTCTTGCAGGCTGCCTTACCCTTGAGACTTCTTGTATTGAAGTTAGCTGCGATATTGGGATCAGTCTGAGGATTGTAAAGATCAATATCGATACCGTTAAGGAAGCCGCAGGTCTTATACTGCTTTGTTGAAAGGATACGGTCGAGACCGTGGCCGAACCAGGGATCGAGGATCTCGGTAGCATAAGTGGGAGATACGGTAGTAACCTTATCTGCCATCTCGATAGCACCCTTCATGAAGTTGATATCTCCATCGTATTCAATTATATTAACATTCTGGGGAGGAATGCCTACGATATCCTTAACAAGATCAAGACCATACTGACCCTGATAACCAATGTTATGGATAGTGAACACATTCTTGATGCCCTCATAACCCCATGTGTTCTTATAGAACAGATTGTAGTATACAGGAATAAGAGCACACTGCCAGTCATTGGAATTGATGATCTGAGGTCTGAATTCAATGTATTTCAGCATTTCAAGAACTGCACGGCTGAAGAACACATATCTTTCGGCATCATCGAAATAACCATAAAGGCCATTATCGCGCTTGAAGTACTGTTCGTTATCGATAAAGAAATATGTTACTCCATCAATACGCTGAGAGAACAATCCGCAATACTGGCTTCTCCAGCCCACAGGAACAGTAAAGTTTGTGATGTATGTCATCTTCTCTTTCTGCTCGGGCTTGAGTGTATTAACGTAATAAGGCATTACAACACAAGCCTCATGGCCTGCTGCACAGAGTGCCTTAGGCAGAGAGCCTGCAACGTCTGCAAGACCGCCTGATGCTGCAAATGGTAAAGCTTCACTGGCTGCATAAAGAATTCTCATAGGATCGTCCTCCAAAATTTATTCAAATATAATATGGATCAATGCTATATACTAACTATACCACAATTTCAGTTATATTTCAAGTAGGTTTCTTAAAAATTGAATAAAAACATATTGTATAAAACAAAGCCTGAGATAACTTCTCAGGCTTTATGTCATTTATCTGATCATTTTGCGGAAGGTACGTAGATCGCTTCTGCAACCTTATTAACAGGCATTGTCTGGAGATATACCTTACCGGGACCTGATACAACTGTATTGAACAGACCCTCACCGCCGAACAGTGCGTTGCCTATGCCCTTTACTGTCTGGATATCCATTGTACAGGTTGCAGACATAGCCGCAAGATAACCTGTATCGACAATAAGCTGCTGACCTGCCTGCAGATCGTATTCAACTACGTAGCCGTCGATCTCAACGAAAGCAAGACCCTGTCCGCTGAGTTTCTGCATTATGAATCCTTCGCCACCGAAGAAGCCTGCACCAAGCTTTTTCTGGAATGCTACGGAAAGATCAACTGTAGGCTGAGATGCGAGATAGCCTTTCTTCTGGACAATGAAGTCACCCTGGCTTACATCAACTGCCATTATAGAACCCGGGAAGCTGGAAGCAAAAGCGATCATTCCCTGACTGCCTTCAGCAACGTATGTATTCTGGAAAATTGATTCGCCTGAGAACATCTTTCCGAATGCTTTACCGAAACCACCTACACTTGTTTCCATCTTCATGTTAGGAGTCATCCAGGACATAGCACCCTGTTCACACATGATCTTTTCACCGGGATCAAGGTAGCACAGCAGGACGGGAAGCGGTTCGCCTTTAATTTCATATCTCATAATAATATACCTCCAATTGATTTTACTGCATTAATGCAGCTTAGTTTAATTATAACCTATCATAATTCTAAAGTCAACAGTTTCTATCATTTTTGTTGATTTCAATGAAACGACTATCAACTTTTTGTCAATTCCTATATTTACATACCGCAAGCAGAATAATATACAGGGTTGTAGTCATCAACGTAATACTCAGCATACCAAAATTAACTGCGTATAGTATTACTATCAGCACACATGAGGTATATTGAATAGCACAGCGTATCGAATATGCCATATCAAAAGAAAAATATCTTTGTATTAACAAGTTTGAAATTTCTGCACCGTCAAGTTCCCCTATCGGCAGCAGATTAAAACAGCACATCACAAGATTTATTGCTGAAAATCCATATGCTCCGCAACAATAAGATAATACCGCAAGAAAAATATTCATAATACATCCTGCCGAACATACTATAAGTTTCTTCCATATCGTCAGCCTTCCGAGATCACTACTGATACGTATACCTGCACCATACAAGACTATCTCTTCAATATTGAGTTCGAACAACAGCATTGTAATAAGATGTCCTGATTCATGGCACAGCAGTGCCGACAGTATCATATTACCTATTCCCTGTTTGTCAAGATATGTGTATATTGCGACAATCGCTGCGAAGGAAAAATCTATTTTTAATTTTGAAGTACCTAATTGAAATACAAGCATATTACATTGTATTAGCGTTCAGAGAAAAAAATTACAGCCGTGCTGAACACGACTGTAATTGGATATTAATCTTCAAATACGGCACCGTTACTTGCAGAAGTGACAAGTTTTGCATAACGCTTTAAATACCCTGTAAGCTCCTTGGGAGGATTGATTCCCTTGGCCTTTCTGGCTTCAAGAATATCTTCTGCCACAAGAAGCTGTACGGAACGATTAGGAATATCGATATGTATCTTATCCCCATCTTCCACAAACGCGATAAGTCCACCATCGGCAGCCTCAGGTGCAACGTGACCGATAGCAGCGCCTCTTGAAGCACCACTGAAGCGACCGTCTGTAATGAGTGCTACGGTACCATCCAGACCCTTTCCAACGATAGCTGCTGTAGGAGCGAGCATCTCAGGCATACCGGGACCTCCCTTAGGTCCAACATAACGAATTACCACGACATCACCCGCCTTGATCTCACCACCGTGGATCGCATCACAGGCTTCCTGTTCGCTGTCAAACACACGTGCATTACCTGTAAAGTCCATCATTTCAGGTTTTACAGCTCCCTGTTTTACTACTGAGCCGTTTTCAGCAAGGTTGCCACTAAGAATAGCTATTCCGCCATCCTTGCGAATCGGAGCTTCAACAGTATGAATGATTTCTCCGTCAGCATCTCGTGCAGCAGCTATCCGCTCTGCCTGAGTGCCCGAAACGGTAAGTACATCAGTATTGATATGTCCACCCTTGGACAACTCACGTATCACTGTCTGGATACCGCCACAGGCATTCATATCGGTAATGAACACGCTGCTTGCAGGATTAAGCTTCGCAAGCTGAGGAGTTTTTCGGCTCATTCCATCAATGTCAGCAAGTGTGATATCCACCTTTGCTTCATGTGCAATAGCAAGCAGATGAAGCACTGTGTTTGAAGAAGCACCGATCGCCATATCGGTAGCGAGCGCATTAAGCATATTCTTTCTGGTGAGGATATCAGAGGGACGAATATTCTGCTTTACAAGCTCAACCACTCTTTCACCGGATTCCTTTGCCAGACGGCGACGCGCAGAATTGACCGCAGGCTCAGTTCCTGCTGACGGAAGCGCAAGACCCAGTGCCTCGGTAAGGCAGTTCATGGAGTTTGCTGTGTACATACCCGAACAGCTTCCACAGGTAGGACAGGCATTATTTTCATAGTCCTTAAGGACATCCTCTCCGATCTGTCCGGAAGTGAACTGGCCTATTGCCTCGTATATCTCGGAGTAACCCACTCTCTTACCCTGGACACAGCCCGGATTCATAGGTCCACCACTGATGAAGATAGCAGGCAGATTCATTCTGGAAGCTGCAAGCACCATTCCTGGAACGATCTTATCACAGTTAGGTATGAATACAACACCATCCAGAGGATGTGCAGTAAGCATTACTTCAATACTATCTGCGATAAGCTCTCTTGAAGCAAGAGAGTATCTCATACCGTTATGGTTCATAGCGACACCGTCACAAACGCCTATTGTGAAGAATTCAAAGGGTACGCCACCGGCATTTCTGATACCGTCTTTAACGTATCTGGATATTTCGTGGAGGTGCTGATGACCAGGCACATAATCACTCGCAGCGCATACTACGGCAATAAAGGGTCTGTTCATCTCGCTGTCGGTAACACCAAGCGACTTAAGAATGGCTCTGTGGGGAGTCTTATCGGGTCCGACCTTTATCATATCACTTCTCATTTTTCTTTTGTCCTTTCTACTTTTTAGCAGGAACGGTAAAGCATAGCTGCACCGATTATTCCTGCATCATTACCGAGGCTGCATACTACAATCTCAGTATTCTTAGCACTGTTTTTTGTATATATCTGTTCTGATACAGCTTTCTTCAGAGGAAGCATAAGTGTATCGCCCTCGTTGCAGACACCCCCGCCTATGCAAAGGATATCGGGCTGGAATGTATTAATTGTATTTGCTATACCGCAAGCAAGATATTTTACAAATTCGGCAGTTATCTCCTTGCCTACAGGACAGCCCTGCTTCATAGCATTGTAGGCTGTTCGAGCACTGATCCGTCCATCAGCAACGATAAGTCTGGCTACAATGGAATCGGGAGCTTTCTCGGCAGCCTCTTTAGTGGTACGTATAAGACCTGTTGCGGAAGAATACGTTTCAAAGCAGCCTTTTCTTCCGCAGGTGCATTGTCTGCCATCTACAACAAGTACTGTGTGTCCGATCTCACCACCTGCACAGTTTGAGCCGCTGTATATCCTGCCGTCAATAATTATACCTGCGCCTACTCCTGTACCAAGAGTAATTGCAACTGCATTTCTTGCACCCTTTGCCGCTCCTGCTACAAATTCACCAAAAGCAGCAGCATTGGCATCGTTATCCAGATAAGTCTTTACACCGAATTCGCTTTCTATGTCACTTCTGAGTGGCACATTGACAAACCCGAGATTATTGGAATACTCGACATAACCATCGCTGTTACAGGTTCCGGGGCAACCGATACCTATGCTTAAAACTTCTGACGCCTTGATACCAAGATCTTCGCAGGCAAGGTAAACAGATTGCTTGATGTCCTCGAGGATCTCCGAATAGGGTCGCGGTGCATTTGTCTTTACTTTGGAACGTGCTACGATCTCATGTTTGTCATTTACGATACCGCAGGCAATATTAGTTCCGCCGATATCTATTCCTATGTAATAAGCCATATCAAGTCCTCCTAATACATGAAAGATCAGATGATGTCTGTAACGATAAGCTCTCCGGCTCCATTTATGGTATACTCGCCTGTTCCTGCATCGATAAAGATGCTGTCACCTTTTTCCGCGTTGATATTCTCGGAGCCGCAGGTGACCGTGCACTTTCCGTCAAGAACAAGTATAGAATTGAAGCTCTTGTCTGTTGCTGTGAGAGTAACAGAATCCTCAAACTCGATCTTATTTACATTGAAGTACTCGCAGGAGCGCAGAAGTGTTTTGGTTGCTCCGCTCAGCTTTTCAGGGCTACCCTGAGCTGTAGTAGGATATCTGGGAGGAACAAGCTCCGTTACCTCGCAAGCTTTTTCAATATGCAGAGGTCTGGGTTTTCCGTCGGCACCAACTCTGCCGTAATCGTAGATACGATATGTCGTATTTGAGTTCTGCTGTATCTCAGCAATAAGAATACCCTTTCCGATAGCGTGAAGTGTGCCTGCTTCAATGAAGAAAACATCACCTTTATGCACAGGGACGTTATTTGTTACTTCAAGGAGAGTGTTGTTCTGAATGCGTTCAGCAAATTCCTCCTTGCTTATTTCATGCTTGAAGCCATAGAGGAGCTCTGCACCCTCGTTACAATCAACGATATACCACATTTCAGTCTTTCCGTATTCGCCCTCTACACGCATTGCGTAGTCATTTGAGGGATGGACCTGAACAGAAAGGTTGTCCTTTGCATCGATAAGCTTGATAAGGATAGGAAAATATTCAAAACGTTCGCAGTTTGTACCCAGAACGCTGTTTCCCTTTGCCGCTATATATTCAGAAAGAGTCTTACCGCTGTATTTTCCATCGGCGACGATACTCTGACCGTCCTTATGGCAGGAAAGCTCCCAGCTTTCTGCGATCTTATCGGAATCCAGCTTCTTACCGTACTCTTCTCTTAATCTGTTTCCGCCCCAGATATAGTCAGTACAATGCGGAGTAAGTTTGATTATGCTCATTTTTATGTATTTCCTTTCAGATTAATAGCCAAGGTTCTCGTTGACAATGATGACCTTTATCCTGTCTTTTACACGCTGTTGACCAAGACGGACATAGGAGCAACATATCCTTCCGTCACTGCGACAATGAGCGCATTCTCCTGTTTTTGCACAAGGTGTTGCACAGTCAAGTCGTACAGTGTTTTTGGGAGCTGCTACTGTTTCAACACGCTTTACAGCTTCGTCCATATCCTTGACTATCTTATTGACACCGACAATCAGTACGACCTGCTTCGGTCCGTAGATCATGGCAGATACACGGTTTCCCTTGCCATCAACATTGTAAAGCTCGCCGTCCTCTGTAAGAGCATTAGTGCTGGCGAAAAATGTGTCTGACACAAATGCCTTGCGCAGAATATCTTCGACCTCGTCAGGAGTTTTGCCCTCTGAACGATCGAGGTATATCCCCTTGTATTCGTTCATAAGAAGATCAGTAACTCCACTTTCTTTCATGCTCATAGATCCGCCTGCGGTAATAAGCTTATCATCCGCTATAAGAGAACGCACGATATCATATAACTGTTCCCTACTTTCAGCATAATAGGGCTTCATTTTATTGCGTTCCAGTGCATGCATGGTCTTTTCAATTATGTTATCCATTTTGTTACCTCTTAGTCGTCATCCTGGCAGCATTTCTGCCTGATAGTTGTTACAGAAGTCGGAGAGATGGTAAAAGAACCATCCTCGCCGTATTCACCGTAAGGGATATAATACTCAGCCGGATCTGAGCCATACGTTATCGTGTTCAGAAAAGCCGCTTTCTTTTCAAAATACTGCTCCTCGCTGATATTAGTGCCGCACTGTTCAAGGATTATTTTGAAATAGCTGTCGGCAAGAGCAGAGTCTGCATATCTGTAGTTCTGATTAAAAAGGCACGAAAGAACATCGCCCATTATATTAAGCCTGTAAGATTCACCCTCTGAAAATTCTGCAAGGTACAGATAACGGAATGTGGATTCAGGGCTTAAAAGCTGCTCACCAGCATTAAACGGCGCTATTTCGTTGCCATCTTCGACGAGTATAGTTTTGGGTACATCGTATCTGACATTGCCGAAAGCGGATATAAAGCTTACAAAACTCGACCTGTCAAAGTGGATGTAGCCGTCGCAATTTATACCTGTTGCGTTACTTATTGCTGCGATAGCACCATCACCGCCACGGGAAGCAAAAACATTCGGCAACGTACGCTCATCGGATGGTACACTTATGCCATTAGGCAGTGGAATGAAAACAACTTTGTTTTCTACCGCATTATAGCTGATAAGTGTGAAAAGTGACGGGATATCACTACTGCCATCAGAAAGTGATGCAAGGATGGTAAAATTGTAGCTTGCGTCGGGACGGAAATCATCAGCAAGCTCTCCTGTGGAGGTAAGGCCTGTCGTTTCTTTTACCTCAGGGAAAAGATACCAACTGAACGTAAAGATCACACCGATAACAAATGCTAAAGTGATTCCGAATGCTATAAAATAGATATACCAGTTACTTTTTCTTTTTACTGCCATAAAAACTGCCTTTCACTAATCAATCATTATACACGAAGAATTACAATACTCTTTCCGTTGCGCTCATTAATGAAATCGTCAGGAAAAAAGCATTTTTTCAAATAAACCCTTGAAATTTATCCGCATTAGTAATATAATATATTTGTGTGCGTATAAAATCTAACGAAATATGTTCTGTATGCAACTTGCCGTACATGAATATAGTATATCATATTTGTTCTGAAATTTCAACAGCATTGAGGTAATATAATGAACAATTTTTACTGGAGAACGTGGGCAGAGATAGATCTGGATACCCTTAAGAATAATATCAAGATCATACAGGGACTCGCTCCTGATAAGGAGATAATTGCAGTTGTAAAGGCTAATGCGTACGGACATGGTGATATCCACTGTGCAGAAGCACTGAACAAGTGTGGAATAAAGCATTTTGCTGTGTCTAATCTATGGGAGGCACAGGGGCTTACTGCGGGCAGAATACAGGGAGATATCCTCATTTTTGGCTACTGCGACATTCCGCTTATATTTGAAAACCTTGACAAAAATTACATATTCACCGTTGGCACCACCGAATACGCGAAAGCACTTTCGGATGAAGCTTTGAAGCGCGGTGTGAAGGTTCCTGTTCACATCAAATTCGATACAGGAATGAGCCGCGTTGGTATCACATCAGCAGAGGAAGCGGATGTGATACTCTCACAAAAGGGGCTTGATTGCCTTGCAGGATATACTCATTTTGCGGTTGCAGACAGCACTGCATCTGAAAACATGAGCTTTACAGCTCAGCAGCAAAATGTACTGATGGAGATATGCACTTCAAGAGGACTCAAGATGCATTCTCAGAACAGCGGTGGTATCCTTTATCATCAGGATTATCCCGGGGATTATGTTCGTGCTGGAATAATCATGTACGGACACAAGGCTGATGCAGATACTTTCCCCTTCCCTGAAGAAATAAAACCGATAATGTCACTGAAAACTGTGGTGAGTCAGCTTAAAACCATTAAGGCTGGAACAACTGTCAGCTACGGCAGAACATTTACAGCTAAAAGGGACACTACACTCGCACTTATCGCCTGTGGTTACGCAGACGGCTTCAATCGTCGTCTTTCGGGACAATGGAGCTGTCGTATAAACGGAGAATATGCGCCTGTATGCGGACGTATATGCATGGACCAGACTCTGATCGATGTTACTGATATACCTGATGTAAAGATAGGTGATGTGGTCACAGTATATTCAGATCAGCTTTATGACCGCTGTTCCGTTGAGAGTGCCGCAAAGCTTATCGGAACGATAAACTACGAGCTCCTCTGTGCGATCGGTACAAGAGTTCCGCGAATTTACATCGAGGACGGACATGAAACTGAAGTAATAAGATATGTCTGATATGAGATAACAAATGATGCCGGGAGAGTATTAATGCTTTCCCGGCACTTTTGTTCAATGATTCTCGCTTTGATTGAGTTTTCCTCAACAAATGATATATTGAAACAGGCTGCATGATAAGTTATACTTATTACAGGAGCTCCTAAAAACAAAAGGAGGTATACGATGAAGCTTTTATTGGCAGAAAACATTAAAAAGTACCGCATTTCTCAATCACTTACTCAGGAGCAGCTTGCAGATGCTGTCGGTGTTTCTCCGCAGGCAGTGAGCCGATGGGAGAACAGCTCAAGCTATCCTGATATTACTATGCTACCAGGGCTTGCGAATATTTTTGGCATCAGTATCGACACGCTGATCGGGGCGGATATCGAACGAAAGCAACAGGAGATAGAAAAGGCACTTAAATATAACTCGGTACTCCACCGCGAGGGTAAGCATCATGAGAGCGAAGCTTTTATCCGCAACAAGCTTAAGCAGTATCCCGACAGTGCTGAACTAACCTACCAACTGGCATACGCTCTGTCAAAATTTGCTGCCGATAACATTGAACAACAACAGGCACTTGATAAAGAGATCGAATCGCTTTGCAAACGTGCGATACATCTTGACAACGGAAGCTGGATAACCTATGCATCAAAGCAGATGCTATGTCTTCGTTACAACAAACAAGGATCACACGAAAAAGCCATAGAAATAGCTGATAGTATGCCGACATGGTGGGTTAGTCGTGAGTTTCTGATGCAATATGTCATGCCTGAGGATGAAGCGGCACAGCAGCGGCAATATAATCTGGTGGCTCTTATGGATATGATGATACTGCATCTCAACAAGATAGCTCATGATATGCCGAATGACAAACAGAGCATAACTGTACTTGATAAGGCAGTTGCTTTAGCTGAACTTATAGCGGGAAGCGACTTGAAATTACATCATGAGCGTATATGCAAATGTCATCTTTGGCGCGCAAGATACTTCTGCCGAATGGGTGAAAAGGATAATTCTTTTGAAGCTCTGGAAAAGGCACTTTATCACGCGGACCAGTTCGAGAGCCGTCCGGAATTCTCAAAATACGAATCATTCTGGCTGTGGCGCATTGATGATGTGCGTGCAAATGAAAGGAAAGATATTCCCGAATCCCTTTACCAGCACCTGTTAAGGATGCTTGATGAACCTTGTTTCGCTTCTATCCAAGGAGATCGTCGTTTTAAGGAGATTCGTGAAAAGCTGGAAAAGTATACAGGATAACAAATAAAGGTTACCACCGTAATGATGGTAACCTTTTATCTTATACAGGATTATCCTTTATAAACTGCTCAAGCAGCTCCGCAGCATATCTGCAAAGCTCCGCACAGGGACGTTTCTTGTAATACTCAGATGTCCTTGCTTCGGGGACAGCGGATTTTTCTGCCTGCTGCAGACCAAGCAGCTCGCGGCATATTATACTTCCGTTTTCCTCGCGGAATGTATCTGCAAGAGCGCGGATCTTTTCGTATAACGCGGTTTTTGTGTCAGTGGCAGATGGGTCGCTATATCCGTAGATCATGCTCGCTGCCATGGTAAGACCTGTAAATGTTCCACAGACTTCACGCATGCGTCCTATTCCCCCGCCAAAGCCTGATGCAAGCTTCACAGCGGTTTCAAAATCTACGCCAAGCTCCTCACAGAATGCGCCGAAAACCGCCTGTGAGCAGTTATAGCCCTGCTTGAAAAGCCCGTACGCTCTGTCGCCTTTTGCGCTCATTTGCAGAACTCCTCAACAGCGTCGGCAATAGGATCGGCAGCTTCGCTCTCGAACAGCTCGATAAGGCCGCCGTCTACCTGCTTTGCAAGCTCGGTATCTATAGGCAGCTTTGCAAGCACCTTAAGTCCGAACTTCTCCGCGGTCTCATCAATGTGGCTCTCACCGAAGATGTTCAGCTTCTTGCCGCAATCGGGACAAACAGCATAGCTCATGTTCTCTACCAGACCGATTATCGGAATATTCATCATCTCAGCCATCTTGACAGCCTTACCAACGATCATTGATACAAGCTCCTGAGGAGAAGTAACAACGATGATTCCGTCGATAGGAAGCGACTGGAATACAGTCAGAGGTACATCGCCTGTTCCGGGAGGCATATCAACGAACATATAGTCAACATCATCCCAGACTACATCTGTCCAGAACTGCTTTACAGTTCCTGCAATAACAGGACCGCGCCAGATAACGGGATCTGTCTCGTTTTCGAGCAGGAGATTTACAGACATCACTTTGATACCCTTTTTAGAAATAACGGGATATATCTCGTTAGCGTTGCCCTGTGCTCTCTCATGAATACCGAAAGCCTTAGGAATGGACGGACCTGTGATATCAGCATCCAGAACTGCGGTGTTGAAGCCGCGACGGTTCATCAGGACAGCAGACATAGTAGTCACCATGGACTTACCAACGCCGCCCTTGCCGCTGACAACAGCGATCACTTTTTTGATATTGCTAAGCTCATGGGGCTTTTCTATAAGGCTCTCAGGCTTGCGGGATGAGCAGTTGGCAGAGCAGCTGCTGCAATCGTGTGAACATTCACTCATTCTTTATCTTTCCTTTCTGTCGCCCGTTCGGGCAGGGTTTGTATATGAGAGCGGATGAGATCCGCAGACATTCAATATTTATGCTGTTTTCGTACTGCTAAACTGCTCAGGACAAATTTATAGCATACATCAGCGCAAGCCTGTTCTGTGCCAGAAGCGCAGCGGACAGCTTATCATAATCCTGCATAAGTCCCAGCTCCTTAGCCTTTGCGGCAGGTCCATCGTTCCAGCTTCCCATTGCGCCGAACACATCGGAAATGTCAGCGGCAAGGTAAAGACGCAGTGCGCTATCGTTGAGCTTGGGAAGTGTATTCTGATCGATACCCTCGGGGATGTCGCCGCCGTTCAGAACCTCGTGTCCTTTCTTGAAACAATCGGTAAAAGGTCCGAAACCAAGATGCTCGGAGAACTTTGTAAGATTTGAAAGCACTGCGCCAAACTGCTCTGTGTTATCCTGGAATGCAGGAAGCGAAGCAGGAGCATTGTGCATTACGTTTTCACGGAATACCACATTCCATACCTTGTTGGGTTCGTCAAAGGTCCACTGAGGCATGAAACGGGAAATAAGGCCGACCTTATATTTTACGAAGATGGTCGCACCGCTGGTGTTGACAAAGCCCAGACGTCTTCTGTCGGGAATGTCATAGGGAATTATCATGAAAACATCTGTGACCTTTTCAGACTTCAGCTTCTCAAACCAGGCTTCGCTGTCCTCTGCTGTATATGCCTTGACAGCTCCCGTAGGGAGAAACTTCGAGCAGAACTCAAAGGTTATGTTGTTTTCATAAGGGAGCTTTGCAAAGGTATACTCCCTGTTTCTGATTGCTTTTCTTGCCGCTGCTGTAAGGCGGCATACAAGTCCGACTTCACCGTTCATTATGTTATCTCCTTTTCGGGCAGGTGACTTCCCTGCTCCAGTTTTGTATTTCCTCGTAGAACTGCGGGATGCTCATAAGTCCCGCAGACCACAGAAAGGCTCTGTCACGCTCTGAAAGCTCATCCAGAGTCATCCATCGCGCTTCTTTCAGCACCTGTTCATCCTCGCTGAATTCGGGGTCAAAGCCAAGCGTTGGCTCCTGTTCCCCGATATCAATAAGATAGGTGATAAAGCCACTTCGGCCGTGCATATCGCTGTAAGGATCGAAAAACTCGCCTGTTTTTCGAATGATAGTACCGCGCAGATTGCACTCCTCGCTGAGTTCACGCAAGGCTGCTTCTTCAGGACTCTCACCGTATTCTATACCGCCACCGGGCAGGATGTAATACTCCTCGCCGTCGATGCGGTGCTTTACCATAAGTATTCTATTCCCCCTGATAACAAGGCACTGGGCACGCCCTCGTTTCCGGGTGCCCATCTGAGGGTAGACAGCAAACGCCTGATCGGGAGTAAGTATTTTTTGCGCATTTATATCGTTATAGTCATATACCAGAGCATCTCCCAGTATACGGCTTATATCTGCACACAGATATATGTGCTCGATATCAGTTTTTCGCTTAAGGTCAGTGCGGAGCACGACCTGGATACGTCCGTCGCAGTCGCGCTCATTCAGATACCACAAGCCTGATACTTTATCAGCATAACGCTCATGCAGAAATGCACAGACCATACGCAGCCTGTCGAGATCAGACACTAAAAGCTGTGACGGCGCATTATCACTGCCAAGCAAAGGAATATTATTTTCAATATCAGAAAAATGATCCACGTCTGTCACCTTACGATCCTGTCAGCAAAGCTTGTTCCCTCAACCTCACCATTCACACCCAGCAAATCCAGGATAGTCGCTGCTATATTGCCGAATCCCGACATGGTTCCAAGATCGGCAGGAGCGATATGATCGCCGAAGATAAGCACCGGAATATACTCGCGGGTGTGATCGGTTCCTGTATGGCAGGGATCGCAGCCATGATCGGCAGTAATTATAAGAACATCGTCCTCTTCCATATTATCAAGGAACGGACCCAGCCAATCGTCGAATTCATTCAGTGCCTTAGCGTAGCCCACAGGGTCACGACGATGTCCGTAAGACATATCGAAGTCAACAAGATTCGTGAAGCACAGACCGCGGAAATCAGCAGACTGCATCCTGCCAGTTTCCTCCATGTCATGAACATTACCTATAACACGGAAAGACTTGTTCACACCCTTGCCTGCAAAAATATCATATATCTTACCGATACCGATAACATCCATACCATTGTTCACGATATGGTCGAGCATAGTATCTACAGGCGGAACCAATGAGAAATCATGTCTGCGTGAGGTTCTGGTGTAAGGATGCTCACCCTCAAATGGGCGTGCAATGACTCTGCCTACCGCATGCTCTCTGACAAGTATCTCACGGGCGATCTCACAGTAACGATAAAGCTCATCAACAGGCACTATATCCTCATGAGCCGCTATCTGGAAAACGCTGTCAGCAGAGGTGTAGACGATCAGCGCGCCTGTCTCGACGTGTTCCTGTCCGTAGTCTGCGATGACCTTGGTCCCCGAATAGGGCTTGTTGCATATTACTTTTCTTCCTGTCGCCTGCTCAAATTTTTCAATAATCTCAGGCGGAAACCCGTCAGGATATGTGGGAAAGGGATTTTCAGATACAATACCCGAAAGCTCCCAGTGACCTGTAGTGGTATCTTTACCTCTCGACTTTTCGGCAAGGCGCACACGGGCTGCTGCGGGAGTGTGATACTTTTCTCCGAAATCTACACCATCGATATTAAACAGACCCATCTGTTGCATATTGGTTACTTTAAGCAGCTCTGTGTCATAACAGGATCGAAGGGTGTTTGCGCCGACATCGCCGAAATCCTCGGCATCCGGCATAGCACCGATGCCGAAGCTGTCAAGTATAATCAGAAAAACTCGTTTTGCCATTCAATCTTCCTCCAGAAGGATCTTTACAGCAGAGCTAGTGCCGATGCGCTCGCAGCCTGCTTCAAGGAACATTTCAAGATCAGCTTTTGTTCTTACTCCGCCTGCAGCTTTCATCTTCACATCAGATCCTATGTGCTGTCTGAAGAGCTGGATATCCTCTATACGCGCTCCGTCAGTTCCGAAGCCTGTTGAGGTCTTGATATAATCTGCGCCTGCGCGGGTAACGCAACCGCATAATGCTATCTTTTCCTCCTCGGTGAGATAACAGGTCTCTATTATCACTTTCAGCAGAGAACCACCGCAAGCATCCTTAACCGCTGCTATCTCTCGTTCTACTGCAGCGAAATCGCCATTCTTAACATCACAAAGGTTTATGACCATATCTATCTCGGAAGCACCCTCCGAAACAGCCTGCTTAGCTTCTGCACATTTTACGGAAGCCGCATTGTATCCGAGCGGAAATCCTATCACGGTACAAATATTAAGCTCTCTGTATTTTTCCTTTACATAACCTACATAACACGGAGGAATACAGACAGAAGCAGTGTTATATTCAAGCGCTTCCTCGCAAAGCCTGTCTATCTCCTTTTTGGTCGAAGCAGGTCTTAAAAGAGTGTGATCGATGTGCGGAAAGATAAGTTCTTTTTCCATATTGCAACCTCTTTTATATGAATTTGAAAGATTTCAGCGATATCATTCCGCTGGTGGTGATCTTTATATTGCTTGTTCCGACAACGCCTGTGGTACGTGCGGAAAAGTTTTTGAAATTAGTAAGGCTTCCTGTTGCGGGTATTTCGCACTCGGCTATAACTGCGCCTGTGTCCTCATATATGAATGTAAGCTTTGCAGGTGCTCCGGGGTTGGAGGCTGTAACTTCTACAGCGTGGTAAGACTTTATAATACAACTCTCAAATCGCAGGAAGCTCTGCCAATCGTTTATAAGTGCATATTCTTCAAGATCGTCATCTGCAAGATACTCAACACCCATATAATCAGCACAATCAACTGCAGGTATCGTATTACACAGCTCTATTCCCTCATACTGGACTCCGCTGATATTAATATCTTTGACTTTTCGTATATCTGCGGAAGAGGAGCCTATCAGTAACTCATAGTCGCCGCTGAAAATACTGAAGTCACGTTTATTAGGATCCCAGCAAGCAAGTTCGGAAGTATTAAGCGATAATGTTACTCTTACAGTATCTCCACGCGCAACGTGGACCCTCTTGAAAGCTTTGAGCTGCTTTATGGGCATCTTCATCGGGAGCTTCGGATATGTTACATAAAGCTGGACCACTTCATCGCCGCCGCACATACCAACATTCTCGAGATCAAATGAGATCTCTATTGTTTCGCCCTCGTCATAATTGTGCTTGTCTGTATTCACCGAACCATATCTGAATGCGGTGTAGCTAAGACCATATCCGAAAGGATACAGCGGCTCGCCGTCATAATACAGATAAGTGGATTTTGTTCGTATTATATTATAATCCTTGATATCACAAAGCTCCTGTTCAGAACTGTACCATGTAACAGGACATCTTCCCGCAGGTGATACATCACCGAAAAGGGTCTTGGCAACAGCAGTACCCATAGCAGGTCCTGCATGGCAGATATGCATTATTGCAGTTGCACGCTCATCTTTTATCGCATAGGGATATCCGGACACGATGAACATAACAGCACGAGGATTATGCTTTACTATCGCGCTGAACAGTTCACGTTGATTTATGGGCAGATCGAGATTTTTTCTGTCCATTGTTTCGCGTGCATTGATAAGCGGGTTATTTCCGCAGAAATATACGGCATTATGCGCTTCGGACAAGACGCGGCGCACTCTGTCGGTACCCTTGGAGAAAAGCTCGATGTGAAGGCGGCATTTTTTATCTGCTTTGACACTGTCACTTACACCGAGACGCGATCTGTTGTTGACGTAAATGAATCTGTCCTGCCAGTTGCGCATAAGGAATTCATTCTCAACTGCTTCGATAGCGAATTTTTCCTTAACAAACCAACCGTAAGGTTCATCGGCAACACATTTCAGGATACCGCAATCGGACAGGAATTTTCCGTTCAGTTTAGATCGGAACGAAACCGCACCATCGCCCCATCGGAACATCTCAAGCAGACATTCCTCTCCAAGTGTAGGGCTGTCACACACGAGTTCGCCCTGTTCGTTCAAAGAAAAATAGAAGCCTGTATCGGCATTACGGAATGCAACAATATCATTACCGCTGTCGTAGATAACATTATCCTTGCCGAGATAGTCGTTCAGAACATCGAGTATGGTATCTTTCCTCTCGGATATACCTGTATACCAGTCGCGGAAGTTCATATTAGCATGATAGCCTATAACAGCAAGCTTTTCCTGTTTGGATAGCGGAAGCACACCAAGACTGTTCTTAAGCAGTATTACAGACTCCTCAGCGGCTTTTTCAGCAACTTTGTAAAATTCCTCACAGCAGAGGAGTTTTTTATTGACTTCATTATAAGGGCAGTCTTTATCGAATTCACCGAGCATAAATCTTGCTTTTAATGCGCCGAAAAGTGCCTTGTCTATGTCTGCTTCTGTAATAAGACCTTGTGCCAGTGCTTCACGTGCCGCGTCGGTAACGATCTGTTCATGGTCAGTCATTATATCTGCACCATGGTGCTTATACACTTTCGCAATAGCTTCTACATGGGTCTTATCATGGCGGTGGGACTGAACATTCTGTACAAAATCTCCGCCATCGGTGACAGCAAACAGCAAACCCCATTTATCCTTGCAGATATTCTGCAGCTCGGGATTACACAGTGCCTCGATGCCGTTTATCTCATTATATGAGGTCATAAGGCTGTAAGCGTTGCCCTCACGTACAGGCTTTTCAAACGCTTTCAGATAATAATCATACTTCAGACGGGTAGGAATAACGGCATTATCGACACCGCGGTCCTCCTCGTGATTGTTTGCATAAAAGTGTTTCAATGTCGGGATAACGCGGGCATATTTCGGATCATCGCCATACATGCCTTTACAGAAAGCGGCTGCCATAGTACCGGTTAGGTACGGATCCTCGCCGTAGGCTTCCTCGTTTCTGCCCCATCTGGGATCGCGTTCCATATCTACAGTGGGTCCCCAGACAGCAAGAGAACATTTGTTTTCCGCGTTATAAATACGGGATTCGATACCTGTGATCTCACCGATCTCTTTCATCAGCTCAGGATCAAACATGGCAGCCATTCCGAATGGCTCAGGAAAAACCGTGGTGGGACGCTCACCGAAATCATTTCCACGGCAAACAAGGCCGCGTGCTACCTCGGCACCGATACCGAAGGTATTAAGCCCGAGTCTTGGTATTGCGCCCATACGCGTATGGATAAGTAACAGCTTTTCTTCCAGGGTAAGTTCCGCAAGGAGTGCTTCTACACGCTCATCAAAAGTAAGCATTGTGTCCAGAAATTTCAGTTCTGCCATTGGCGTATCCTCCTGATTTTAAAACGTATTTTAAACGGCTGAATTGGTCAGAAAAACAATTATAGGTACAAGCAGGAAAACTGCAAGAAAGATGACAAGCATAACCAAAGTAGCAATATTCTTGCTCTTACCTCTGACTACCTTGCCCATTACACGTACCGTACTGTTAGGAAACCATTCTTCTTCAGCGAGCTTCTGCTCCTCAAGAAACTCGGCTTCCAATGCCATCTGCATAAGTTGTTCGGACGTTGTAGTGTTTATCTGCAAAGGAGATGTCATCTCATCCTGCACTTCCTGAAGCTCCTCAAGAGCTCTTTCAAGAGCGTTGGAGGAATCAGCTACCTCGTCGGGCGGCTTTACAGCAGACGCATCAGTGGCGGGAGTAGGTCTTTCCGAAGCAACAGGCTGTGGATTTTGTATATCGTCAGCATTATCAGCAAACATAGCCGCTTCTTCAGCGGTCACGAAACCGTAATCAAGATCGACACGTCCCCGTACTGCTGTCGAAGAACGCTCCGCGGCATCGGGAGGTGCAATAACAGGAAGATCCTGTGAAGTCGTAGCCTGATCCTGCTCAACCTTTACTTTATCGGAAACGGCAACAGTAGCAACAGGAACATGATCCATCTGCAAAAATGATGACTCTGCAGGTTCGGATAAGGGAGAATCAAACATCGTAGTGCCGATATCAAGGTCTGTGCCGACGCTGCCTGAGAAGATGTCATTCTCTTCAAGAGATGGAAGTATATCCGAAGGCTTCTGTTCAGCCTTAGTATCATGCCATTCAACTGCAGCTTTGTCGGGAACCTCTACGATCGGGGCGGCAGGAACAGTATCCTGCTGCAGAGTTAACTCTGTCGGTTCAGATAAGGGAGAATCAAACATTGTAGTACCGATATCAAGGTCTGTGCTCACACCGCCTGAGAAGATATCGTTCAACGTTTTTGACGAAGCACTGTCCTTAGGTTTGTCAAACATCGTGGTTCCGATGTCAAGATCTGCGCTGATAGGTTTCATTATGTCAAACTCTTCGTTCGGCATGTTGTTCACTCCTTACTTAGCAAGCTTTCTGAGTATCGAATGAGGCTCTACCACAATATCAGATGGGATGGTGAGTTTTTCTGTTGCATGACGCGCAACATCGATGCTTTCACCATCAGCATTATACATAACGGTCGGTTTGAATTTTATCGGTTCTTTGCCGGGAGTAAGGATCTCAAGTTCATCCGACAAAGTGAAATAGTTTCTCTGCGTAAGGTACATAGTACCGTCTTTGCAATTATCTATGGTTCCAACGAAATCATACTCCCGCATATATCCGCTGTCTGCAAAGTACTGGCCTCCGTTTGTTACAACGGACGGATCCTGTGTTTCTGAACCTTCGTTCGGATGTCCATAGAAGAATCCTGTGCAATAAGGGCGATGGCTTATCTTGTTTACCTCGTCAAGTACCCACTGTGCAGGTTTCTCGCCCCTTAATGCAGCATCGAGCGCCGAGCGATAAGCGTTTACCGTAAGGGCAACGTAATAAGCCGATTTCGCTCTTCCCTCGATCTTGAAGCTTGTTACTCCTGCTTCAAGAAGATCATCAAGATGGTCGATCATGCACATATCACGTGCATTGAGGATATATGAACCCCGCTCGTCTTCAAATATTTTGTAGAACTCATTCGGGCGTTTTTCCTCCATGAGGTAATATCCCCAGCGACAAGGCTGAGCGCACTCTCCGCGGTTGGCGTTTCTGCCAACAAGATACTCAGATATAAGGCATCTTCCAGAAAAACTTACGCACATGGCTCCGTGAACGAAAACCTCGATCTCCATATCCTCGGGGATGTTCTTTCTTATGGTACGGATGTTTTCGAGATCGACCTCACGGGCGAGGACAATACGTTTTGCACCCATTTTATAAAGCTCCTGCGCAGTCTTGTAGTTCACAACACCAGTCTGTGTCGAAACGTGAAGCTCAAGACCGGGAGCGTGTTCTTTAATGAGTGAAATAACACCCAGATCACAAGCGATAGCGGCGTCAATTCCACATTCCTGCGCATACGCGATATACTGTGGAAAGGCTTCGAGCTCCTCGTTCAAGGGGATGGTATTACAGGTAAGGTAGACCTTTACTCCACGGGAATGAGCAAGCTCAACGGCGCGTTTAAGCCCCTCGTTATCAAAATTCTTTGCACCTGCTCTCATGCCGTAGGACTTTCCTGCAAGATATACGGCATCACAACCGTAATCCAGCGCAGAAATAAGACATTCTTCATCGCCTGCAGGTGCAAGCAGTTCGGGTTTTAAATTCAACTTAAATACTCCTGTTTTTTATTCTTGTGCGGAATCAAGCTCCGCATCGATTATATTCTGTTCATGCTGTTCGATAGTCTGAGCATAATAGAATACACCCTTGTCACTTGCAAGGAAGTAATAATAATCCGACTCTGCAGGATACAATGCAGCCTTGATGGCGTCAAGACCGGGATTGCACACAGCTCCTACAGGAAGGCCATCACAGGTATAGGTATCATAAGCAGCTATGATATCATCATACAGGTCACCTGCGCTGTCGGGAATAGTAGGATTGATGCAGTTGTTGATATAGGTATATGTCGTATCAGACTGCAGTTTCGGGAACACACCCATATTATTCAGACGGTTATGGAATACCGAGGAGATCATAGCCATATTGTCCTCATTGGTACCTTCCTTCTGAATGAGGGATGCAAGGATTATCGTTTCATCAAGGGTAAGCCCAAGCTCTTCCATACGATACTGGATGCCGCGGGTCATCTTATTCTCAAAGTTGTTGTACATCTTCTTTGCTGCCTGTTCGGCATAGGTGAGTGTATCGAAGTTCGGATTCTCCTTGAGATCATCGATAACATAGAACTCATAGGTATCTGGGAAAAGATAACCTTCAAGATAATAGAAGCGTGTGTCGGTATCGGGGATTCCCTCTTCAAAATCATATTTGTCGATCTTGTTCTTGTAGAACATCTCGAAATCCTCTGCGCGGCACACATAGTTTTCTTCGAGGATGCGTCCGATGTCCTGTGCAGTGGAACCCTCAGGTATCATTACAGTTACGGTTTCTGTATATGTCTTTACGGTTTTGAGGGTCGTCATTATAATATCATAAGACATATTGGACTTGATGATGTACTCACCATTAAGGATACCGCTGCCCTTACCCGCGAGATTGATGTAAGCCTTGAACAGTGACGGCATCTGAATGATATCATGGTCATGAAGCTCCTGTGCGATCTCATCGATGCCCTTGTCATCGGTAACGATGATCTCATACTCAGCAGTGCTCTTGGCCATACCTGTAAAGTCCTGCATGGCGATTATAAGCTGAGCGGCAAGATATGAGCCTGCTGCGATAGCCACAACAGACAGAAGCACACCAAGGAATATCTGTCCGAAAGTACGTGTATGATTGGACTGATTTTTCTTCTTCTTTTTCTTTTTGCGGCGTTTTTTTACAGGATTGGCTGCGGGAATGTATTCAGCCTCTTCTTCGTATGAAGATTCAGGCTGAACAGAATCCATCAGCCTTGTTTTCTCGTTATCATCCTCGGTACTGTTGAGATCCGTAAATTCATCACGGGGCATTATTTCTGAGGAATCATAGTCGTTTGACGTCATAGATGATATGCTGTCAAGCTCCTGTGTTCCTGAAAGATCATCCTGCTCCTGTGTGATCTCGTTATCCTCGAGGAAATCGTTATTGTCCATTATTGACCTCCAAATATAAGCGGTAATCCGCTCAGAAAGTGCTGTCGAATATAGTCAGATCCGCCTTTTTGTCATGAGGCTCGGCGGGTACCTCCATTCTGAAATCCGAATAGCATATTATCACGCTCTTCCCGTTGAAACGGCCCAGAAAGCGGTCATAATATCCCTTGCCATATCCCAGTCGGAGCCCATCTCCGTCAGCGCACAACGCAGGCACTATGCAAAGTGCCCTGTTATCGCCGTTGAAAGGAAGTTCCCTGAATACAGGCTCAAGGATATTATATCTGCCCTCGGAAAGATCGCTGAAATCATTTATCTTGAAAAACTCAAGCTCTGTATCACCTGAAACGGGAACCGCAACATCGATACCATTATCAAAGCAGTATTGGAGTATACGGCGCGTATCCACTTCAATATCGGTAGATACATAAGTAAGGACCGCACTCGCTTCATCCAGAAGTGGAATGAGCTGACGAAATATGCTTTCGTCTGCCACCGCTCTCAGATCAACAGGCATTTCTCTGCGTTTTCGGATCAGCTCTCTGCGAAGTGTACGTTTTACTTCCTGCATTGCATACCTGCAGCGAGACGATCGGATTCAGCCTTGCCACACAGGATCTCTGCAAGACGCAGACCGAAATCAATAGCCGCACCGGGACCAACACCGGTAGTGATGATGCCATCGGTTACTACGGAATCGGAGGATAATACTGCCCCTTCAAGGAACTTTTCAAAGCCCGGGAAGCAGGTAGCATTCTTACCGTTGAGCAATCCTTTCTTACCGAGTATCGAGGGTGCTGCACAGATAGCGGCAACGGGTATCTCGTTCTTTATACAATAATCTATAGATGCCTGTACTACAGGATTCTTTTCAAGATTCAGTGTTCCGGGCATTCCACCGGGGAGAACTATCATCTCAAGGCGTTCATCCAGCTCCACCTGCATATCGGTGATATCACAAAGCATCGTTACGCCATGGGATGCGCGTACAGCATCACTGCCGATACCAACAGTAACCACATCCTTTTCGGCTCTGCGCAGGATATCAACGGGGGCGAGGCCTTCTATCTCTTCAAAACCATCTGCAAGAAAAACATAGATCATATCATTTACCTCCGAATGTTATATCAAATTTGTCTTCTAGAAAAACGGGATTATAGGACATTTTTGCTTTGCGAAGATTTTCCGCGCCAGTGTCCTCTTCCCTGTTTATATACTTGTATCTGCCGCCAAGGCTCTTTACAAACTCACGGTTTATTGCGGCGTATGCACCCTGATAATTACGAAGTGCCTTTTCAACATGAACTACGAAAGTATCGTCTGACGACTGCTCTCCGAAGCAGAAAGCCTGTACTTCACCGTTTACACGGATAAGTCCGCCTGTATAGCCGAGCTTATCATAATATTTGAAGCTGCAGCGCACGATACAGCTTTCGTCCGCCTTGCTTTTAAGCTCATCCTCCGAAATGCCGCAGGTGCATATATTTTCTGAGCACCATATATCGTTCATCGCGATACACTCGGGGATGTTCTCAGCGGATATTGGTTCGAAGCTCCAATCGTTCTCATAAAAACGGTTAAGATGATTACGCTTTGCATGGAACTTTTTACCTTTAAGCTCGGCAAGATCCTCAGAAAGATACACGTAATCGCTTCCGTCACGGTTGTATCTCGCCTCCGTCTCAGGATAAAGCTGCTGTATCTGCTCAGCGACGTTACGGTTTGCATAAATAAGAAGAGGTATGCCATTAATTCCACAGTGTTCTTTCAGAATTTCCACACCATCTTTTACCGAACATCCACCCGTAGGAAAGGAGTATCGGTATCTGCCGTTACCCAGTCCCCAGCGCACAAAATAATAACTGCTATATGAGGCTATGGAAACATTGTATATCCTGCGCCACACAAAGTTGTTACCGAAAGTGTATTCACAGCCGCGGAACTGCGACTTTCTTAACGCTTCGTCTATCCATGGCTTATCGGTTATCTCTATACCTCTGAATTCAAGATCAGCCATCGATTATCTCCTTGATATTATCCATAACGCTGCAGTGGATAGATTCTATAGAAAGCGGGGCTTCTCCATCTGAACAGGAGATCATACGCCAGCCGCACTTTTCGGCAGTATACAATGCGCTTTCATGACATCTGCGCATAAATTCAAGGTCACGCTCATGGATATCCTTCTTGCTGTCATCGCCTTCATAACGGGCTGAAAGCAGCTTCTGAGATACTTCAAGCGGCATATCCATGAAAAGTACTGCGTCAGGCTCAGGTATACCCATTCGGTTGTATTCAAAATCCCACAGCCATTCAAGGTAGGAGTCACGCTCGTTTTCGCTGAGCTTTGTCATCTGATATATAGCGTTTGAGGTGGTGTAGCGTCCGCAAATTATCACTGCGCCGCTCTCATAAGCCTGCTTCCATTCGGTGTTGAAGCTTGCATATCTGTCAGCGGCATAAAAGCAGCTTGCTGCATAAGCCCCTGTTATTCCGTCACAGGGGATGTTTCCCGCAAGGTAATCGGAAACGACTCTGCCGCAGCTTGAATCATAATTCGGAAAACTGACAAGCCTTACATTCACACCGTTTTCATCAAGCGACTTCACCGCAAGCTCCAACTGAGTGGATTTGCCGCATCCGTCAAGCCCCTCAAGTACGATTATCTTTCCTTTGTTCATACATACCTATCCTATTTTAATTATTGTTATACATCATATATTTTACCACAATACCTTGTTTTAGTCAATGGCTTTTTTGTTAAAGATAGACAATTTATTGTGGTTTTTGAAAAGAAAACATAATGTGACATGAATATAAAATAATTAAAGCGGCTCCTGATGTTCACTCAGAAGCCGCTTTGAATGTCTGATATTACACAGCCTGTGCTGTATAAAGCTTATAATAGTCGCCCTTTTTCTCCATAAGCTCGTCATGGGTTCCCGCCTCGGTTATACCCTTGTTGGAAACGTACATGATCCTGTCGCAATTACGGATAGTCGAAAGTCTGTGGGCGATTATAAAGGATGTTCTGCCCTCGAGCAGATGGTTGAGGCCATTCTGCAGGTAGCGCTCGGTCTTGGCATCGATAGAGGATGTAGCCTCGTCAAGCACAAGTATCTTAGGATCGGAAACGATGGTCCTTGCGAAAGCGATAAGCTGCTTCTGACCCTGCGAGAGTCCTGCACCGCGCTCGTTTACCATGGTATCGTAGCCATCCTTGAGCGACATTATGTAATCATCGATACCGACGATCTTACAAGCCTTTCTAACCTGCTCTTCGGTAGCGTCAAGTCTGCCATATCTTATGTTATCGCGGATGGTGCCGCTGAAGATAAAGCTATCCTGAAGCATTATGCCCATCTGCGAACGCAGCGACTTAAGTGTTACCTTTGAAATATCGCTGTCATCGATTCGTACTGTTCCACCGTTTATGTTATAGAAACGTGAAATAAGGTTTACAATCGTTGTCTTACCTGCACCTGTAGGACCTACAAGCGCGATGCTCTCGCCTGCCTTGACATCAAAGCTGAGGTCTTCAAGGATGTTGATACCCTCCTCATAAGCAAAGGTAACATTCTCAAAGTGAACATCACCCTTTATCTCGGGCATTTCAGTTGCGCCCTCAATGTCGTCAACAGTAACAGGCTCGTCCATCATCTCAAAGATACGTTCAAGGTAAGCAACGGCATTGATGAATGTATTCATAAGATTGGAAAGGTTCATAAGCGGCTGCCAGAAACGCGCGGAATAATCCGTCATAGCAAGGATAGTACCAAGAGTGATAGTACCGCCGAAGCCAAGCAGGCCGACTCCGAAGATACCGGCACGCACCACGATGGATATAATGTCCGTTGTAGGCCATACAAGGTTGGAAAAGCTTACAGCTCTTATCCACGATTTCTTATAAGCCTTTGCGAGCTTGTCATTGATCTCTGCGTTCTCCTCCTCACGGGTGAATATCTGGGAGATCTTTACACCTACAATGCTTTCGTGCAGGTAGGCGTTCATGTTGGAGCTTTTATTGGATACAGACTGCCATGCCTTACGCTGATGATTCTTAATAACAAGCATAACAATGGCGAATATCGGAAGACCTGCCATGGTAACAAGAGCAAGCTGCCAGCTTACAAAGAACATGAAGATCGTTATAAATATAAGGTTGAATATCTCAAGGATGAAGTTTATCAGGCCATTGGTCATCAGGTCTGAGATAGAGTTGATATAGTTGATGATACGGGTAAGTATCTTTCCGTGCGGACGGCTGTCGTAATATTCAAACGAAAGGTGCTGCATATGCTCAAACAGATCCTTACGGATGTCATACACGATGTTCTGTCCGACCTCGGTCATCATTTTTGAACGCAGCTTAGAAAAGATAACGCTTACTACGATGCAGGTAAGCACACCAAGACCGCTCAGCAGGAGCTGCGGTATGGTGTCACTTGAACTCATGTAGTTGTCGATCGCATTCTGGACTATCAGTGGAGAAAGCAGGCCGATAACAACGGCAACAGCACTAAGGCTCAGAGAAAGTGCGACTTTGCCCTTATAGCGTCCGACATAAACGAGAGAACGTTTTAAATGACGTATGTCAAATGGGGTTTCAAGCTGTTCATCAACGTCAAATTTATTTCTTGCCATTATTATCCCTCCTTACTTCTGAAGATCATATACTTCACGGTAGTAGCCGTCATTTCTGATAAGCTCCTCGTGAGTTCCCTGTTCAAGTATCTTGCCGTCCTTGAGTACGATTATCTTATCAGCATAGCGCGCTGTGGATATTCTCTGTGCGATGATTATCTTTGTGCATGGGAAATCAAGTGATGCAAGAGATTCCTGGATGTGCTTTTCGGTCTCAAGATCTACTGCCGATGTAGTATCGTCAAGGATGAGTATAGCAGGCTTCACTGCAAGCGCTCTCGCAAGAGAGATGCGCTGCTTCTGTCCGCCTGACAGTCCAACTCCACGCTCACCTACTATGGTATCATAACCATCGCTTAGTCTGCGAATAAAGCCGTCGGCATCAGCAGCTCTTGCAACTGCGTATACGTCCTCTTCGGGCATAGAGGTGTTGCCGAAACTGATGTTTCCGTCGATGGTATCGGAATAAAGCAGTACATCCTGTGTTGCAACGCCGATATTTCCACGAAGCTGTTCAAGTTTAAGCTTTGTAACATTTACTCCGTCTACCCTGACCTCGCCTGATCTTACGTCATAGATGCGCGGTATCAGATCGATAAGAGTAGTCTTGCCTGAGCCTGTTTCGCCCATTATTACAACGGTCTCACCCGGTTCGATCTCAAAAGAGATATCGTCAAGTACAGTTGTATCACCGTAACCGAAGCTTACATGGTCGAATTCCACTCTGCCCTCGAAGCGATCGGGCTTGTCTACTGCATCGGAACGATTTACTATACGAGGACTGCCGTAGTAGATCTCGATGATCTTATATGCAGAAGCAGTAAAACGCTGAAGATCGTTAACAATGTTACCGAGAGTTCTCATAGGATTGGAAAGTGTCCAGATAAGTCCCGAGAACGCTGTGTACTCACCAAAGGTGATCCTGCCTGAAATAACGAAAAGACCGCCACACACAAGCATTACAACCGAAAGTGCTTGTGCTGTTATCTCAAGATAAGGGAAGAATTTCAGCCACATGAAAGCAGCATTCTTATTGGCAGTACTGTAAGCCTTGCTGTACTCGTCGAAGCGCTCTATCTCGTACTCTTCTCGTGCAAATGCCTTGATAACACGGTTGCCCGAGATGTTCTCCTCTGCTGCTGTGTTCATTGTAGAAAGACGCTCACGCAGATTCACATACATAGGACCTACCTTGCGTCTGAAAAGCCATGTGATGAACATGATGACAGGAGTAAGAGAAATAAGACAGATTGCCATCAACCAGTCGATAGAGAAAAAGAATATCAGAGATACAGAAAACAGTACAACACACTCTACTATGGTCTTTATTATCCATGCAACAGAATGTCTTACCATGTCGATATCGCCGGAGATGCGTGTCATTATATCTCCTGTGCGATAGATATTGTAAAACTGCGCATCCTGCTTTTCGACATTATCAAAAAGCACCTTACGCACATTATATATCAGCATCTGCGAAGAATGCTCATACATGAGGTGGCTGCTGTACTGAATTATTCCACGCAGCAGTGTAAATCCGACCATAGCTACAAGCATCCATATAAGCAGATCAGAGTGATCAGTGAGGTTAGCTATCGCGTTTTCATTAACAATGAAAGTATCGGTTATCTGTTGTGTGAAGTACGGTGTGATTATGTACATTGACTGACATATCACTGTAAGAAACAGTGCGACGATATATATCGCGCGACAGCCCTTCATGTTTTTCCACAGCCATCTGAAAAGGAACATATTGGAACTACCTCCATCCCCTGCCTGTAATCGTTTACTAAGAAAGTACTAAATGTATGCCATGGCATTACATCCACAGCACTTAAGTTATTATAACAGAAATACAGGATTTGTAAAGGGGGTGAACAAAAAAATAATTCACAAAAACATCGCATTGTTTTTGTGAATTATAAACACATCATAACTTTTCCAATTTGTAGTATATCATATAAAGCTCCTGAACGGAATTCTCAAGGAAATAATAGTGTCTGATATATGGTATAAGCAGAACAAGAAACAATAATGTAAGCACCAGCAGACCTATTCCCTGCAGCATCAGATAAACAGATAAAGACATAAGAAAGAATATCGCAAAAGCAAGTGTTACAAGCAGATGTATCAGACGCTCATGCTGATAAAACGTGATCCTCTGCAGAAGCAACGAACGCTCAGCAACAAGTTCCTCAACAGTGTGATCTGTAACAATGAATTCACGTATATATGTGAGATACTCCCTTATCTGCTTTGTCATAGGTCAAATTCCTCCAATGCAAGCGATGCTTCCTCCCAGACGGACATTACCTCCTCCTGACGTGTGCGAAGCTGTTCTATCTCGTTTGAAAGCTCCATCGCAAGCTGATAGTCGGTAAGGCCCGAAAGCTCGTTCGTCTTAGCCTCGATAAGCGCATCCAGCTCCTCGATCTCTTTTTCGGCGCGGGATATCTTAGTGTTAAGCTTGCGACGCTCGGACTCGCGCTCTTTCTTAAACTTATAGTCATTGACTTTTTCAGTCTTCTGAGGCTTTACCTCCGACGCCTGCTGCTGTTCGACATTCTGTACTGTAAGCGTATAGGCATCGTAAGATCCTAAATATTCCTTGACTCCGTCAGGTGTGAGATAATATATCCTATCGGCTAGCTTATTGATCAGATAACGGTCATGGGAGATTATAAACATAGTGCCGTTATAATTCATCAACGCATTCTCAAGAGCCTCACAGGAGGTTATATCGAGGTGGTTTGTCGGCTCGTCAAGGAGCAGGAAGTTCGCACCCGAAAGCATCAGCTTAAGAATAGCTATTCTTGCACGCTCACCACCACTGAGCTCAGACACCTTTTTGAATACCGCATCGCCCTTGAACAAGAACGAACCAAGGGCTGTCCTCACCTGAGTTTCGGTCATACGCGGATACTCATCCCATATCTCATCTATCGCTGTCTTACTGTCAGTAAGTCCTGCCTGTGCCTGATCGAAATATCCCATCTGTACACGGGTGCCGTAGCCGTATTCACCGTTGTCTGCACTATACTGTCCGGTGAAAATCTTAAAAAGCGAGGTCTTTCCGCAGCCGTTGCTGCCAAGCAAAAAGACCCTCTCCCCTCTCTTGATGTCAACATTGACATTACGGAAGAGTCTTTTACCGTCAAATCCGAGGGAAATATTATTTGCATAGAAAACATCATTACCGCATCCGTCGTTGCAACGGAAATTGAATTTCAATGCTTCGGGGGCCTCCTCGGGTTTTACCAGATCAGCTTCAAGGCGGTCTATCGACTTCTGCTTGTGTGCTATAGTGACATAATTATGTGCCTGATTCCAACGCTTTTGCTGCTCGATTATACCCTCAATACGCTTGATCTCTTTCACGGTGCTGTCGTAGACTTTACGGCGACGCTCGTTTTCCTCGGCTTTAAGCTGGAGAAATCTGGTGTAGTTTCCCTTATAGTCATCAAGACGGCAATTCTCAAGTTCCAAAGTACGCTTGGTGACCTTATCAAGAAAATATCGGTCATGAGAGATAACGATATATGCGCCGCGGTACTCGTTAAGGAACTTTTCAAGCCATTCGACAGATTTTATATCGAGATGGTTGGTAGGCTCGTCAAGCAACAGCAGATTTGCATTTGAAAGAAGCAGCTTGGCAAGCTGAAGCTTGGACTTCTGACCACCGCTGAGCACGCCGACCGAAAGCCTGAACTCACTTTCAGAGAAGCCAAGACCGGTCAATGCCGAAGCGGTGCGGCTCTTATAGGTAAGTCCACCCTCACGCTCAAAGCGTTCACTCAGCATCGTCTGCTTCTCTATTGTTTCGGTGCTGTGATCCCCTGCATCTATCCTGTCATGCAGCTCTTCAAGCTCAAGCTCCATGTCCTCAAGCCAGTCGAACACGGTAAGAGCTTCATCCATAACAGTTCTTTCGGCGTTGCGGCAGGAAAACTGCTCCATAAATCCCATTTTGCAGGAGCCTGCTATGTGTATTCCGCCATCGTCAGGTGTATGCTCACCCTTAAGCAGGCGGAAAAGCGTTGTCTTACCACATCCGTTTACACCTACGAAACCTATTCTGTCATCATCATAAACATCGAAAGTCACGCCTGAGAAAAGCTCTCTGTCAGCGAATGACATGGCGACCCCGTTTAAACTCATTAATAACATAATTCACCTTATGAACATATCACAGCCACTGGATAAAGGCTGTCTTGTCATTTCTGTTATATCCTGCTCGTTCGTAAAAATTAAGTGTACTTTCCTGCTTTGAGCCTGTAAGAAGCATCATCTTATAACAGTTGTTCTCCGAGGCAATAGTTCGTGCTTTATCCAGACAAGCAGTAGCAAGTCCTTTGTTTCTATAGTTAGGATGAGTGACCACATTTTCCACGAATGCATAGGGCTGCTGTGCGTGGGTCAGATTTGGTATTATTACGCACACACATGAGGATACTAACATACCATCCTCTTCAGCCACAATAATATGATGCGCACTATCATTGATGATACTATCCCATACACGCATCACATCTTCAGTTTTTTCAGGAAAGGAATTATCATGGAGATGTGTATAGAGCAGCATCAGATCATCAAAGTCTGTTGTGGTCACTTCTCTTATCATTATCATATAAAAACCTCTAAAATCAACCGCGCCGCTCTCGCATCTCTGCGAAAGCGGTCGGCATTCTGTATTACTGCTTCACGGGCATGATAGGCTCATACTTATCGGGAGCGTACTTGTTGTTGATAAGATCATCGTTCTTTGTTACAGCATAGCTTGCTGCAGTGGAGTCAAGCATAGCCTCAAAATCTTCGGAACGAAGCTCATTAAGGATCGATAAGTTGTTATTTTCCTTCCATGTCTGCTTAGTGGTTATATCATCACGTGCGATTATATAAACACAATCCTCAAGTTCATACTTTGTTACCTTGCCATCATCGGAAAGGCCCCAGATGTACTCGGTGACCTCTTCATCAAAGGAAGAAGATTCCTTACTGATCACAGTTTCGATCTCCTCGATGTTTTCAGCCTTGTTCAAAGTAACATTGTCCATGATCTCCTGAAGATAAGCCTCTAAATCAGCGGGCTTTTCAGCGTCTTCATCTTCAAGGGCAAACTCGGCTTCTACAGCGGCTTCATTCTTAGCTACCTCGAGGTCATGCTCATACATAACGTCGATCCAGCTCTCACCACCAAGGAGTCTGTCATAATAGTCCTGTGCCTTATCCTTAACAGCCTGGATATCTTCATCTTTACTCAGATTTACGCCGTATTTGTCGTCGAAAGGAAGCTCGATAACCTTAACATTAGCGAAATTTTCCTTAAGGTAGGTGTTTATCTCATCATCGCCAACTTCAGATTCTCCGCCCTTGCTGTAAAGCGCAAGGAAAAGCTTTTCTTCCTTAAGCTCATTGATCTTGAGCTCCTTATGGGACTCCTTGCCGATACCGATGGATTCGTAATAATCGCCCATGGAATCTGTGCCATACATCTGCTGAACAGAGAATGTGTAGCCGAAATAGTTAATGGACTCTGTTGCCCAGGTCTCATTAGCATCATCATTGATTTCACCGAGCTCTTCATCGGTGAGAGTGAGTCCCTTACTGTCAAAAAGACGGTCTACTGCAATATGTCTTTTAACAAGATCAAGTGTTTCATCCATGATCCACTGCTTTGCTTCTTTTCCGTCGATAGTTTCAAGGAAAACATCACCTACCTCAGAGGTATCGCCCATATCTGCCTTTACTTCAGATACTTCAGTAACACTGTTATCATAAGCAGTCAGCATATAGGAAAGGTACATACCTGTGCGGATATCTGTACCGTCGATGTTGGCTATATAGCCGTTATCAACGCTGCAGGCACACATGGAAACAGTGCACATTATCGCAGCTGCTGCCGCAATCGATCTTTTAAAATTAACTGACATTATTATCCTCCTAAATCAAGTTCTGAGTACGATATCCTGAGCTGCAAGAGCCTTCAGTACACGCTCAACAGAACTATCAGCTTCCTCATCTGTCATGGTTCCGTCCTTACGGAGCACCATCTTATAGGACAGACTCTTCTTGCCCGCAGGAACCTGCTCACCCTTGTACATATCGAAAACAGATACGCTCTCAAGGAATTTAGCACTACCCTTGATGATATCGATAATGGTATCGGATGTTGTGTTCTCATCACAAAGCAGGCTGAGGTCACGTGTCATAGCAGGGTACTTGGGCAGCGGCTTATACTTGCGCTCCTCGCCCTTGTTTTCGAACATCTTGCCCATGTAAAGCTCTGCTGCATATACACGGCAGGATACATCATAATTCTCAGCTGCTGCGGGGTGAAGCTCACCAACTGTACCTATAACGGTATCACCGCAAACGATGTTTGCACATCTGCCGGGGTGGAATGTCTTGTTATCACTTACAGGAACAAAGCGCGCATCGATAACCAGTGCATCGAACAGTTCTTCAAGAACGCCCTTTATCGAATAGAAATCCTCATCTGCACCGTAAGCACACAGACCAAGCACATCATCCTCAACAGGAAGCACATCATCAGTGGGAGTGAATACTCTGCCGATCTCGAAAAGACGTGCGGAGAGGTTTCTGCTTGCTACGTTTGTAGAAACAACAGTCATCAGCGAGGGAAGCATAGATGTTCTCATAACGCTGGTATCCTCACCGAGAGGATTTGTGAGAACAACGCTGTTCTTCTTATCATCACCGAAACGGAGCTTTTCGTAGCTCTTGGGAGAGATGAAGCTGAATGTCATGGTTTCATAGAAGCCCTGTGCAACCATGATATCTACTATTTTCTTCTCGAAATGCTGGATAGGTGTGGTCTTGCTGTTGGATGAAAGCTCGGGAACAGTAGACGGGATCTTATTGTAGCCGTAAATTCTTGCTACTTCCTCAGCGAGGTCGCACTGACGCTCGATATCAATTCTTGTATTGGGTGCAATAACGTAACCATCCTCGTATGTGAAGCCAAGCTTTTTGAAAATGTCGATCTGCTGCTGCTCGGGAATATCGATTCCGAGATGGTCGCTTATCCACTTGGCATCATGCTTGAGCTTTACAGGCTCCTTATCGATGTTATCAACGTCGATATACTCGCGGACTACTTCGCCGCAGCCGAGCTCTTCAACAAGCTGGAGTGCTCTCATAAGTGCAGCCTTTGCATTGATGGGATCTATTCCCTTTTCAAATCTGGAGGATGCATCGGTACGCTTATTGATCTTCTTTGCTGTCATACGTACAGAAACGCCATCAAAGCAAGCAGCCTCGAAAACAACTGTCTGTGTATCATCCATTATTCCGCTGTACTCGCCGCCCATAACACCAGCGACAGCGATGGGCTTCTTGCCGTCTGCGATCACAAGCATCTCGGGGCTCAGCTCGACCTCTGAACCGTCAAGAATAGTGATCTTCTCGCCTGCATCAGCATTTCTTACAACGATCTTAGAGTCTTCAACGTAACGCAGATCAAATGCGTGCATAGGATGTCCATACTCAAGCATTACAAAGTTTGTGATGTCAACGAAATTATTGATAGCACGTACTCCGCTGGCGTTCAGGCGTTCTACCATCCAGCGCGGAGAGGGACCGATCTTTACATTCTTGACAACTGCTGCCATATATCTGGAGCAGAGCTTTGTATTCTTTACGTCAACATTGATGTAATCTGAAGCTTTTCCGTCAACTCCGCTGAAAGTAGGCTCGGTATAATTGAAAGGAAGGTCAAAAGTCGCAGATGCCTCTCTTGCAAGACCCAGAACGGAAAGACAATCGGGTCGGTTATTTGTGATCTCGAATTCAACTGTTGTGTCATTGAAGCCGAGAGCATCATGGATATCCATACCAACTGTCATCTTATCAAAATCGGGATCATTATTGAGGATAAGTATGCCCTCGGCAGAGGAATAAGGAACATCTGCAAGAGTAAGGTTCAGCTCCTCGTAGGAACACATCATACCCTCACTGCGAACTCCACGCATATTACCCTTCTTGATCTTCATGAAGCTCATATCCTTGTGATTGTAGCAAGTAGCACCGTGGAGCGCAACAGGAAGCACTGCTCCCTCGAAAACGTTCTGTGCAGACGTTACGATCTGTACAGGCTCAGCTTCTCCTACATCCACCTTGCACACCCAAAGGGTATCAGCATCAGGATGCTTCTCTATTGCGACGCATTTTCCGACAACTACATTTGTGATATCGGCGCCCTGTGCAGTATATGTTTCGACCTTACTGCCGCTCATGGTCATGCCGTCGCAGAATTCTTTTATTGGCATATCGGTCTTAACGAAATCGTTAAGCCATTTCATTGAAAGATCCACTTTTTATATTCTCCTTATGTTAATATCGTAAGTATAATCAGAACTGCTTCAGGAAGCGCATATCATTTTCATAAAGCAGACGCATATCCTCGATCTCATAGCGGAGCATCGTGATACGCTCGATACCGATACCAAACGCAAAACCACTGTACTCCTCCGGATCTATACCGCAGTTCTCAAGAACCTTGGGATGAACCACACCTGCGCCAAGGATCTCTATCCAACCCTCGCCCTTACAGAGAGGACAGCCCTTACCGCCACAACGGAAGCACTGGAAGTCGATCTCACAGCTAGGTTCAGTGTACGGGAAGTGATGGGGACGGAACTTAAGATTCATTCCCTCGCCGTAAAGACGCTTTGCAAACTCCTCAAGAGTACCCTTGAGATCTGCAAAAGTAATGTTCTTGTCAATAACAAGGCCCTCACACTGATGGAATATAGGAGAATGTGTACCGTCGACCTCGTCGCGTCTGTAAACACGACCAGGGCTGATGATAGCGATAGGGGGCTTCTCCTTAAGCATCTGACGGATCTGAACAGACGATGTCTGTGTTCTCAGAATTACATCATCTGTAATATAGAAAGTATCCTGAGGATCACGCGCGGGATGTCCCTCAAGTGTATTGAGCATATCGAAGCAGTAGTTCGTGGTTTCTACCTCCGGGCCATCTACAACAGTGTAGCCCATGCCGCGGAATATCTCTTTAAGCTCGTCCAGAACAATGTTCATGGGATGACGCTTACCGCCAGCAAAACGCTTGCCGGGCATTGTAACATCGATCGCCTCAGCCTTAAGGCGAAGCTCTGTTTCGGCAGATTTAAGAGCATTGGTCTTTTCCTTGATAGCTGTCTCGATGGCATTTCTTACATCGTTTGCAAGCTGTCCGATAACAGGTCTTTCCTCAGCGGAAAGTCCGCCCATCTGCTTGAGGATCGCTGTAAGCTCTCCTTTTTTACCGAGAAACTTTACACGAAGCGCGTCAAGCTCCTTGAGGTCGGAGCAGGCTTCAACTGCGCTCAGCGCTGTCTCCTTGATACTTTGTAACTGTTCTTTCATTTTTCCTATCCTTCCTTAACGGATATATTTTTGCCAATAGGCTTATTTACTTATTTGTATACTCAGATCGATCGTATCTAACATACTGCAGGTTTAAAGCTGATTTACACCCTCTACCTCATCGCCTGCATAATCGGTAAAGCTGATCGAAATAAGGGTATTCTTTCCATCCCAGCGATTTATGATGTACTCTCTGTACTTTTCGGGAGCGACCTCCATTCCGCTGATACCCGATACGGTTGCCAGTGTAGGAGGAAGATAACCAACTATAAGTCTGTAGTTACCGTCGACCTCCTCCATCTGGACTATCTGCGGAGCATAAGTAAGATAACGGATGGTCTTGTTTGCAAAATATACATGGTTCTCCTCATCGTAGGTAAATCGAACCTCGCCCGAGCCTACAGACTGGTGTTCCATCACAATAGTGGTACCGAATATCTCCTTGCAGGATGCCATAACATCATACTCCGGGATACTGAGCGTGCCCGAGCCGTTATCGTAGGATTCGGTGTCCTTATGGATCAGTATGTTCCATATAGCACAGGTGATCTTTGAGGTATTGGGGATCTCATTGGTATTCTCAAAGGGTGCGATATCATTTACCACAACAGGAAAGATGAATTGCGCAAACTCATTTTTCAGTGAAGAATTATCCAGAAGCTTTCCCGTAACATCACTGATAAAGCTGACAGTTGAGATACAGCCTATAACTGCCATTATCATCACAAAGACAGCAAAGCCGAAAAAGAAACGTTTTCTCTTGACAGGCTCTGCGACCTTTATGTCATCTTCGATATCATTTCCGCCAAGTTCTGCGATATCGCCCTCGATGTCATTGTCATCATCCAGTGAGCCGAGAAGCTGATCTATGACCTTTTCTCCGCCCTGCTCCTTTTTTCTGGGAGCGTTATTTTTCCTTTTTCTTGCCATAATATTCCTTTCGGTTAACCTCTTATCTGACCGTTGCCATTTATAAGATACTTATATGTGGTCAGAGCCTCAAGCCCCATAGGACCTCTTGCATGGAGCTTCTGCGTAGAGATTCCGATCTCAGCGCCGAGTCCGAACTCAAATCCATCGGTGAAACGTGTGCTTGCATTGACATAAACAGCCGCCGCATCAACCATCTTCTGGAACAGATCAGCACTTGCAATATCGGAAGTAACGATACACTCGCTGTGCTTTGTTCCGAAACGATTTATATGCGCGATCGCCTCTTCAACGCCTGAAACTACCCTGGACGAAAGCTTGTAATCAAGATACTCTGTAGCATAATCGCTGTCCTCTGCGAGCTTTTCTACTTTGACAAGCTTTGATGTAGCCTCATCTCCGACGATCTGCACCTTGCCCTGCCACAATCCGTCAAGCTTTGCAAAGAACTTCTCTGCAACAGCCTCATGAACAAGGATATTCTCGATGGCATTACAAACTGAGGGGCGCTGAGTCTTGGCATTATTTACAATACTAACTGCCATATCCAGATCTGCTGATGCGTCCACATAAACGTGGCAATTACCCTCGCCTGTCTGGATAACAGGGATAGTTGCATTTTCAATGACAGCACGGATAAGACCTCCGCCGCCTCTGGGAATAAGCAGATCGATGTACTTATTGAGCTTCATCATAGCGTTTGCAACATCGCGTGAGGTGTTCTCGACAAGTTGTACCGCATTTTCATCAAAGCCGCAGTCCCTGATAGCACTACGCATAAGCTCAACAAGTGCCTTATTAGAGTTTATGGCATCGCTTCCGCCACGCAGTATAACGGTATTACCTGCCTTGAAGCAGAGCGCAGCAGCATCAACGGTAACATTGGGGCGGCTCTCAAAAATAATACCGATAGTTCCGATAGGAACGCGCTTCTTTACAACGCGGAGTCCGTTGGCAAGCTCACCGCCGCCGATAACTGCGCCTATAGGGTCAGGCAGAGCGATGACAGTATCTACGCCGTCAGCCATTCCCTCGATCCTGGCCTCGGTAAGTGTGAGACGGTCGATCAGCGACTTGCTCATACCGTTCTTTTCAGCAGTAGCGATATCAAGGGCATTAGCCTCGATAAGAACCGCACTGTCACGGCGCAGACGCTTCGCGATCTCTGCGAGCACCATATTCTTTTCCGAAACCTTCAAAGACATTATAGAAGGCTCTGCAGCCTTCGCCTTGAAACCAAGCTCTTCAATATATTCCATTATATACCCCTCACTGGTCTTTAGCTTTAAAGTATGTACAAACAGCTTCGCCCTCAAACAAGTCATAAAGCTTCATAGGGTTGTCGCCGTTAATGATGACAGTATCAATACCTGCATTGGTTGCAATCTGGGCAGCCTCTATCTTTGTAAGCATACCACCTGTTCCGAGATTGCTTCCAGCTCCCTGTGCAACGGAAATAACATCAGGAGTAATAGCATCAACCTCTTTTATCAGCTTAGACCCGGGAAGCTTGGGATCGCCATCATACAGGCCGTCAACATCAGTGAGCATAATAAGAAGATCAGCCTCACAGAGTGATGCAACGATTGCAGAAAGTGTATCGTTCTCGTCAAAATCAAGCTGTTTTATAGAAACAGCATCATTAGCATTGATTATGGGTATTATCCCCATCTCGAACAACTTATCAAATGTATTTACAACATTGAACTTACGCTCTTTGTTTGAAATAACATCACGTGTAAGTAATATCTGTGCCACCTTATGATTGAACTTTCCGAAGTTCTCGCTGTAGAACGTCATAAGCTCAGACTGTCCGATAGCAGCGCAAGCCTGCTTCGACGGCATATCGGTCGGTTTTTTGGGAAGTCCCGCACGGGCCGCACCGACACCCTGTGCACCAGATGTCACAAAAACAATCTCTTTGCCTGAATTCTTGATATCAGACATTACCTCGATCAGCTCATAGCACTTTCTTATATTAAGATGACCCGTAGAATAAGCAAGAGTTGAGCTTCCGACCTTGATAACAATGCGCTTTTTATCTGCAAAACAAGGCATAAAAATACCCCTTTTCATTTGATTAAAATTATAAACGTACTATTTTATTATATCAAACTCAACGAAAAAATGCAATAGCATTTGTAATTAATCACCTATTTTTTATCTTCGGCGGTTTTTTCAACCGAAATTTCATAAATATTTATGCGAAATAGATAAAAAACCTATTGATTTTAAGTGTGATTTATGCTATAATTGAAAAAGAAATTGATATCAACAGACAAGAATTATCTCTGTTGACTTTTATTTTTTAAGGAGCAAATATTAATGGATACCTATTCAGAGCAGCTTGTTCCCCGTGTTTCCACGGGTTCGGACAAGATCAAAAAAATTCTCATTTCAGTCGGCGGTATATTGCTTGCCTCAATACTTATGTGGCTTGCTATCGTATTCAGCTTCTTTTCGCTGATACTGCTGGTATTTGTTGTACTTGGCGGCAGCGTGTGGCTCATAAGCAATATGGATGTTGAATATGAATACATTATAACCAATGACGAAATGGACATCGACAAGATCATCGGCAGACGCAAGCGTAAGAGAATGATCACACTTGATCTCCGCTCCGCTGAGGACTTCGGTGTATACCCTGCCGCAGAGGACATAAAGGTCGATGCAACCGTACACGCTACTACAGGCTATGAAAAGGATGCACATTATCTGCTCGTCCAGCATGGATCCTATGGTAAGGTAATGCTCATTTTCAATCCCAATGAAAAAACAAGGGAGGCAATTATGCAGGAGGTTCCTAACCAGCTCCGCATAAAACTGACACACAATGCCAAGTAATAATATTTTCATCAGAACCGGCACTGCTATTATCGAGATAGACCGTATCCGCAGAGTCGGCAGGAACCCGAAATTCCTTTCAAAGTACTTTTCCCCCGACGAGATCAGATACATAGTCAGCCGCAGTATCCCCCCTGCTATCGTTGCAGAAAATTACTGTGCAAAAGCAGCTTTCGCCAAAGCTATCGGCACAGGCACGCGTGTTGTTCAGGCACGTGATATCACTGTACTCCGCGACAGGCTTGGTTCCCCGTTCATCATAACATCTGGGCGCGCAAAGATGCTGACAGAACGCGAAAACTATGTGTATAACGTTTCTGTTGCACATTGTAAAAAATTCGCAACAGCTACCATAATACTCAACAAGAAATAACACTCATGGCACTGTGCAGCCAAAACAGACCTGCACAGTGCATTTTTATTACTCAGTTAGGAGCTGAAAAGATGAAGCACCTCGTATTAGGAATGCTTGCTCACGTTGACTCGGGCAAGACTACGCTTTCGGAAGCGATACTTTATCGTTCGGGCGAGATCAGAAAACTCGGAAGGGTCGATCACGGCAACGCTTTTCTGGACACGGATAAAATGGAGCGCAACCGCGGCATCACCATCTTCTCGAAGCAGGCCATCGCAACGTTTGAAAACAGCGAGCTTACACTGCTTGACACACCGGGACACGTAGATTTTTCGGCCGAGATGGAACGCGCTCTCCAGGTCATTGACTATGCCGTGCTTGTGATAAGCGGTACTGATGGTGTGCAAAGCCATACAGAAACTCTGTGGCAGCTTCTTATCAGATACAATATCCCAACATTCATTTTCATTAACAAAATGGATATTTCTTTTCTTGCAAAAGAATCGATAATGAAAGAGCTGAAGCAGAAGCTTTCGGGCGGATGCATAGAATTCGGTCCGCTGCGCGATCCTGCCGAACTACAGGAAGAACTGGCAGAATGTAGCGAAGACATGATGAACTCCTATCTTGACGGAGATACTATAAGCGAACAACAGATTGTATCTGCCATTTCAGAGAGGTCAGTATTCCCCTGCTGTTTTGGTTCAGCACTTAAGCTCAATGGCGTTGACGAACTTCTCACAATACTGGACAGGTACACTACCGAGCGGCAGTATTCGGAAGAATTCGGTGCGAGAGTCTACAAGATCACTCAGGACGAGCAGGGAAACAGACTTACTCATCTGAAAGTTACAGGCGGTGCTCTTAAAGTTCGTTCCATGATCGGCGAGGGCGATAAGCAGGAGAAGATAAATCAGATCCGTATTTATTCAGGTACCAGATTCACCACATCAGAGGAGCTCAGGGCCGGCAGGCTCTGCGCAGTAACAGGACTTATATCGACCTATGCAGGGCAAGGACTCGGTTCTGAAAGCACAGCTTCCTCCCCTGTACTTGAACCTGTGCTGACATACAAAATAAATCTGCCTCCGAAAGCGGATATACAGACAGTTCTTCCGCAGCTTTACAAGCTGCAGGAGCAGGATCCTCAGCTTCATATTCTCTGGAATGAACGCTTGCAGGAGATCCATGTCCAGCTTATGGGTGAGATACAGCTTGAAATTTTAAAGACCATGATCGCAGATCGATTTGGTCTTGATGTAAGCTTCGATCAGGGCAGTATTGCATATAAAGAAACAATCGCTGCCCCTGTTGAAGGTGTAGGCCATTATGAGCCGCTCCGTCATTATGCCGAGGTCCATCTGCTTTTGGAGCCTGCCGAGCGCGGAACGGGGCTGCAATTCGGAACAGATCTGCAAAGGGACAGCCTTGATATCAACTGGCAGCGACTGGTACTGACGCATCTCGAGGAAAAGACTCACATAGGTGTGCTTACCGGTTCTCCTATTACCGATATGAAGATAACACTGGTTGCGGGAAAAGCACATCTGAAGCATACCGAGGGCGGAGATTTCCGACAGGCAACCTACCGCGCTGTAAGGCAAGGACTGCGTTCAGCCGAATCTGTTCTGCTTGAACCGTGGTACGAATATAGTCTTGAGATCCCGGGTGATTGCGTAGGACGAGCTATGACCGATCTTCAGCGTATGGATGGAAATATGCGTCCACCCATAACGAACGGAGAAACAACAACGATCAGCGGAACCGCACCTGTTGCCAAAATGCGTGATTATCAGAGTGAGGTTATCAGCTATACACGAGGCAAAGGCAGGCTCAACTGTATTCCAATGGGATACCTTCCCTGTCATAATACCGATGAGGTGATCGCAGAGATCGGGTACGATGTCGACAGCGACATGGACAATACTGCAGACAGTGTTTTCTGTTCCCATGGCGCAGGAGTAATCGTTAAATGGAACGAAGCACCGTCATGTATGCACGTTGACAGCGGCATAAGGTTTGGCACCAAAGAGAGTGTTGAACCCGAATCTACTATAACACCACAACTTATTTCAAGCTATAAACAGCGAATCGCAGATGATAATGAGCTGATGGCTATATTTGAGCGGACCTACGGAAAGATCAACAGGGATCCCAGACGTGCAATGCGCAACGAAAAGCAACCTCAGCATAACAGCAAAACCCCGAAGCTTCCTATGCCGCCCAAAGGCCCCGAATATCTGCTGGTTGATGGATACAACATCATATTCGCATGGGACGAGTTGAACAAAATGGCAAAAGAAAACCTTGATCTTGCCAGAAGCTCGCTGATAAATATCCTCTGCAATTATCAGGGCTTCAGACAGTGCAACCTGATACTGGTGTTTGATGCCTATAAGGTAAAAGGAAATCATCGCGAGGTCGAAAAAGTCGGCGGGATCAGTGTTGTCTACACCAAGGAAGCTGAAACGGCTGATATGTATATCGAAAAAACTGCGCATCAGCTCGGAAAGAACAACAGAGTCAGGGCAGCGACCTCAGACAATGTGGAGCAGCTTATAATTCTCGGCAGCGGCGGTATCAGAGTATCAGCTTCCGAATTCTACGACGAGGTCAAGCTCGTGGAAAAAACAATCCGTGATATCATTGAGAACTAGGAGAGAACATGGAATTAAAAGTAATAGCCCATCTGCACAGTGATTTTCCTGAAAAATTCGGAATCCCACGCCAGAGCGGACTGGTGGATAGTGTGATGTCAAGAATAATCTTCACTCCAGAATATCGCAATCCCGATGCACTTCGCGGACTGGAACAGTTCACACATCTGTGGATCATCTGGCAGTTTTCCGAAGCGATAAGGGACGAGTGGTCACCGACAGTGCGGCCTCCCCGACTTGGCGGCAACAAGAGGATGGGAGTTTTCGCGACGCGCTCTCCGTTCCGACCAAATCCCCTTGGGCTTAGTAGTGTAAGAATAGAATCCATAAAGCTGAATACCCCTCAGGGACCCGTAATAACTGTATCGGGTGCTGATATCATGGACAATACGCCTATTTATGATATCAAACCTTATCTTGCCTATGCAGACAGCCATCCCGAGGCTTCCGACGGATTCTCATTGAATCAGAAAAACGGCACTCTCAGGGTTGAACTCACATCCGATCTGATAAGTATCATCCCCGAAGGAAAACGTCAGGGGCTGTGCGATATACTTGCACAGGATCCACGGCCTCAGTATCAAAACGAGCCCGATCGGGTCTACACTATGAGCTACGCAGGCTTTGACGTAAGCTTTACCGTCAATAAAGATCTTCTTTGTGTCAAAGAAATCAAAAAAATATAGGGTGCCGTTCAGCACCCTATATTTTTATCATACTTTATAAATCGTGTTGTAGTTTACAAGCTCATTAAGAAGCTGAGGAACCTTTTCGGCCATAGTTTCATTATTGAACTGGCAGGTACCTACAGCCATGTGACCGCCTCCGCCATATTTCAGCATAAGGCTGCCGACATTAACACGGCTGGTACGGTTAAGGATGGAATAACCAACTGCACAGGAGCATCCCTGGCCGCCCTTACCGTCAACGATCCAGCAGGAGATATTCTGCTCGGGATACAGACTGTAGATCAGGAAGCGATTGCCTGTATAGATAGGAGAAACACCGCGAAGGTCTGTGATGATCACATCTCCCTCTGTGCGGGTATATTTATGTATCATTTCCTTGAAAAGCTCGGTCTGCTCATTATAAAGCTCGATACGCTCCTGAATATCAGGCATAGCGAGTATCTCTTCCGTAGACATATAAGCGCAGCACTTAAGAAGCTTTTCCATAAGCTGATAGTTGCTGATAGTGAAGTTTCTGAAACGTCCGAGTCCTGTTCTGGGATCCATAAGATATCCGATAAGGATCCATCCGGTGGGGTTGAGTATCTCATCGCGGGTAAGGTTACCGCTGTCAACCTTGTCCACTGCTTCCATCAGATCATCGAAATTGGGAAAGCGCTCCTTACCGCCGTAATACTCGTAAATAATGCGAGCTGCACTGGGAGTTATACGGCTCTCGCCCTTATACTTGCCCTTGTACTTTTTACGCTCTTCCTCACTGGAGTGGTGGTCGAACCAGAGTCCGCAGCCCTCCACAAAAGGCACGTTGGCGAGTACATCATTTTCAGTTACAGGAACAAGACCATCCTGAAGATCCTTTGGATGGGCAAAGGTCCATGAATCGATAACACCTGCACACAGCAGAAGAGCTCCGCAGGCAAGACCATCAAAATCGGAACGGGTAATAAGTCTCATAGCCATAGCAATACCTCTCAGGAAAATTTAAAGTCTAAAAAGATCCACTCCACCGTCGCGAATTTATCGCGGGAAACAGCGTGTGTTTCTTAATAATACCATTATAACAAACTTTGTTAAAAAAATCAACACAAAAAAGTATTTTTAAGCAAAAAACTTTAATGTTTCATTTTGGTACTACGGGAAAACCTTACAATAATCTGCTTACGTATGCAATACTTGTGTATGATACCTCCGCGGTCAAGCGCAGCGGAATACACTGAGGCAAGCTCATCTGCAAGAGCACTGCTCATTTCTTCATCGTAATCACTGCTGCCAAACGCCGCAGCCTCAAGCAGGTCACTGTCAGCCGACAGTGTAGTACCCAGCACTTCATCACAATGCCCGTAATACTGCGACGGTAGCTGTCCCTGCTTCGTATACAGACCACAACGGTAAAGCAGATCTACAATGCAGCTATATATATCGGCTGCGGAATAAGCATAACATCCTGCCAATATAGCCTCTGCCCTGTTCCGTATCGTTCTGTATCGGAGTATTACAAGCACCACGAGCGCAACTACTAATGCTATACAGCCTATAACGATGACAACTTCAGTCGGAAAGCGATACTCGGTGCTGTCAGACGGTGCAAAAACTTCTTTTGTTTCATCGGGCTGATCAACAGAGGGCACATCAGAAGTCTGAGGCGGGGATGTTTCCGTTTCTTCGTATTCGGGGTATTCAGGATGATCGGGATGTGTATCTGATACTCCCGCCATCTCGTGCAAAGCGGCACTGGTGGGATCGAATGTGACCCAGCCAAGCTCATCAAGATATACTTCAACCCAAGCGTGGAGATTCTTTTCCTTAAGCTCTGTCCTGTTTCCGATTATCATATCAGGATAGATACTGAAGCCTGTACAGTAACGTGCAGGAATATTGACAGAACGAAGAAGCAACGTCATGGAAGAAGCATATAGCGCACAATGTCCGCTTTTTGTTTCATTGAGGAAATGCAGAATAGCATCATCGCCTTCATTCTCTGCAGAAAGCGAATAAGTGTAATTGTCCCTGAGGAAATCATTAAGAGTCAGAGCCGCATTATATCTGCGTACAGTATCATTTACTTCGGAATATATTGCTGATGAATAACGGAACATATCATCATAAAGGCCGTTATCTTTCAGATACCTGACCAAAGGATCGTAAAGCTGCCAGGGAACCTCTGTGTATGTCGACTCAACAAAACTGCTGTAATTCTCAAGTACATCATGGTTTCCGGACATCTCGGGAATCACAGTTTCGTAAAAGTCGTTTACCGAAAGGTCATTCTGCTTTATTACCGTCAGCGCCTCTTCAAGCACCGCTGAAGCCTCAGAGCTGTCATACCCGAACTTATGCAGCAGTGCTGTACACTGTACAGAATTGATGTAATTTCCTGCGGCCTCACTTACCCTTACCGCATAGTCGCCATAAACATTAAAATTGGGATTACTATAGTATGAGTAATCAGCGGTATATGCAGGTAGAAAAACCACATCAGTTTCACAGAGATATTCAATAGAAATGGAACTTTCGGATGACACCGAAAGACCGCTTTCGTTCAGAACATCCAACAACACTGAAAAGATATTCAGCTCACAGGGACGATAACTATGAGCCATAGGTGTTTCGAGCCACCGCTGATCATTTCCCACCGAAGTGGTCCATCCCTTCCCCGTGAAATCAATTCCGATGTCTCCTCGGAGATATATAGGCTCATCACCGGTAAATGTGACATCAAGTACGCTTTTCTCGCCTGTACCTGGCGATATAATATTAAGCATATCTGCTTCGCCATCATCACGCGGGCTGGTAAAATAGTCGGCGATCGGCCCTTCGTCAGAGGCATCAGCATCCAGTTCATCACCGACATCAAAAAGGATACTATAGATCCCGCTGTAATCGATACTTTTTCCCGCACCGAATACCGAAAACCCCACCAGCAGCGCCAGGCCAAAAGCGGTTGCACTGTAAAATCCCGAGGTGCTGTACTTGGAATAGAAATTGAAATGCATACCAAGCCGCTTTATAAACGGTGCCTTGCGTGTATGCTTAATAAAGCTTCTTTCTTCCTGCCTTACCTGTTTACGGTACAAAGATGCACTGTCACGCACAACAGCAAGGCCGTTTATGTAGTTGATCTCAATTGCCACTGAAGCAGCAAAAAGCAGCGCCACAGGAACAAACCATAGGTTTATCTCGAGAGTTTCAGAAAGGATACGCGGAACACATAGCAGCAAAAACAGCAAAAGCGATGGAGCGGTGCGCACGCGCTTTCTCATCGAGGCGGCACAGACCAACGCGAAAACAGTACAAAGGATCAGACTTCCGATCAGCATACCTTCACTGTAAAGCGGATTTGCCGGTGTGAGTCTGTTCTCCTCATGCAATAAATAGCCGCGCGGGAAAAGAAATCTACCTTCGACCAGTAGCATGGCCTCATCAATAAAATACGTAAAACGCTGCCAGAAATCTTCAAAATTGATCCAGATCATCCATGCGGCAACGACTATTATCGCAGGAACAGCGATTCGTCTTTTTACAAAAATAAACAGCACAGAAAAAAGAGCGGTCCCGATAGCTGAAACAGCAGCAATATATCCAAGTGAAACGCTCATATCATACTGGCTGAAAACATACAGCATCGAAAAAACAGCTACACAAACGCAGAACAAAACACGTTCGGCAGCAAGTACAGCAGAAACAGGCTTTCTGCTGTAATACCTGTCAAAAACCAGAATTCCATCAGAGGAACTACTTTTTTTCATCAATTATTTAAACCTCTTACAACGGCGAAAGCCTCCGCACTTGGCGGAAGCTGTCGTTTAACTGAAAATATGAATACCGTGCTTTTTAAGGGAATCATGAACATAAGCGTAATGCATATTCTCCCACTGTTCGTAGTCGGGGAATTTCTCAAGCTGTACGCCGGCCTTTATCTGTGATACAGCAGCAGTCATGTTCATGACAGAACCATTCCAGATATAATTCATGCTGGAATACTCGGTACGAAGTCCGGAGATGTCATCCTGCTTAGTACCTATCGGGCACATAACTCTGTTAAGTGCAAAATCATCGGACATGGATGCCTTTACTGTTACATTGTCAAGGCAATTCTCAAGAACAGAGCGGATGATATCCTTCTTTCCGAAAAACTCGCAGAACTCTGCAAAGGACATGGAAAGGAACGAAGAAAAACTCTTGAGCACTATATTCACCACAGAACGGGCGAGTGCAGATTCATCGTCATCGGGAAGCTCAAGTATACCTGAATGTACGAAAGCACGGGACAAGGTATCCTCGGGGATCTCATCCACAAGCTTATCGAGCTTTGCTGTAACATCTTCATCAGAAAGCGATATAGCATCTGAACAGCAGGATGCAAAACTGTCATCGCGTGCTATCTCCTCAATTATCGCTTTACGGTTGACAGCAACGGTTTCAAATGCCTCTGTAGCTTTACCAATATTGTTTTCAAGATAATCGGTAAGCTTGTCGGACATAGCCTGATAGAACTCTACCAGTGTAGCACCCGTACGCAGCTTACACGCACAATTTGCATATTCACGAAGCTCGAAGATATACTGCTCTATCGCCTTACCTACAAAAAGCGGCGATGTCTTGATCTTCATATAGGCAGTGCGCTCAAGGTTTCGCGCACGCTCTACCTGCTCCTTCATATCTTCTGTTTCGGAATTTGTCTTGGCGATCGCAACGCGGAGAGTTGAAATGCACTTACGAACAAGCTCAGCAGCGTAAAAAGGTCCTTTTGAAAAATCCTTCTTTGCTTCTTCACAGACATTGATAATGCTGTTATAGATCTCATCGATACAGATCTCCGCACCTTTTTTGGTGGAGTTGGAGATACGATCCAGCCAGGATTCAATATACTCGTTGGCGCTGTCGCTGCTTACACGCAGAGAACGGTGAGAAAAAACAGGATTGATACGCTCATCAAACTCCAGTGACGGCAGATCTCCTGCCTTCTGGGCAAGGAAACGCTCATCGGGAGTAACAAGGTTGGAATAGTGACCAAGGAGCCTCTCACCGACATTATTCTTATTCAGGGAGTGGTTGATAAGTGTGAAGACCTTGATGCAAAGGTAGGACACGATCTTGCCCATAGGTATCTCAGATACGCGGATCCCGTAGGAAAGGTAACGGAAATCATGCGAACCGTTCGGGCGCAGCATATTATAGGACATAATACGCTCGGCATCGTCATCCTTTGTAAAAAGGATCTCCATACGGCTGAGGATCTTCTCTGCAGCCGCATCGAGAGTATAGCGGTAATTGTTTTCTGCCTGTGCAATAAAGCAGGCATTGAAAGGAACCTTGTCAGATACGACCTCAAAGGAAGAAGTGTATTTCTGTGAAAAGGGCTGCTTTGCACACTGGAATTTATCAAGCTCATTTCTGGTGATTATAGCATTTGCATAATAGTTACCCATCTCACGCTGATCGCTCTCAAACAGCGCAGCGGTATCAGGCGCAAACATATAGCAGCTAAGCTTGACAGGATAAGGCATATCATCAAACAACTTCTTGAGTATGTATGCCATGTCGATGAACATACCGCCAAAGAATACATCGCCCATATTTCCCGCAATTACTATCTCAAGCGATTTATCAGAGCCGCCGAAAGCGCTCATAGCTTCGGAGATGCGCTTAAGGATGAGCTTGATATTATGGAAAAGCGCAATTCGGCCGCACTGTCTTTTAGTAAGACCGTAAATAGGTGTGGCAGGCGAATAATTCTTAAGTCCGTTATCGAACCAGGAAATAGCAGACTGCGGAAGTCTTGCAGGATTATTAAGATATTTATATATAGCTTCTTCGGGGACTATGGGTACCTGTTCATTCTCAGTAAGACGTGTTCCCTCACAGGATGTGTTCTCCAGATATTTGTCCTCGGCGGAGCATAAAAAACGTACTTTTTTATCATCTGTGCCAAAGCGTTTCTCGGTTATATGCTTACAATGAAGAGCACAATCTACTCCATTCTTGCCAAGTCCGATGATAAACAGACGGTTCATACCGAACTGACTTTTATGGGAGTCTACAAGCTTCATCACACGCTCAGGCTTTAACCACTCGATCTTCTTTTCAATTTCCATGAAATCCCCACCTCATTCATAAAAATTTCGATATATATCAGGACGTCTGTCACGTAACACAGGAAAATCCGCACGGACGTTTTCAACAACATACGTAAAGACATCAGCAGATATGATCTGTTCTGCCCCCTGCTCCGCCATCGCCATTACAGTTCCGTCGGGAGCTACTACCATACTATCGCCGCAGTATTCTATACCATCACCGATACCAACACGATTACAGCCGATAATATAGCACTGATCCTCAATGGCACGTGCTTTCAGAAGTGTGATCCAATGCTCCCTGCGGGAAGCAGGCCAGTTTGCACTGACGATAACACATCCGCAAATCTTGGAAAGCTGTCTGTAGAGCTCGGGAAAACGCAGATCATAGCATATCGTAAGTCCTATATTCATTCCGTTCAGCGAGAAGCACACAGGCTCATCCCCTGCAGTTAAAGCGAGTTCGCCGCCCGGACCAAAGGGATGCATTTTAGTGTATCTTCTGAGAACACGACCATTCTGATCTGCCACAGCAAGGCGATTACAGACCTTGTCGTCACAGCGTTCAGTATAACCGAACACACAGTTAAGCCCGTACTGTAATGCCATTCTGCCGAAATAAGCACAGGTCTTTCCGTCACAGGATTCAGCAAGAGCAGAGTCCATAGAAAAACCCGTCAAAGACATTTCAGGGAAAACGATAAGCTCTGCTCCATACGAGGCCGCTTCTTTGAAATACGCCTCATACCGACGCATATTTGCAGTTTTATCCTCCCAGACGATATCCGTCTGAACTACGCAGATCCTCATACAAGCATCCCCTCAGACATACTGATATATATTAATATTATATAATAAATCCCCACTGATGTCAACATGAAATTAGCTATTTATAACGAAAAAATCAATGATAACGTTTTCTTTTTTTTGAAATAACAAAGTGCTGCCAGAACCTGACAGCACTATACATATTATTTATCCGCCGTATACTTTTTTAGCAATATCTACTGTTTCCTTGGCATCCTTTGCGTAAAAATCCGCGCCGATCTTTTCAGCGTATTCCGCAGTGAGGACAGCACCTCCGACAACGATCCTGCAGTTTACGTTGTTCTCACGCAACAGCGCGATAGTATTCTCCATACTCTTGAGAGTGGTCGTCATCAACGCACTTAAACCTACCAGACGCACATCGTACTTCACAGCAGCGTCAACAACTGCCTGATAGTCAACATCCTTTCCGAGGTCGATGACCTCGAAGCCGTAATTCTCAAGGAGCGTTTTTACGATGTTCTTGCCGATATCGTGAATATCTCCCTTTACCGTAGCAAGGACCACTCTGCCGCGGGACTCGTTCTCTCCTCCCTTTTCGGCAATATGTGCCTTTATGACATCGAAAGCAGCCTGCGCAGCTCCTGCGGACTGGATAAGCTGCGGCAGGAAGATAGTGCCCTTTTCAAACTTGTCACCCGCAGTATCCAGTGCAGGAATAAGATGCGAGTTTATAATATCCATCGGGTCTGTTCCTTCAGCCAGAAGCTTTTTGGCAGCAGCAGCACATTCAGCTTTAAGCCCCGAGCCAACGGCATGAGCGATATCCACCTCACGGATCTCTGCAACGGCGGGTCCGGTGGTATCTCCACCGTACACGGAGATGTAATCTGTGCCGTTTCTGTCATAACCCGAAAGCAGACGATATGCGCGTACCGCACCAGCCATCGAAGCGATATTAGGATTTATGATTGGAAGATCAAGACCACACTCCATAGCCATTGTAAGGAAGTTAGAATTGATCAGTTCTCTGTTAGGCAGGCCAAAGGATATATTGGAAACACCAAGTACCGTCTTGAGACCGAGCTTTTCTTTGACCATGCGTACAGCCTTAAGAGTTTCCACAGCACCGTCCTGCTCGGCAGAAGCCGTAAGCGTAAGGCAGTCAATGTAGATGTCGTTCTTTGAGATGCCGTATTCAAGGGCGCGGTCCAATATCTTTTCAGCGATGGCAAAACGCGCTTCGGCAGTCTCAGGAATACCGTTTTCATCAAGCGTGAGTCCGACTACGGCGGCACCGTACTTTTTAACGAGAGGCAGAATGGTATCAAGCTTCTCATCCTCGCCATTGACAGAATTTACTATGGGCTTTCCTGCAACGACTCTCAGCGCAGCCTCAAGAACAGGAAGCTCTGTAGTATCGATCTGTAACGGCGCATCACACACGGACTGCACCGCATCAACTGCGGCAAGCATCATTTCCTTTTCATCGATATCAGGAAGTCCGACATTAACATCAAGTATTTCTGCGCCGGCTTCGGTCTGTTCTATCGCCTGTCGCATGATATAGTCAAGATCACGGCGCTTCAGCGCTTCCTTAAAAAGCTTCTTACCTGTTGGATTGATACGCTCGCCAATGATCCTTACAGTATCGATCTCTACCACTGATGACGCACTGCACACAGCCGCGGGGATCTGAGGAGCAGTATGTGTACACTTTCTGCCTGCAAGCACCTTTGACACTGCCGAAATAAACTCAGGAGAGGTACCGCAGCAACCTCCGAACAGCTTTACACCCTTGTCAGCAAGCTGTCCTATTATTTCAGCATACTCCTCAGGAGTGATACTGTACTGATTGGTAGCGGGATCAGGCAGACCTGCATTTGGACGAACAAGGACAGGGACACTGCTCCATTTAAGTATCTCCTCAGCTATGGGCATAGCCTCTGCAGGACCGAGAGAACAGTTCATGCCTACAACATCCGCACCCATAGATGACAGAGTAAGTGCCATTGAAGCAGCACTGCATCCCGTGAATGTCCTCATATTCTGCTCGAATGACATTGTACAGATGACAGGAAGATCTGTGTTCTCCTTTGCTGCGAGAAGTGCAGTTTTTATCTCCATCAGATCTGTCATTGTTTCAATGGCAATAAGATCGGCGGACTTACCTGCAAGCATAATCTCCTTAAAGATATCGTAAGCTTCATCAACAGGCAGATCACCAGTAGGACGAAGCATACGTCCGATGGATCCGACATCAAGTGCCACAAGCGCATCGGTTCCTGCACAGGCTTTACGTGCTATCCCGATCGCCTTTTCAATTGTTTCTGCTACACTATAGGTGCTGTCTTTCAACTTATGACGGTTTGCGCCGAAAGTGTTAGTATACACGACCTTAGCGCCCGCTTCGATATACTGACGGTGGATTCCCTCAATAAGCTCGGGAGCAGTAAAATTCAGCTCTTCGGGAAGGCCGCCAAGCTTAAGTCCGCTCTTTTGCAGCATCGTTCCCATAGCACCGTCTAACAGGATATGCTCCTCACTGTTAAGTAATTCTCTGAATGTCATATTTATCTCCTTATTTCTTCAATAAACTGTTCCTCAAAAACAATATCCTCATTGGTAGGTACACTTTCGTTATAACGAACCTCATTGTAGACGTTGATGATATTATCTATCCTATCATTCCTCAGACCGTTTTCTCCCTTTACACGATGATCGCTTGTGTTATCAGTATCGACCGGTGGGAAAGCTGTATCCGAAAGGCGCAGAAGCATGAGCCTGTAACCAAGTCGATACTTCTTACGCGGATCCTCCTCCCTGCGATACAATCTGTAAAGCGTCTGTTCGCGTTTCCTGCGGGAGGTATTTCCCCTTGCGTACTCCGGAATGATACTGACCTCATCCATGTAACCGACCTCAGTGTTATCTTCGTTCACTCTGAAAAGCGGCGAGATCAACTCACGGAAAAATGCAACTATCTGCCTGCGGAATACTATTATAAGAACGACCATGCCTGCAAAAAGCAGAATAGACAGCAGGCTACCAAGCGAGTTATCCCTTGCATCGACTGCAAGCTGCCCCTCGCCCAGTGCGAAGTCTAACGAATCGTCAGGATTCTCGGTCACACGGTTCTGCAGGAAAGACAGCACCAAGGATATAAGCTGTTTTATCGCGGAATAGATAAGCTGCGCTGTAGGTGCAGCAAACAGGAACAAGGCTACCGTAACACTTACAACCGCAGCAACAAGACAGCTATTATAAGCACGAAGTCCTTTTGGAAGTGCGGCTTTTTGGGAATCACGCTGATGTGTACACAAATCGATGTTCGTCTGATTTGTCAGCACTGCTGCAATGATAATAAGCACACCGAAACCGAAGCAGAGCTGGAAGCTACCTGCCGAAACGACATCTTCTACTTTTGTAAACCAGATGATCGCCATCGACAGTAATGCCGCTATAAAATACAAAGCAAACCAACCGCGTGTGAAGATATCTGCGTAATCCTTGCCTTTTGTGGAATAGCCGCCGTGAAACATTATCATAGCTGCAGGAAGCGCATAAATATACAGACCCGTTGTCAGTTCCAATGAAGAACATACGATAACGAATGCTATCGTCGGTAACGATATTGCAACACGGGAAAGAAAAATCGCTTTAGGTCTGAACGAGCGCGAATGATTGCCGCTCAACGCCCACATCGCGCACAGCCTGCCCCAGATATAGAACAATGCAAAGCATATATACAGCAAGGGATAATGCCACCAGATATATGCCCCGAAGCCTGCACCCTCGCAAAGCACAACAAACGGAAATACCGAAATAAATTGGCCACATACCGAGAGTACTATCAGCGATCTGCTGTTCATTCGTCATCCCCGCTTTCCATAGGATAGGATCTGGTCCGTGGCACGTGGCACACATCACAGAAACCTGTTTCTTCGATCTCATTAGCAAGAAGAGCCACATATACACCGTCTGTAACAAGACGCGTCAATACAGACTCTGTCTTTTCGGTCAGGATATTACTGATTAAAAGCACATCGGTATATTCAGAAAGATCAAGCGCAGCAAAATAATCATCGATGTGTCTGCCACAACGATTTTTTAATCTTGCAAGGGCGCGCAGGATGTTTATCATGTGCTCGTACCCCTCATCAGCAGGGGCAAAAAAGTCGTCAATGGTATTTGCTGCAAATGCCACTGCAATATGCGACCGATAACAATGGTCAAGAACACACGCCGCCGCCTTGATCTGAGCCTCCATAAGCGCGATTGGGAGCCTTTGCGTTTCATCGGAAGCTGTACGCTGCAGATTAAGTATCACGATAACCTTACGCTCTGTGGAAAACTCGTTATTGTATACCATAAGTGAGCCTGTACGCGCACTCTGTGTCCAGTGAATACGATTCATGGATTCGCGTCCGGTATACTCTTTCGCTCCGCATATTAAAAACGGGTCGGGCAAGATGAATCTGCGCACTGTATTATTGCCTATAAAGGTCTCTGCAGAAAACGCAGGCAACTCCATATCACATGGCGACGGAAGTACTGTTATCTGTTCTGAAAGCTTTATCATCATCGATGGCTTTACAAGTCCGAACAGATCGCTGACGGCAAGTGTGACATCCTCGATAGTAAACACGCCGCGCTTCTCACATCTGACACGCCAGACACGTCTTAGCTTCTGATAACCTTTCAGCATGAAGATTCCCGACACAAGCCCCTTTTGTGCATCCTTTGCAACATTCTGCGAGTTGCCGTAAAAAGACAGCCAGCGGGAGCAGCATATCTCGGAGCGCATCCACGGCAGCGGAAGCCACTTGCCGTTTTCTATCTCCTCGATTATTTCTATCTCCTCACCCTCAAAAGCCTCGGCAGTACCAATGGTCAGATTATAGGTGACGTTCTTGAGTCCTATATTCTTGTAGATCAGATACTGTGCGGCAAGCACTGTCGCCAGTATCAGTGCCATTACAACAAGTTCCATGCCTTATTCACCAAGGGACTCTGTCGGTACAGGGACGGAATCCAGCACCTGACGTATAACCTCATCCGCAGTCTTGTCGGCACCGCCGGCAAGGGAATATCCCCTGCAGATAAGACGATGACGGATAACAGCAGGTGCTGCCACCGTAACATCCTGTGGCATGATGTAATCTCTGCCGTCCATCATAGCGATAGCGGCTGACATACGCTTCAATGCGACTGCTCCACGGGTACTAAGGCCAAGCTTTACAGCAGCGTGTGTTCTTGTCGCCTTAGCAATATCCGCTATATATCCACAGACAGCTTCGCTTGCCTTGCAGGAATCGATCTGTTTCTGGGCAGAAACGATATCCTCTGCAGAGCATACAGGGGTAATATCTTCCAAAGCTCCGAAAGACCTTGATCCCATAATTACATCTATCTCCTCGCTCCGTGCGGGATAACCAAGGGAAAGCTTCACCATAAAGCGGTCAAGCTGTGCCTCAGGAAGCGGATAGGTACCCTGAGTTTCTGTAGGATTCTGCGTAGCTATAACGAAAAACGGTTCAGACATAGAATAGCTCTCGCCATCGATAGTTGTCTGACGCTCCTCCATGCACTCAAGGAGGGCGGACTGTGTTCTGGGTGTTGCACGGTTTATCTCATCGGCAAGCACGATACTTGTAAACACAGGACCTTTACGTAAGATAAATTCCTGCTCTTTCATATTGTAGAAATTGATACCCGTAATGTCAGAGGGCAACAGATCGGGGGTAAACTGTATACGCCTGAATCCGCAGTCTACCGATCCTGCAAGTGCACGTGCAAGCATAGTCTTTCCTGTTCCAGGTACATCCTCCAGCAGGACATGACCTCCTGCAAAAAAAGCAGCAAGCACGACCCTTATCTCGCTTTTCTTTCCCTTGATAACAAGGGAGATGTTGTCCGTAAGCCTGTCCGAAATTTTCTTTATCATAATAAGTCCTTTCTGCCACCGCGTTAAACGGGACTTTCCAAATCATCCTTAGGCATAGATCTCAATGTGAATATAGCTATGATTCCGATCATTATTCCACACGCAGTCCAGATTATAGGCTCCGACAGTATAACACCGAAATAACCAAGCATAGGGATCATAAATGCGACTGTACATATCTTCCATGTTAGTTCCATAACACTGGCGATAATGGGTACGATACTCTGCCCAAGACCCTGCAGTGAGGAACGTACCCCAAGCAGAACTGCAAGCGGATAGAAGAAAAGCACGTTTATCCTGAGATATTCAAGTGCAGTGCCTGTGATATGCGCTGCCTCATCAGGAAGTATAAGCTGAACGAGCAGATGTCCTGCGAGATAGATAAGTATTATAGCCAGAGTACACCAGCCGAAGCTGATAAAAAGTCCGTCGCGGATGCCGACCTTGATACGCGAGTATTTTCCCGCACCTCGGTTCTGGCTACAGAATGTAACCAGAGTTGCTCCGACAGCAGAGAAAGGCATGAGCAGCAGACTTAATATCTTTCTTGCGGCAGTATGGGCTGCGATCGTATCCTCGCCCATTCCGTTGATACCATTCTGCAGAACAATTGAGCCGATGTCCACAATAGAGTACATAAGTGCCATTCCGAAGCCTGAGCTGAGCATCTCGGCAGCCTCGTAGGTGGTAAAACGGAAATCCTTAGGCTTCACCAACAGGAAAGGTCTGCGTTTTACAAGATAGATCAGACATATCACAGCAGATACAAGCTGAGCAAGTACAGTAGCCAGGGCAGCCCCCTGCACGCCCAAATGGAATACACAGACGAAAATAAGATCAAGGGCGATATTGAGGACGGCTGAGATAACCAATATCACCAGAGGTATCAGGCTGTCCCCGACAGCACGCAGTATGCCGGACTCGAGATTATACATTAACGTGACAACAAGACCCAGCGCAACGATAAAAAGATAATCCCTCGCCTCGGCGAAAATTGCTTCTGGGGTATCAAGTGCAGTAAGAAGAGGGTCGATAAAGATTGTGATACCAACTATAATAAGGGTAGTTATTATCCCTGCAAACAGAATGGTTCGTGCGATCGCACGCCGCATCTCCTCGTGATCTCCCGCCCCGAAGTTCTTGGCAACCACAACGGTAAAACCTGTAACCAGTCCATTTACCGTACTGAACATCAGTGATACTACCGAAGCCGTTGAACCAACCGCAGCAAGAGAGTTTTTTCCGAGCTGCTGTCCTATAATAATAGTATCAGTAAAGCTGTAAGCCTGCTGAAAGATACTTCCGAACAGTATCGGCAGAGCAAACATTAATATCAGGCGCACAGGGCTGCCTTTTGTCAGATCTTTCATTATTTTATTCTCCACATATTTATATCACATAAAACGCTTTTGTCTTTTTTTACAATCGCAACATATTGCTTAACTCAGAAAAGCTGAAATCCGATAATTCCCGCTATACAGATAATGCCGCCCAATATGTTGAGTCGGGTGCACTCCTCACGTCTGATAAGACCGATAAAGAAAAGCACTACCAGTATCATGGGCTGTATAAAAGAATAGTTTGCCATACTCTGGGTAGCTACTATATTTTCACAGACAAGACCTATAACATTAGGGATCTTTGTGACAGAAACAAACATCGCTCCCTTGGTCTTTTCTTTGAAAAGCCTGATAGGATGGACCGATGGAGCAAGCACCACCGACAAAAGCACAAGCGCAAAGAAAAGCGACAGCGTGGGCGATATGTAGCATACACCCGAATTAGCATTACAGAACAGGCTGACGATCAATCCGTAACCAAATTTAACAAGAAGATATCCGATAAGAGGAAATGCGATCTGCTTATAATTGATCTTCTTCCCGCCCGACTTTGCGATCATAAAAAGACCTGCAGCAGTCAAAGCAATAAAGCAGAACTTCCATATAGTGTTAATACCGATCAGCGAAACTCCACTGAAAAGGTCGGTACAATAAGAGATAAACACCGTAACTCCGAGCCATGCTTTTAGTTCAAATGCGGACATCTCCTTAAGTATTACAGCGGCAAGCTGGAACTCCAGCATTTTGGAAGCAGCCATCAGCAACACAGAAGCAAAAGCCTGCCATGACAACACGAAGACCCTGCTGTCAAAGGGCAGATAAAACACCATCAACAGAGAAGTCGCTGCTGCCATAAGGAAAGTAAGCGTATTGCCATCAAACTTAAGCTTAGCAACAGCATACTTGTCACTCAGCGAGCATAACGTGTAGCACGCTACCACCAATAACATGAGAGTCATGGATGTTCACCCCTCAATCTACGATCTCATAGCTGAGATTCTCATAATGCAGGTGCGATCCGATCTCTATTTCCTCGGGAAGCAGAAACAGAGTGATGAAAAGTTCATCTCCGTTATTTATATCTTTTAGAGTAGCGTATTCACCCTCAATTTTTATTACCTCATAATCCTTTGGTTCCATAGGCATCTCCTTTATTTACACAATTCTACATTGTATATTGTAGCACATAACCCTTTAAAAAACAAGATATTCACGCAAAAATTGAGCAGATAATAAGACACTTTACATAATTAAGTCAAGCAAAAAATAAAAGCGTCGGTTCAGTAATAAAACCGACGCTTTCATGGCGGAGAGGAAGGGATTCGAACCCTTGTGGGGTTGCCCCCAAACGGTTTTCAAGACCGCCTCGTTATGACCACTTCGATACCTCTCCTTATAAAAAAGCGTCCCGTACGGAACGCTTTTTTGTGGAGCTGCTAAGCGGATTCGAACCGCTGACCTCATCCTTACCAAGGATGTGCTCTACCAACTGAGCCATAGCAGCATCGCAACGATGATATTATACCACACTGAAACTATTTTGTCAAGCACTTTTTTAAAAAAATTTGACAGTCATGATCTGTTCTGTTACTGCAGCCAAAAGCTTCACACACGGAACATATAATAAAAAACCAAATAACTGTTATTTCACATAATTTACCTATTGACAAAACGAATAAAAACGATTATAATTAAATTGTGAAAAATCAGACGATCTTCCCTGACGCCGAAATAAGTTGAGGCGAAAGCTGCAGACGGTACTGTTACACAGCATCCAACTGCGCCTTTCAGGCGCATTTTTCATTTGTGAGGTGACATCATGGAAAACGAGACCCGCGTAGCTACTATCGCGATAATCATCGAAAAAGCAGACAAAGCGTCTGAAGTAAACGAGATTCTGCACAAGTACAGCGAATATATCATCGGCAGGATGGGTATTCCCTATCGCGAGCGCGGACTCAATATAATCAATATCGTTCTTGACGCCCCTGCGGATGCAATCTCTGCACTTTCGGGAAAGCTTGGCAGACTCAACGGCGTCACCTCAAAAGCGATCTACTCCAAGCAAACAGGTGGGCATACAGAATAAACACGCCCCTGTTATATAAAGAAAGGAAAACAAAACTATGAAAAAGATCAAAGGTATTATTGCCGCAGTTCTGTGCACTGCACTTCTTGCAGGCTGCAGCGGTAACACAAGTTCCACAGACAGTAGCAACAGCAGCTCAACAGTTACATCTGATGCTGTTGAAACTGCAGAGAGCAAGGAAAACACAGCAGCGGACAGCGAAACCTCTGCAAATGCGGCTACCGCGGAAAGCTCAGATATCACTGTTACAGAGACAGCCGAGGCTGAGATCGAATATCCCGAGTCTATACGTGTATCGGCTTTCAAGGGCCCTACAGCTATGGGTCTGTCCTACTTTATGAACGAGGACGAAGAAAATGATCTTCCCTATGATTTCGCAATTTCGGCAGCTATTGATGAGATATCTCCTCTTATCATTCAGGGAAATACCGACATCGCCTGCGTACCTGCCAACCTCGCTTCCGTTCTCTACAACAAGACTAAGGGCGGCGTAAAGGTGCTTGCCATCAACACACTCGGCGTTCTTTACATCTGTGAGAACGGCTCTACAGTTACCGATATACAGGACCTTAAGGGTCGCACCATCTATGCAAGTGGTAAGGGTGCTACTCCCGAATACGCACTGAACTACATCCTCAAGCAGAACGGTATCGATCCTGAGAATGACGTTACTATCGAGTGGAAGTCCGAGCACTCCGAGTGCCTTACTTCGCTTACTGCAAACGAGGGCAGCGTAGCACTTCTCCCCCAACCTTTCGTAACCACAGCCCAGACAAAAGCAGAGGGCATCAACGTTGTTATCGACATCACCGAGGAATGGGAAAAGCTTGACAACGGCTCCGCCTGCCTCACAGGTGTTGTTATCGCAAGATCCGAGTTCATCGAGCAGTATCCTGAAGTTGTTGATGAGTTCCTTACAAAGTATGCCGAGTCTGTAAACTATGTGAACGATAACGTTGCAGAGGGCGCACAGCTTGTAGGAAAGTACGATATAGTACCTGCTGCTGTGGCTGAAAAGGCTATCCCCGAGTGCAATATCGTATGCATTACTGGCGCAGAAATGAAAGAACAGCTTTCCGGATATCTCGGAGTACTGTTTGAACAGGCAGCTACCGCTGTAGGCGGTGCAGTTCCTGCCGACGACTTTTACTACGGAGCATAACATAAGAATTTAATAGGGAGGTAAGCATGAAGAAATTTCTCCTTGCCACTGTCAGCGTGCTGTTCTGGCTTGTTGTCTGGCAGATCGCGGCTATGGCCCTTGATGAAAAGATACTGCTTGCCTCTCCCATATCAGTTGCGGGACGGCTTGCAGAGCTTGTCCCGCAGCTTGATTTTATAAAGAATATCGCATTCTCGATGTCACGTATAATCGGCGGTTTCTTTATCGGTGTTGTAATCGGAACGGTACTGGCGGCCGTCTCGGGCAAAGTAAAATTTGTAAGACAGCTTCTGGCTCCTATGGTTTCGGTGATGAAATCTATCCCCGTAGCAAGCTTCACCATACTCGCCATAATCTGGGTCGGTTCAAAGAACCTGTCAGTGCTGGTTTCTGTACTTATTGCGATTCCCATCGTTTACTCAAATATGCTGGAGGGTATAGACAGTCTTGATCCAAAACTTAAGACTATGGCTCAGGTCTTTGAGATACCTGCTGGAAAACGCTTTTTCGGCATCTATCTTTCACAGCTTCTTCCCTATTTCCGTTCTGCTTCAAAGCTCTCTATGGGTCTTTGCTGGAAGAGCGGTGTTGCCGCCGAGGTGATAGGCGTTCCCGATGGCTCTATCGGCGAGATGCTGTATATGTCCAAAGTTTATCTCGAAACAGAAGACCTTTTCGCATGGACACTGGTAATAATACTGCTGAGCTTCCTTTGTGAGAAGCTGTTCATGCTTATAGTCGACCTGATAGTACGGCGCATAGAACGTATGTAACGGAGGTTAAATATGCAGATAGAAGCACGCAATATCAAAAAAGCCTTCGGCGACAACATCGTACTTGATGACTTCTCGCATATCTTCAAGGATGGCAGCACTACAGCGATCATGGGTCCATCGGGCTGCGGAAAGTCAACATTACTGAGCATACTGATGGGTACACTTAAAGCAGATAACGGCGATATCATCACAGGCGAAACGCTTAAAAGAAGCGCTGTGTTTCAGGAAAACCGCCTTTGCGAGAACCTCACAGCCGCTGCGAATATACGGCTTGTGACAGGAAAGAAGCTCTCCCCTGACGAACTTTCCCGTGAGTTTTCCGCTGTCGGACTTGAGGGCTGTGAGAACAAGCCTGTCAGAGAGCTTAGTGGTGGAATGAAGCGCAGAGTAGCTTTGCTTAGGGCGCTGCTTGCGGAATACGATGTTCTTTTCCTTGATGAGCCTTTCAAAGGGCTCGACGAAAATACAAAAAATGATGTCATGAATTATGTAAGACAAAAGACCGCAGGAAAAACAGTTATCCTCGTCACTCACGACAGGAACGAATGTGAACTGCTCGCAGATGAGCTTATACAGCTTAAATAAGAATACCCGGGAAGAAAAACAAATTCTTCTCGGGTATTTTTATAGCTATATTCCAATGTACTCACTAAGATCGTATTCCTGCGTACTTACCGCAAAGGATTCAATGAACGGAACACCGTCTTTATAGATCCAACGTTCAACATCAGTCGGCTTTACAACAAACAAACGCTCGTTCTTAAGCGATGTATAAGCATCAAAGGAACCTTTGAAACATTCCTGAAAGCGTGTACAGAAAAGAGGAAACTGAAGCGGGTGACCCAGCTCCTCGCAGATGCCTTCGATCTGAATATTATCTATACATAGTGCAACATTAGGATTCCTGGTAAGCTGCCGATATTTTTTGAATGTAACATCCGTCTGAAAATAAAAAGCTCCATCTATCAGAACGACACTCATCATCCGTGAGGATACTATATTATCTTCGGATGTTGAAAGCACCATTGTCCTTCCACTTCCGAAATCCGACAGAAAACATCGGTATTTATCAGAAAAATCATTCATCTTGTTTCTCCGCTTTTTTATTCAACTTTTGCATTGCTGAAATCAACGGTCTTTGTAAACGGATTATAATAAATATCCGACATATCCTCGCCTATAAAGAAATACTCATTCTTGCAACAAAGCGGGACAAAAGCCGCCTCATCTATCAGCAGCTTTTCAGCCTGCACGTAATAATCAGCACTGTCCGAAAGCTCCACTGCCCTTGACGCAAGCTTCATAAGCCGCTCAAACTGAGAATTCGCATAGCCTGAATAGTTTTCGCTGCTGCCACGCGTGAAGCATCTGAGATATGCCTCGGGGCTATTGTAGCCCCCGTTAAGCTCTGTCACTGCAATCTCATAATCACCGCTCTGAATGCGCGCGTTATATTCCTCATCGGTAAGCACCTGAACGACGCAGTAAAAGCCGAACTGCTTCTGCCACTCCTGCATGATATAGGCTATTGCATCGGACATAGTATCATCGGGGAGTATTATCCTTGCCCCCACAAGCTGATCCTTGTTGATATGCGGCTCAGCAAGGGTATAGAAATGCTTCGCCCTGTTCAGGTTATAATCAATAAACATTGGGTCCCCTGCAAAATCACGGTACGACTTATCAAGCAGTGTGACCTCGTAGGGTACGATTCCTGCGGCCTCGGGATAAGCTGCAAGCGGCAGCGCAATATCATCCCGGTTCACAAGGCTCGCAAGAGCACGTCGCATATCCGCATTGGCAAAAAGCTCATATTTGGTATTGAAGATCATTCCCACAGAAATATTACTGTAGGATGTTACAGTGTAATCATTACCGCTTATAAGCGCAGCTTCTTCGTCTGTTACCGCTATACAGCTTGTAGTACCTTTAAGGAAGCTATCAAGGAAGCCTGCCTCATCCACAATAAAATAATTCAGTCCCGAAGGATATATCTTTGAAGCCTCGTTGTTCTTATAGTTGCGGCGCAGGATCAGATGGTTATTGTCTGTCTGCGAATATGGATCGTATGCCCATGTCGTAACGTAGAACGCTCCGTTTGACGGAGTGGATTCAGCAGAAAGTCCGTATTTTCCCTGTGCGGCGATGAAGTACTCCTCACTGCATGGCATCGCAGGGGATTTTGTCAGAAGCACAGGAAACTGCGGATTGGGATATGCAAGGGTTATCTCCAGTTCAAAATCGCCGAGAGCTTCGACTCCGATAAGCGAAACATCAGGAATATGACCGAGATTTACGTGCTGAGCGTTTTTTATGCAGTAGTATTCCGATGCGCGTGCCGCACGAGTAGTAGGATCAAAAAGCCGCTGAAAGGCGTATACGAAATCGTGCGCAGTGCACACTGCCTCGAAATCACCTTTATCGACCCAGTAGATATCCTGCCTGAGCTTGAAAGTATATACAAGACCATCATCGGATACGACGTAATCCTCAGCAACGCCCTCCCCCAGGCTTCCGTCGGGATTTACTGTAAGCAACCCTGTATATATGCTGGATATCAGCAGATCCGAATTGGCGTCAGAAGCAGTCTGGGGATCAAGACTGCCCGGATTTGCCGAAATGTCGTATTTGAACAGACCACCGCTTCCGTCATCCTCGAAACAGGCAGTAAGTGACAACATACACAAACACGCTGCCACAGCCGCAGCGACCTTTTTAATGAAGAAATTCACGTTTGCTCCTTAATATATTTCAATTTTGTTAATTTTATATCACATAATATATTAGTATATCACACCAAAGATCACAAATCAACCTCTGTCACCGTATTTTCAGAAAAACTTTTCTGCACATCAATGAGTCGCTGATTTGTACTTCCCCTGTACGTCAGCATGAGAGAGCGGTTTTCAAGCTCAAATCTTCCATCAACAAGAATGTCAAGAATACGAAGCAGCTTGCCGACGTATTCTTCATTCTCGGACTTCTTCAAAAGCTCCTCAAAAGTCCAGCCACTGTATGCCATAAGATGAAGTCCACGCTCCTTGAACTTCACTGCCAGCTCATAAAGCGCCTGTGCCTGACAGAATGGCTCACCGCCCGAAAAAGTCACCCCTTTTGTAAGCGGATTTTCTGTGCACTCGGTAAAAATGGATTCTGTATCAGACAGCTTTCCTCCCGAAAAATCATGTGTTTCGGGGTTATGGCATCCCTCACAATGATGGGGGCAGCCCTGTGTAAATATTACATAACGCAGTCCCGGTCCATCTACTATGGAGTCCTGAACAGTACCTGCTATCCTTATTTCCATGGAAATACCTCCGGTTAAAACTATGCCGCCGCAATTTTACAGCGGCGGCAAATATATTATTCCTTGTTTATTCCGTGCTTCACACGCTGGGATTCCTCAGCGCGCTTAGCATTGTTGAAACGATCGAGAGTACCTACAAGGTAACCTGTGATACGACGGATACGCTCAAACTTTACCTCATCCTCACGGCGGTGACAGCAAGGACACTCATCATCGATTATGCCTGTGAATCCGCAGATAGGATCGCGGTCAACAGGATGGTTTATTGAACCGTAACCGATTCCCGATTCCTTCATGCAGCGCACGATCTGCTCGAATGCATCCAGATTCTTGAGCGGATCGCCGTCAAGCTCGATATAGCTGATGTGACCTGCATTTGTAAGAGCATGATATGGTGCTTCAAGTCTGATCTTTCTGAAAGCGTTGATAGAATAGTAAACGGGGATGTGGAAAGAGTTAGTGTAGTAGTCACGGTCTGTAATACCGGGGATCTCGCCATACTTCTTCTTGTCCATACGGACAAAACGTCCCGAAAGACCCTCGGCAGGTGTGCCAAGCAACGTGAAGTTGAGCTTTGTGCGCTGGCTCTCGGCATCAAGAAGCTCTCTCATGTGAGTTATGATCTCAAGACCCAGCTTCTGTGCTTCCTCACTCTCGCCGTGATGGACACCGATAAGCGCCTTAAGACACTCTGCAAGTCCGATAAAACCAATGGACATCGTGCCATGCTTAAGGACCTCAGCGATGTTATCTGTAGCGCCGAGCTTCTCGGAATCGATCCATACGCCCTGTCCCATAAGGAAGGGATAGTTCTTTACGTACTTGTCGCACTGGATCTTGAAGCGGAAAACAAGCTGATCTATCACCATAGCGATCATATCATCCAGCGAACGATAGAACTTCTGGATGTCACCATGGGCCTCAATACCGAGTCTGGGAAGATTGATGGATGTAAAGCTGAGGTTACCTCTGCCTGTTACGATCTCACGATCGGGATCATGAACGTTACCGATAACACGTGTACGGCAGCCCATGTAAGCTACCTCTGTATCATAATCGCCCTCTTTATAGTACTTGAGATTAAAGGGAGCATCTATAAATGAGAAGTTCGGGAAAAGTCGCTTTGCAGAAACTCTGCACGCAAGCTTGAACAAATCGTAGTTGGGGTCGCTCTCATTGTAGTTGATGCCTTCTTTTACCTTGAAGATATGTATCGGGAATATAGGAGTCTCACCGTTTCCGAGGCCCTTTTCAGTTGCAAGCATAACATTTCTTGTAACCATTCTGCCCTCAGGAGAGGTATCTGTACCGTAATTGATAGAAGAGAAAGGATTCTGGGCACCTGCTCTGGAGTTCATGGTGTTGAGGTTATGGATAAGTGCCTCCATAGCCTGATAAGTAGCACGGTCTGTTTCTGTCTCAGCAAGCTTTTCAGCGGTATCCTGAAGCTCGTTGAACTTGTCACCGTACTTGCCTGCTGCAAGCTCCCACTCCTTAGCCTTGTAATCATAGTTATCACAGAGCTTGGGGAAAAGTCCGCTTTCTTCCTCGACCTGTGCGCTGAGTGCCTTGAACTCTTCAAGAGCCTCATTGAAATCTGCTCTGCCCTGATCGAAGCAGACAGCCTTCGCGAGGTTATTGGTATAAAGGCGACGGAATGTCTTGGTAACACCCTCAGCCATCGCATAGTCGAAATTCGGCACTGACTGGCCGCCATGCTGGTCGTTCTGGTTGGACTGGATAGCAATACACGCAAGAGCGGCATAGCTTGTGATATCGTTAGGCTCACGCAGATGTCCGTGGCCTGTGGAGAATCCGCCGTGGAACAGCTTTAAAAGGTCGATCTGACAACATGTGGTGGTAAGGGTCAGGAAGTCAAGATCATGGATGTGAATGTCACCATTTATGTGAGCAGCAGAATGTGCAGGGTCAAGCACATACATCTCATTGAACTGCTTTGCACCCTCAGAGCCGTATTTCAGCATGGTACCCATAGCTGTATCGCCGTCGATATTTGCATTCTCTCGCTTGATATCGCAATCGCTGGCAGACTTGAATGTAAGATCCTCATAAGTCTTCATGAGGGTGGAATCCATCTCGCGGATCCTTGTTCTCTCTGCACGATAAAGGATATATGCCTTGGCAGTCTTAGCGTGGCCCTCCTCAACAAGGACCTTCTCTACCATATCCTGTACTTCCTCAACAGAGGGATTTCTGCCTATGATCTCAACCGAAAGACGCTGGCATACTAAATCGGCAAGCTGCATAGCCTCGTTATAGTCGTTGCCGCCAACCACCTGAGCTGCCTTGAAGATAGCTCCCGCGATCTTTTCAATATTGAACGCTACCTGTCTGCCATCACGCTTTTTTATCATTGTAATCATTGCCATGATACACTGCTCCTTGGTTTTTATATTTTGCACCCAACACAATATGTTGTACTTTTTAACGCCGTTATATCTATTATATAGGCGGTGCTGGATTTTGTCAAGGACAATTTCAACAAAACAGAACGCTTTTGCACCGAAAAAAAAGGGGCATTTTTGTTCAACTTGAACAAACGCCCCTTTGTTATGCGATTTGTTGCTATAGTCGCACAGCTGTAAGTAACCACAAAAAAACACGACAAAAACACAAATTCACACTTATGAATTATTTACCCGACTGTGGCCGGCACAATATTACCCATCTGCGAAAGAATATCATTAACCAGAATAGCCGCGAGAAGAACATTGAACAAATTCGTAATACCTATATAGGTAAAACGACGTTTCTTGTTCTTGATCATACCCGAAGCACATCCGATCCACACGCAGGAAACAGCAACAGCTATCAGCAATACGATGATCCTTATATAAGGATCTACTGTAATCGAAAGCATCTTCGCAAAAACAAGCACCATGACAGCTTCAGCAAACGGTACGAGCGTCAGCGGCAGCGTTGCGACAGCCCATGTTTTTCGCTTTTTTCTAAGAAACGCGATCACTATAACCACAAAAAGCGCTGTAATTACTGCACATTCAATTGCCATAATGTACCTCTCTCAGTAAACTTTAAAATATCAGTATCAACGAAGTAAATCCATAGCTGTAAAATTGTCTGCACTGATAGCAAACGACACATTATTGTTATTAACGGTAACAAAACAATCATCGAACTTATACATCTCTGCGGGAGTGTAATCGGCAAAGATACCCTTCTGCTTTTCGATATACTCACCAAGGCGTTCTTCAATTCTGGCTGCTGCGTCCGAATCAACGGCGATAAAAATACCAAACTGATCGGGATATGCGCCTGCACCGTTCAAATAGGCAGAAAACTCTGTAACATCGGCGGTGTCGATACCGTAGAAAGCAGTAAGGTTGCTTTCAGATACCTCTACCATTTCAGGGAACTCGATCTCCTCAAGCACCTGAGCAGTCTTCTCAGCGATGCTCTTACCCTCTGTTTCGGAGGATACAGAACTTACAGAGGAATCGGAAGTGCTGTTGTTGCCTCCACAGCCTGTGAGCATAACGCAGGCCATTAAAGCTGCAGTCATAAACTTAATTTTTCTCATCTCTTTTGTCCTTTCTTTTGTTGGGATGTCATAAATCTCAACATACAATTGTTATCATAATGTAAAGTATACGCAATTTATCACTGATATAGTATCAGCCGTCCAGTGAGCTCTGGATAAAGTTCAGCATACGGTCGTATGTAACACCCTTGAAGTGGAGTCCGTCCGCCTCAGCGTACTTATCGAGGAACCAACCGTCAGCATCAATTACCTCAGAATAGAAGTCAAGGTAACGTATTCCCTGCTCGGAGCAAACGCCCTTAATAAAGCTGTTGAACTCTATAACATCATCGTTTGTAATGCCGCTGTAGGCAGCTCCTGTACTTCCCTTTGCGATAGGAGTTACAGATATACAATAGATGTAAGAATCAGGGCAGGCCGAGCCCAGCTTATCAATAAGCTCCTTATAGCTGCTGTGCATAGCACTGGCGGAAGCAAGTCCGTTGGAGCCAAGCATGATAAAGATGCGCTTGGGCTGAAGCTTCTTTGCGTAATCCAAAGCTGTCATCGCGGTGCCATCGTACATATCAATAGCATCATTATAAGCCTTGTAAGGTGTATAACCTCTGCTTGCGGCTACATTCTTCCAGTCAAGCTTATTATAAAGATACAAGCCCGTAGTAATACTGTCACCAATGAACAGATCATCAGCGAAGAACTCTCTGGAATAATCCGTGGGACTCTGCTGCTCAACGGGATCGTCAGGCTGAGATACAGACTCGGATTCGGTAGGCGATGCGGATGTTGAGCTCTCATCTGTGCTACGCTTCGTCATAGAAACGGACGTTGTTGTCTGCGTGGTCGTAACGCTTGTGGTCGACGATGTGCCGCTTCCACTTACTGAGCCGTTGTCTGAACCGACAGGATCGGTATCCTGTGATACAGTTGTAGTCTGTTCACCCATCAGAGCATCGGAATAAACAAGGCTGACTACCAGACCGCATATCACCAACACAATAACGATCATTATTATATTCAGCACTATCACGGAACGCGGGAGCTTTGGTTTTTGCTCGTACATTTTAATTCCTCCCCATAATTATATATCTATTTTTGAATTATACTACAATGTACTGAAAAAATCAATATCAGAAAACATTTTTTAGAAAAATTCATTTCCGTCAGCACAGAAAATACGTGTGCGGACGATACGCAGGCGCGAGATACTCTCCCCTGTCGCTGTACTGAACGCCTCAAAAAGAAGTGCGGGATTGATGTTAAAGTCGTTACCTGCAGGAAGCCGCAGGGTTATTGCCTCAGCTGCGATCGAAAGCTCCGAGATCAGCGGCTTGAGATCAACTGTAGAAACACCCTTTTTTGTCTTTTTCTCGGTGAGTATCTGCTCAGAGGAAACGAATTCTCTGAATTTTGTGATATCGATATCGGATTCGATCCTATACTCAGCAGTTGCTATATCAGTATTCTTATAATTAGGCTGTGCAACACGGATAATGCGGATATCGGGCGGCAGCGAATCATTAAGCCGCTGCATTACTTCCTCGGGAGCTACATCCTCAGTAAGGCGGAAATCCATCGCCTCACACACGCCCTCCTGTCCAAGAGAAAGCGGCAACATAAAAGCAACATAAGTATGAGGATTGTAACCCTCGGTCTGCCAGATAGGCAGACGGCTTCGCTTCATGGCACGCTGTACACAGTGATTGAGATCAAGGTGAGAGATGTACTTCGCCCTGTCCATTTTAGAAAAGAACACTCTCGTATTAACGGATGGCACGGCAGATGTCACCTCCTACGCATTTTGTTACGCCGCAGTTAGAGCACTTTTCACGGCAGTTGGGAGTACATACACCCTCATGAGCACGCTTGTTCTCCTCGACAAAGAACTCACGGCTGACAAGCATATTAATGTGGCTCCAGGGAGCGACCTCGTCATATTCACGACGGCGGTTTGCATAGAAAGCCATGTCAAGTCCACATTCATCGAACGCCTGCTGCCACTTGGTGAAATCAAAATGCTCCTCCCAGCCGTCAAGCTTACAACCCTTTTTCCAAGCAGTGTAGATGACCTTGCCGAGGCGGCGGTCGCCACGGGCAAGCACTGCCTCCAACAGGGATGTATCGTACTTCGACCAGCTTATGCTGATCTTCTTGTCAGCAGCCATGGAGATAAGGTGCTTCTGGCGCTGCCTGATGCTCTCCTCGTCAAGCTGAGGCTCGAACTCGAAAGGAGTAAAGGGCTTGGGGATGAAGGTTGAAAGCGAGATAGAAACGCTGACAGGTCTGCCCTTCTTGCGGTTGGGATTTGCATAGAACTGCTCCACAACGGCTCTTGCAAGGTTGTAGATACCCTCTATATCCTCCAAAGTCTCGGTTGGAAGTCCCAGCATGAAATAAAGCTTGATATTGGTGTAACCGCCCTCAAAAGCGATCTTCACACTGTCAAGCACATTCTGCTCAGTGACATTTTTATTGATAACATCACGCAGACGCTGTGTTCCCGCCTCGGGTGCAAATGTAAGTCCGCTCTTTCGCACATCGGTGATCTTTTTCAGTACCTCGTCACTGAAGCGGTCAACACGCAGCGACGGCAGCGACAGATTGATATCGTTCTTGCTGGTGTAATCGGTAAGATCGGTCAGAAGTCCCTCGATATCCTTGAAGTCGCTTGTTGAAAGCGAGGACAGAGAAACCTCGTCATATCCTGTGTTCTCGCAAAGTGTCTTTGTCTGCTCAAGGATAGTCTCCTTACTCTTTTCACGGAACGGGCGGTAGATAAAGCCTGCCTGACAGAAGCGACAACCTCTTATGCATCCGCGCAGCACCTCGACAACCGCACGGTCATGTACGATGTTGCAGAACGGAACAACAAAATTATCGGGAGCGTAAACCTTGTCAAAGTCTTTGATTATGCGCTTGGTCACCTGAGCCGGTGCGGTCTCCTTAGATGTGATGGCCTTTACTGTACCATCCTCATTATAGGAAATATCGTAAAGCGAGGGAACATAGACACCCTCTATCTTTGCAGCGCGGCGCAGGAACTCCTCCTTGGAGGTGTTTTCCTTTTTGCACTGCTCCATGAGAGCCATGACCTCAAGATTCATCTCCTCGCCCTCGCCGATAAAGAACAGGTCGAAGAAATCCGCCAAAGGCTCGGCGTTGCATACGCAGGGACCGCCGCCGCAAACGATTGGCGTAAGCTCCTTGCGCTCGGATGCAAGAACGGGGACTCCCGCAAGATCAAGCATGTGCAGGATATTTGTATAGCAAAGCTCGTACTGAATGGTAAAGCCGATGAAATCAAAATCCTTGATAGGATCCAGGCTTTCCAGTGCATACAGAGGAATGTTGCGCTTACGCATCTCCTCCTCCATATCGGGAAGCGGCATGAAAACACGCTCGCACCAGTAGTTGGGAACTGCGTTCTTAAGACCGTAGAGGATCTTTATACCGAGATGGGACATTCCTATCTCATAGGTGTCAGGAAAACAGAATGCAAAGCGGACATCCACCTTGCTCTTATCCTTTATGACAGCACCGACTTCGCCGCCGATATAACGGGACGGCTTCTGTATCTTCAGCAGGAACTCGTCAAGCATCTTCATGCCCTCTGCCCCGCCTGTGTATTTTTTATCAGCCATTTAACTGCTCCTTTATATAAACATATAAATAAGTATAACACATTGTTGCTTTTTTTTCAATAGCTTTTGACGGACAGCACCATTTATAATCCAACATTTTTAACTAAACTTCTGTAAGAACAGAAAAAAACCGCCTTTTCCTTGAAAAAATCTCTCGTTAGTGATATAATCTAATTAAATAAGTCAAATCCATTCAAGCACCGATATCACTCCTTTATTATCACGTTATAAAGAAAGGAAGCAGAACCATGCAATTCGTAGTGACCAACGCACAGATGAAGCTTGCGGAACAAAACTGCGACCGCGACAGTATCTCCTATATCCGCCTGATGGAAAATGCAGGCACCGTTTGTGCCGATGAAATCATGAAGATCGCACCAAAGGGCGGCTATATCACTATACTTTGCGGCAGCGGCAACAACGGCGGCGACGGCTTTGTTATCTCGGGAATACTTGCAGCACATGGAATATCATCAGCTGTGATCCTTATAGATGGCGAGCCAAAAACGGATTGTGCACAGCATCATTTCAGTCGTCTTTACGGTGCAAAGATAATGGACTGGACAAAGCACCGCGATGCCTGCTGCAATCAGATAGTACGTTCTGATGTGATAGTAGATTGTATCTACGGTACAGGATTCCACGGATCGCTGCGCGAGGATGTGGCTGATGCTATACGTTTTGCCAACAACTGCTCAATCAGGATTGCTGTCGATGTCCCAAGCGGAGTGAACTCCGATACCGGAGAGATGGACGCGGGGTATTTCAGGCCGACACATACATTTATCATCGCAGCGATAAAGAAGGGACTTCTTGCAATTCCCTGCTGCGATCTTATTGGCGAAACAAAACTGCTGGATATCGGTATCGACGAAAGCTGCTACGAAGATCATATTGCAGTGATAACTGATGACACCATGCGTCGCCCCTTTGCTACACGCGTGAAATCCTCGCATAAAGGTCAATATGGTAAGCTTATGAACATCGCAGGGTGTCTCAATTACAATGGTGCTGCAGCGATGTCTACAAAAGCTGCACTTCGTACAGGAGTAGGACTTTGTATACTTGCATCTCCCAGAAGCGTTATCAATGCAATTGCTTCATCGGTACACGAAACGACATATCTCCCTCTTCCCGAAGACGAGGATGGATTTGTAAATGAACTTGCAGCGGAAAAGATAGCATCGGCTATCGATGACAAAATAACAGCAGTCAGCATAGGTTGCGGCATGGGAAACAACGAAAGCACACGAAAAATTGCGGAAACCGTCATAAGAAACGCCGCCTGTCCGATTATTATTGATGCAGATGGAATAAATTCGATTGCAGCCAATATAGATATATTGAAAGAGCGGAAAGGCGATACTATACTAACTCCTCACGTAATGGAATTCAGCAGGATAAGCGGTCTTTCCGTGGCAGAGATACAGAACGACCGCATTAAAGCTGCTAAGGATTTCTCAGAAAAATACGGCGTCACACTGGTGCTTAAAGGATCAAATACTGTAATCGCCGGCTCAGACGGCAGCGTCTTTGTCAATATCTGCGGAAACTCAGGACTTGCCAAGGGCGGAAGCGGAGATGTGCTTACAGGCATCATCGCTTCCATGGCAGCACAGGGCGTAGCTCCTGTTACTGCCGCAGTAAGCGGCGTATATTGTCACGCTTTCGCTTCCGACCTGCTGCTTGACAAGCTGCCTGAGGAATCTATGCTACCCTGCGATATTATAGATGTATTGCCTGAGGTCTACCGCTCTTCAAAATAACGGAGCATCCGCGAACGCTCCGTTGAAAGAACGGAGGCTTTATGAAAAAACGAAGAATGATCGCACTGCTATGCGCACCGCTTTTACTGTGCGGATGTGATACAGGCAAGCTTTTCGGGCAGAAAACACCTGAATTTGATACAGCATACAGCATCAATGCAGATATCAGCTACGGTGACTACAACGCATCTGCGGAAATAACACGAAGCAGCAAGAACAACTGGGAATTCAGTTTTACCGAACCAAGCGTACTTATGGGCATGAAGCTCACCCTCTCTGAGGACGGAATGACAGCGCATCTCGGCGATCTGAATATCAACACTGAAAACAGCAGTGTTTATCAGATGGTACCTGACATTATCTCAGCCTGTATCGACTCTCTCCCTGATATCAACGCAGAAAACATAACTGAAAACGATGGCACGCTCACCCTTTCAACAGAGCTAAGCGGAAGCAAAGTTGTGATCACCGCTGACAAAAACGGAGACCTGATCTCTCTCAAGTGCCCGAAACACAGACTATCGGTAAAATTCAGTGATCAGATACCGATAACTACTACCGAAACCATCGAATCCGTAGAAATAATCATCGAGGAATAAAAGCAACCGCCGTAACCAAATACGGCGGTTATTTTTATATCAGTGATACTGTGGCTCACAGGTGACATTTACACCTAAGCGCTTGAATGTCCTTTCATCGATCGTTGAAAGGATAACGCTGGAGTGCAGCTCACAGCCGCGGAGCTTTGATATCTGCTCCATGGCGCATTTCGCATTTTCGCTTGTGTTTGCACATATTGACAGCGCAATAAGTGTTTCATCGGTGTGCAGCCGTGGATTAGAGCTTCCGAGATGATCTACCTTTAAATTCTGGATAGGCTCGATTACGGCAGGCGCCATCAGAAGCACCTCGTCATCGATGCCGCCGAAATGCTTAAGCACGTTAAGAAGCAACGCTGACGCAGCTCCGAGAAGATTTGAAGTCTTACCTGTTATTATAGTACCATCGGGGAGCTCCATAGCGGCTGCAGGCGCGTCCGTTTCCTCTGCTTTTGCGAGTGCGGGAGCAACGACCTTTCTGTCCGAGGTCGTAACACCTGCCTGCTTCATCATAAGCTCAAGCTTAAGTATCTCATCATCCTGGACAGTTCCGTTTCTTCTGGCACACAGCGCGGTATAATAACGGCGGACTATCTCCTGACGCGAAGCCTCGCATACGACATCCTCGTCAATTATGCAGTTGCCTGCCATATTGACGCCCATGTCCGTAGGAGATTTATAGGGGGATTCGCCGATGATCTTTTCAAACATCGCGTTGAGCACGGGGAAGATCTCCACATCGCGATTGTAATTTACAGTGGTCTCTCCGTATGCCTCAAGATGGAACGGATCGATCATATTTACATCGTTGAGATCGGATGTAGCTGCCTCGTATGCGATATTAACAGGGTGGCGCAACGGGATATTCCATATCGGGAAGGTCTCGAATTTAGCATACCCTGCGCTGATTCCGCGCTTATGATCGTGGTAAAGCTGAGAAAGGCAGGTAGCCATCTTGCCGCTGCCGGGACCAGGTGCTGTAACCACAACAAGCTTGCGGCTGGTCTCAATGTAATCATTCCTGCCAAAGCCGTCCTCGCTTATAATATGCTGGACGTTTGAGGGATAGCCCTGAATAAGATAATGATGATACACTCTTATACCCATGGACTCAAGTCTGCGCTGGAAAGCATCAACAGATGCCTGACCCGCATACTGGGTAAGCACAACACTGCTTACATACAGACCGATCTGGCCGAATACATTATAAAGACGGATAACATCCGCATCATAAGTAATACCAAGATTACCGTTCACCTTGTTCTTCTCTATATCACCTGAGCTTATTACCATGACGATCTCAGCATCATCCTTAAGCTGAAGAAGCATCTGAAGCTTACTGTCAGGCTTGAACCCTGGCAGAACTCTTGCAGCATGATAATCATCGAAAAGCTTACCGCCGAACTCAAGATAAAGCTTATCACCGAACTGCGCGATACGCTTTCTTATATGCTCGGACTGCATTTTCAGATATTTATCATTATCAAAACCAATCATTTTATTGCTCATTTTCAGCCGATCCTTTCAACCGTTCTAAATACATACATATATAGTATATAACAAATTCATCCGAATTTCAAGAGAAAAATCAGAAAAAACACTTTTTTTGAATAAAACCGTAAAAAACACACCATATTTGATCGAAAATCGCAGTCTTAAACGGATGCGCTTAAAACCTCATTGTTTACAAATTTATTACAAATCAGACGTTTTTATAGACAATTCGTGGAAGTTGTGTTATAATAATAATGCATATCTATGCAATTAGTTTCCCGTAAGGGAGTTTTTTCAGCAAAGGAGAACAAAAATGGCAAGAAAGATCACAAGAGCCTTAGCTGCAGCAGCTTCTGTAGTTATGTGCTTTTCACTGCTGGCAGGTTGCGGCGGTAACACTTCCTCGGTGCCTGACAATACGGTTTCTGATACCAGCAGCGGCACAGAACAGGATATCGTTGCTGACACAGACTGGACATACGGTCAGGTCGCAGTAGGCGGCGGCGGATTTGTAACAGGCGTTTTCAGCACCTGTGAAGAGGGCGTTTATTACGCAAGAACAGACGTTGGCGGTGCTTACCGCTGGGATAAGACAAAGAATATGTGGGTATCCCTTAACTACTGGGTATCCGAGGATGATGTAGGTCTTATGGGCATCAGCGCGATAGCTGTTGATCCCAAGGATGCTGCAAAGGTATATCTGCTTGCAGGTACCGACTATTTCAGCGGCGGCAAGACCTGTCTTTTGAAATCCGATGACTACGGCAATACCTTTACCGTGATCGAGCTTACAAGCATGATAAAGGTACACGGCAACGGCATGGGACGCGGTAACGGCGAACGACTTGCGATCGACCCCAACAACTCAAATGTCATCTACGCAGGCGGTAACACAGGCGGAATGATAAAGAGTACCGACGGCGGTCTTACTTGGAATCCTGTATCCAGCTTCCCTGTTACTAATACAAGCAATCAGAACGGCATCAACTGTATTGTACTCGACCCTGCTTCCGTCAGCGGCGGTGCAAGCAAGCGCATCTATGCTTCTGTTTCGCAGAAGGGAGAAAACCTGTTCGTTTCCGAAGATGGCGGTGCTACATGGAATCCCGTTGAAAATGCGGTTTCAGACTTTATGCCCTACAGAATAAAGCTTGACAGCGACGGAGATATGTATGTGATCTACGGCAACTCCGAAGGTCCCTGGGGTAATACCTCGGGTGCTGTGTATAAATACGATGCATCCGACAAGACTGCTACAAATATCGCCCCCGGCACAACACCTTTCGGAGATATCGTTATCGATCCCAAGGATGATGACAGACTTGTCCTCTGTACTACAACCACCTGGATGCAGCAGCCCAACGGTGCACACGGTGACGTATTCTACACCTCCACTGACGGCGGCAAGACTTGGAACAACCTCCTCGGCACTATGACAATGACCACAAACGGTATGGACTGGATCGAGGACTGCGCTATTCACTGGTGCTGTTCCCTTGCGATGAATCCTTTCAACGCTGATGAGATCATGGTAACAAGCGGCAACGGTATCTTTGCCTGCGACAATATCTGGGATGCTGCTCCCGAATTCTACTTCAACGCTGAGGGTATCGAAGAAACGGTTCCCATGGATATCATTTCCCTGCCTGACTATCCTCTGGTTTCCGCTGCACTGGACTATGACGGTTTCGTGCACGAGAGCATCTACACCTCAGGTGCGCGCCACAATGACAAGATCGGCTCAACCACAAGCATTACCATTGCACCGCAGAACCGCGACTACTGGGCAAAGGTAGGCGGAACCGAAACCGAGCAGGCACTCACCTACTCCACCGACGGTGGCGAGACCTGGACAAAGATCACCAACAAGCCTGACAGCTCCAAGACATTTATGAACGGCAGCATCGCATTTAATGCGGATGGCTCACGTCTTATCTGGAGCCCTGAGAACAGCCACTTCCCGTTCTATACCGAGGACTTTGGTGCTACATGGACCCAGTGCGAGGGCATTATGGGTCAGGGACTGTATGTTATAGGCGACAGCATCAATGCAGATTATGTTTACGCCTACGGCAACGAAAAACTGTACGTAAGCTCTGACGGTGGCAAGTCCTTCGAGAAGAAAGCTACCGATCTGTTCCTCATGAAGGATCGTCTTGCAGTATCTCCCACTGACGAAGGTACATTCTATCTTCCTGCAGGTGCAGGTCTGTACAAGACCACAGACCATGGCGAAACATTCACCAGAATAGACGCAGTCAAAGCCTGCCAGGCTGTAAGCCTCGGAAAGGCAAAGAACGACGGTGATCCCTATGTGATCTACATTTACGGCACAGTTGCCGATAATTCCGCAACTGGCATTTATATGTCAGAGGATGACGGTGCAACATGGACACGCGTAAATGATGACGCACATCAGTTCGGCGGCACGGGTAACGGCGGCTGGATAAGCGGTGATATGAACACCTACGGCAGATGCTATATGAGCACAGTAGGACTTGGAATCGTATACTGCGACAAGACCGAGAAATAATAGCGAAAAGCACGGGAAATAAACTCCCGTGCTTTTTATATTGTAGCTTTAGCGAAAATAAACCACCGCTTGAAGCGGTGGAATAAAAAATCTTTAGATAAAAGAGTCCTCCTATGATATAATAGAAGCGGGTTTGGCGACCGCATCGGAAATCAAAGGAGGACAATGTCATGAAT
>JAZQGZ010000010.1:0-46503 GCA_045540255.1 Oscillospiraceae bacterium | reverse complement strand
TCGGCAACAGTGACAGAAGCCACATCACAGAGCACAACAGCGTCAACCACTACATCTGCTGCAACTGCGGAGCCCGTTTCTGATGATACACCGACCGTCGAAACTGACGAAGCAAGACCCGTTACCACGGAAGCACCCGTGGCGCCTGACCCTGAGGCTGATAAGATCGTTGAGGAGCGTGAAGAAAACATTCCTATGGCGTCTACAGAAGAGGCTGAACAGCATCAGCAGGAAAGGGAAGAGCTTCAGGATATGGCTGAGAATACACAGGCATATACAACTGAAGGTATCCCCCTCACTTCTGATGGTGACTTAACAGCCCCCGCAAAGCCAACAGCAGGATATAAGCTTCCGGACGGTGCTCAGCTTGAATTCACCGGCGATCCATCAACGGCAATCTACACAGAACTGCCTGACGGCTGCTACTGGATACCTGGGCGTTATGGATCGAACAACGCTTTTGTCGATCCGGCAGGTAACCGCTGGCCTAACAGCAAGTCTAGTGTTGCAAACGGTAACCGTGGTGAAGGTTATTATACCTCTGACGGCGATTATCATCCCTCACAGGCAGAGATTGACAGAGCCATCGCCTTCAACCAAGCTTCCCAGGAACGCCACGAAAACGGCCCCACCAACTTCGAGAATGCGCAACTGACTGATCAGCAGAAAGAAGATGTGTTTGCAGCTTTCGGCTGGTAACATTTCCGTAGAAACTCAAAACATTAAAAATAACTCCTATTGCTCTGGCAATAGGAGTTTTTATATATGAGTTGCTGATGCCGATAAAATTGCCGTTACGGACAATGACAGTATCTGTTACTGCTTTACAGAAAAGCTATCGCCTTAAAGGCTGATGTGATGCGTCCGCCCAAAACATTTTATCCGCTATTGCAAAATGGGCAATATTGTGATAAAATATAAAAGAGTATGCAAAAAATCAAAGCTGTACAGGCTTATCTGATATAAAAGGAGTAATTTTATGAGATCGGTCCGTTTCATAAAGAGAATAGTCATAATGCTCGTTTCGGCGGCTGTGCTTCTGTGTGTCTGCCCTGCGGTCAGCGCGCAGGAGGATGTGCACCATGTCGTCACCGTGTATAACGAGCAGAACGGGCTTCCGACAGGCGAGGCAAACGTCGTTGAACAGACCTCGGACGGCTATATCTGGATAGGTAGCTACGGCGGTCTTATCCGCTATGACGGAACCACCTTCCGCAACTACAGCCTCGAGGGCGCGATTGGCTCCTCCTCTGTCCGCGCACTGTACGAGGACACAAAGGGCAGGCTGTGGATAGGCACCAATGACGCAGGCGTGTTTTTGTTTCAGGACAATGCGTTTTCAAAGATTTCCTGTGCCGAGGAGAATTCGTTCCTCTGTATAAGGGATTTTGCCGAGTCGCCCGACGGCAGGATATACACCTCCTCTAACTCCGGTATCGGTTATATCGACGGAGAGGAGCTTGTGCCCTTTATGGCAGAGGGCGTTTACGGTGAAACGTTCTATTCCGCCGCGGTGGACAGCAAGGGCAGGATATGGGGCGCCACCACCTCGGGTATGTGTACCATGCTTGACAGCGAGGGCGCAGTGCTTAAGCAGTTCGGGTATTCCGACCTTGATCTCGGCTCGGATATATACTGCGTTGAGAACAACGCGGCAGGCGATATCTTCATCGGCACGCTTGAAAACGTTGCCGCAAAGCTCTCCTTTCCCTCGGACAACACCGAGCCGTCCTCCTTTATCATCACCCGCTACGATACGGGAAACGTGACCACCCACAACCACATCAATGTCACAGAGGACGGAGATGTGCTGGTCAGCGGACTTTCGGGCTATGGTATCCTGTCTGCCGACGGAAGCTTCAAGCAGTTCGGAGAGAACGAGCACGCGGTGTCCCTCAACTGTTCCATAAAGGACTACGAGGGCAACTACTGGCTGGCATCCTCAAGCTATGGTATGATAAAGTACAGCGTGGGCTGTTTCAATAACTCCAACGATATTTCGGGCCTCGGCGATACCACTGTCAATGCCGTGACCCTCAGCGGCGGATGCTATTACATAGGCCTTGACACGGGGCTGCTTGTATTCGACGAAAGCTGGCAGCCTGTGGACAACAAGCTGACACAGCTTCTTTCGGGCGTCCGCGTGCGCTGCGTCATCTCCGACAGAAACGGCAGAGTCTGGGTGGCTGTTTATTCGGACGATTGCATAATATGCTACGATCCCAGACAGGACAGCTTATTTACATTCAATTCCAACGAGGGCTTTATCAGCAACCGCGGCAGAGTTCTGCTGGAGCTTTCAAACGGCGACATCGCGGCGGGCACACAGAACGGTCTTGCCATCATCCGCGGCGACAAGCTGATACAGACCTACACCTCTGAGGACGGACTTGAAACAGTGTCCATCCTGTGTCTTGCCGAGGGCAAGGACGGCATAATTTATGCAGGCAGCGACGGTGGCGGTATCTATGAGATAGCCGATGGCAAGGTGACAAATCACGGCTTCGACAGCGGCCTCGGTGAGGGTGTCGTGCTGCGTATGGCTGAAAACTCCGATGGCGCAGGGTACTTCGTCAGCGCGGGCAGCAGCCTTTATTACTGGGCGGACAACACTTTCCGCAAGCTTGACAACTTTGAAAAGGGCGCAGGCAGTATCTTCGACCTGTACGACAGGAACGGCAAGCTGTGGATGCTGCAGAATAACGGCGTTATTTCGGTGGACAAGGCTTCCCTGCTTTCGGGCGGAAAGACCGACACCGTGGAATACAGCTTTGAGCACGGACTGACAGGCTCCCTCAACGCGAATACATGGAACCACCTCTCGGAGGATGGTACATTATACATGGCGACACGTCAGGGTATAAGCACATTTATGTTCCGCGGCGTTGACAACTGCCTGCCAATGGGCATTTTCAACAGCGTTACGGTCGACGGAGAGGTGTACGAGCATCCCTCTGCCATCACGCTTCCTAGCGGTGCGCGCCGTATGAACATCGATTTTGCCGCTCTCAGCTATACCGATACCACATCCTTAAGTATCGCCTACAAGCTGGTGGGCTTCGACTCCGAGGAAACTATACTCAGCGACAGCAAGAACCTCAACGTCAGCTATACAAACCTCCCGGGCGGCGAGTATAAGTTCAATGTGCGAATTTTCGACCCCGAGAACGCGGCGGACAGCTCCCTTGTCACACTGCGTATCGTCAAGGCAAAGACCATCTTCGAGGAGATATGGTTCTGGCTGCTCCTTATCGCTGCGGTTGCCGCTGTATCCTGCGGTGCTGCGCTGCTGTTCTCCCGTAACAAGATCAATAATATGCGCCGTCGTCAGAACGAGTACAAGGAGATCGTGGATCAGTCGCTGCGTACTTTCGCAAAGACCATCGACGCCAAGGATAACTACACCAAGGGTCATTCCGTGCGCGTTGCACAGTATTCCAGAGAGATCGCGCGCCGTATGAAGCTTTCCGAGGACGAGCAGGAGCGCATATACTACGTTGCGCTGCTGCATGATATAGGAAAGATTGGAATTCCCGACAGCATCCTCAACAAGCCCGACAAGCTCACCGAGGAGGAGCGTGCCGTTATACAGACCCACAGCTCCATCGGCGGCGATATCCTTAAGAACTTCACCGCACTGGACGGCATCTCGGAGGGTGCTAAATACCACCACGAGCGTTATGACGGCAACGGCTACTGCGAGAAGCTTAAGGGCGAGGATATCCCGATAGTTGCACGCATAATCGGTGTTGCGGATACCTACGATGCCATGTCCAGCGACCGCTGCTACCGCAAGGCTTTGTCAACGGAGACCATCCTTAAGGAGTTGGAAAACGGTAAGGGCACCCAGTTCGATCCTGAGATAGTGCCTTATATGCTGCAGATGATCGAGGACGGATTTGCGCCTCTTGATACCGAAAGATAACGGAAAGAGCCGGCTTTCTGAAGAAGTCGGCTCTGTTTTACAAGGAGATACGATGGTAGATCAGAACACTCGCGGCACAGCCGTAAAAACGGTGCTGTCCGCACTTTTCATAGCTATCGGTATAGTGCTTCCTTTTTTCACGGCACAGATACCGCAGATAGGAAATCTGCTGCTGCCCATGCACATCCCCGTTCTGCTGTGCGGTTTTATCTGCGGCTGGCAGTATGGCTTGAGTGTAGGCTTTATCCTGCCGCTTCTGCGTTCGCTGATGTTCTCGGCACCGCCTTTATACCCCAATGCACTCTCCATGGCGGCCGAGCTTGCAACATACGGACTGGTGTGCGGGCTGCTTTATAATAATGTGATGAAAAAACAGGGCATACTTACTATATATGCCTCCCTTGTCTGCGCCATGCTTGCGGGACGTGTGGTATGGGGCACGGCACAGGCAGTGCTGCTTGGCTTCGGTGGGTTTACATGGGAGATGTTCGCGGCAGGTGCGTTTATTAACGCAATTCCCGGAATCATCATCCAGCTTGTATTCATTCCCGCATTACTTGAGGCGTTAAACAGGGCGGGGCTTGTACCGTTCAGAACAAATGGTTGAGATGATGGACAGGATTACAGAAGAGATATTATTACTTATACAGGAAAGATGCAGGCAGAAGTCGCGGATCATCGTTGCGATAGACGGCAGATGCGCCGCGGGAAAGACTACCCTTGCAGACAGTCTGCGGAAGTCGCTGGATTGCAGTGTGATACACATGGACCACTTTTTCCTGCGCTCCGCACAGCGGACAGAGGAGCGCCTGCGCACCGCGGGAGGGAATATCGATCACGAGCGGTTTATCGAAGAGGTACTGCATCCACTTGAGGCGGGGATCGGTTTTTCTTATCGTCCCTACGATTGCAGGGAGCAGGCTTTCGGTGAGCCTGTCGTAATAAGGCAGGGTGCTGTCTGCGTGATCGAGGGCTCCTATGCCTGTCATCCCGCGCTGAGGGAGCATTATGATCTGAGGATATTCCTGGATATATCCCCTGCGCAGCAGATGCAGCGTATACTCCTGCGGGACGGAGCTGAAAAGGCAGAGGTGTTCCGCGCAAGGTGGATACCCATGGAGGAGCACTATTTCAGCGGTTGCATGGTAAAGGAATGTTGTCACCGCATCTTTGATTGCGGCTGATGAAGCACGATGGATGACTATCAGATGATGTCATTATTCATAAAAAGATAGCTTGATTAATTGACATAACAGTTTAAATGTGATACAATATAAATGTATGCTTTAGTGTGTTACTGATTAGAATTATCAGAATATAATCAAGGGGCTGATCTTATCAAACTGAACTGGAATAAAAAATATACTACCATAGCTGTATACAGCTTGCTGGTGATAGTTGCCGCGATAATGTTCGTGGTGTTCATATTCAAGTATGATTCGTTCGCAAGCGGTTTTTCTTGGGTCGGCGGGATCATCGCTCCCGTTGTATGCGGTATAGTCATCGCATATATCATCAATCCGCTGGTGAGCTGGTTTGAAAACAAGGTTTTCGGAAAGCTCCGCGACGGAGAGGTCAAGGTGGACCCAAAAGCCAAGAACGCCGAGAAGCGTGCGCGGAAGCTTAAGGATGCGCGACGTAAGGCGGTAAAGGCTCTGTCGATCACCATTTCTTTTATAATCGTGCTTGCCGCGCTGACAGGTATCGGTATCGCGGTCGTGCCTAACGTTGCGGCCAGCGTTGTAGATCTTGCGCATCAGATGCCTACCTATGTAAAAAACGTGGATTCTTTCCTTAAGAACACCTTTGCAAACAATCCCGATCTTGCGATGTACATCTCCGAGGAATTCAGCGAGCTCAGCAACATCGTGCTGAAGTTCTCCGAGATGATGAAGCCGATGGCTTCGGATATCATCGGTAATGTTTCCACAGGACTTGTTGCATTTGTTTCGGATTTCTTTGCAGGCCTCAGTAATGTGGTGATCGGCTTCATCATCGCTATCTATTTCCTCTCCAGCAAGGAGCGTCTTATCGCTCAGATGAAAAAGGTAATGTTCGCACTGTTCAGGAACGATAAGTGCCAGCAGTTCCTGTATGCCTGCCGTAAATGCAATCATGTGTTCAAGCATTATATCATCTCCGAGCTGATCGATGCTGTCGTTGTTTTCGTGCTGATGCTGATAGGCTGCCTTATCATGGACGTTCCCTATGCTATCCTTATCGCAGTGGTATGCGGTGTTACAAATCTCATTCCGTTCTTCGGTCCGTTTATCGGCGGCATCCCCTGCGGATTTCTGATACTTGTCGCTGATGAGCCTATCAAGGTGCTGTGGTTCGGTATTTTCGTTCTTGTGCTGCAGCAGGTGGACGGCAATATCATCAAGCCTTTCCTCTGCGGCGAGACTATGGGCGTCCCCGCTATATGGGTGCTTATCTCCACCATCATCGGCAGCGGTCTTTTCGGCATCCCCGGAATGATCCTCGGTGCTCCTGTGTTTGCGGTGTTCTATCTGCTGTTCGCGGAATTCATCGCAGCAAAGCTGAAGAAAAAGAATCTCCCCACAAGGACCGACCGATATGTTGCTACTGACAAGTACGACAACGATTATTCAGAGATAGTCGCGGAACATGACACGCAGTAATATTTACAGCGGAGCAAAAAAGCTCCGCTGTTTTTGTGAAAAACGCCAAGGCACAAACCCTTTCTATATATTGACAACATGATGTCGGATATGTTATAATATAATAAATATTATAAATTATGTTCGATTATTTTGTGCATTATAGTAAAAGGTGGAAATGATTAAAGCAGTTATTTTTGATATGGACGGGCTGATACTCGACACCGAGAAGCTGCTTGTCAAGTATTGGTGTCAGGCTGCTAACGAGGCAGGATTCCCTATGCAAAGGGAGCACGCGCTCAATATCCGCAGCCTTGCCCGCAAGTTTGCGATACCATATCTTCAGGGAGAATTCGGTGAAGGATTCGACTATGTGAAGATACGCACACGTCGTATGGAGCTTATGACAGAGGCTCTTTTACGGGACGGACTTGAGCTGAAAAAGGGAATAAAGGAGCTGCTGACTTTTCTTAAAGAGCAGAACATTCCCGCAGCGGTGGCTACCGCCACAGATTATGAGCGTGCAAAGGATTATCTTGTGAAAACAGGAATATTCGACTGTTTTGACAGGATCGTGTGCGCCACCATGGTGGAAAACGGAAAGCCAAAACCCGATATCTACCTTTATGCAGCAAGCCAGCTTGGTTTTGCACCGGAGGAATGTATGGCACTGGAGGACTCGCCCAACGGGGTGCGCTCCGCTTCATCGGCGGGATGCATTACCGTGATGGTGCCCGACCTCACTCAGCCCGATGAGGAGCTTGAAAAGCTTATCTTCGCAAAGGCGGACAGCCTGCTGGATGTACCTGACATAATTAAAAAAATGTGAGCTCCGCCGTGCGGCGGAGTAAAAAATACTACGACGTCGGAGAAGTAATATGTTTGACGAGAAGATTGAAAACCGCTTTGGCGAGCTTAACGGACCCAAGATGGAACGTCCGCCCGTTATCGACGGACGTGTTGAGATAACCTTTGACAGCTCTGGTATGCTTGCCAATATGGTGATGCATCCTCCGCAGAACGGTGGCAGACCTGTAACCATGGAGCTTATTGCCAGCGAGCTGAAATCCAAGGGCATCGTTTCGGGTATTGATGAGTTCGATATCCGTGAAATGGTGGATCACCAGCAGTATGAGTCGTATCTGTGTATCGCAAGGGCTATCCCCGCTAAAAACGGCATAAACGGCACCATTGAGTTCAGATACGAGAAAAAGCGCGTCATCCAGCCTAAGACGGATGAATTCGGCGTGGCAAACTACCGCGAGCTGGACACCATCGTCCCGATACGCCGCGGCGATATAATCGCGGACATCACACCGCCTACCGAGGGAGAGCCGGGAACCAACATTTTCGGTCAGCCTATCCCTCCCGAGCCGGGCAAGCCCGCAAAGCCCACACTGGGCAAGAACTCCGTTATCTCGGCGGATGGCAGGCATATTATCGCTGCCTGCGACGGCCATATAAGATACGGCGTTGGATGCTTCAATGTTGAGGATACCGTTACGATATTCAGCGATCTGGATATCTCCGTTGGTAATATCGACTTCTTTGGCGATGTACATATAAAGGGCAACGTTATGGAGGGCTTCTCCATAAAGGCGGGCAAGAGCATCCGCATTGACGGAAGCGTTTTCTCGTCCGAACTTACCGCAGGCGGTAACATCACCGTTGTCAGCGGCATCATCAGCAGTACCGTAAAGTGCGAGGGCCATATCTCGGCGGGCTTCTGCCAGAGCTCCGAGATCTCCGCCAAGGGCAACGTAGAGGCGAAGGAGTTCGCTTTCTGCGATGTATTCTGCTACGGCGAGCTTAAGGCAAAGGGCGCAAACGGCACCATCGTCGGCGGAAAGATCACCGCGATGAGAGATATCGCAGCGGGCGTTATCGGCTCCGATAAATACACCCAGACTGTCATCAGCATAGGCGACGGCTCCGTGACCTACGCCAGAAAGCGCAAGGCAGAGAGCGAGCTTGAGCAGTATCAGGACCGCTACGAGAACGCTATGCGTAACCTTGAGTATCTAAAGCACCGCAAGAATGTACAGGGCGGCGTGCTTACCGAGGACCAGCAGCGCATGATGAAGCTGGAGACCCAGAACAAGCTGTTCAGCACCCTCAAGAAGAAGGAGCTTACACTGCTTATCTCCCAGCTTGACGACGATATCGAGAACAAGGATAATCTTTCGGCGACCTGTCAGATGCTGTATCCCGGCGTGCGCTTCTGCATAAACTTCCTCACGATGGACGTTACCGAGGTCTATGGCAGATCCAGAGTCACTGTTGTAAACGACCAGATCGTGGTGCTGCCCAACTGACGGAGGTACTATGATCCCGAAAAATCATATCTATACATACAGCGGCGTGAGCTTCTCGCCGCTGTCTCCATCTGAAAAGGACATCTGTCCCGTGGATATCGCCCATGCGCTGTCCTATATCTGCCGTGCAAACGGTCATTTCAAAAGCTTCTATTCCGTTGCGCAGCACTGCCTTTCCTGCGAGAACGAGGCGAGGCTGAGGGGATATTCCGACAAGATAAGGCTTGCCTGCCTGCTGCACGACGCAAGCGAGGCGTTCATCTCCGACATAACGCGCCCTGTCAAAAGGCAGCTTGCGGAGTACAGGGAGATAGAGGAGCAGCTTCAGCGGGTGATATATCGCCGCTTCGGGATAGACCCTGATGACGAGGTGTTGCTTTCGGCGGTTTCTGAGATAGATGACGCCATGCTTTATCACGAATTTCTTGCGCTGGGCGGGCTTGCGCTTTATGATGAGGCCCCCGCCATACTATCCGTTCCCGATTACAGCTTCGTCCCCTTTGAGGAGACCGAAAAGCTGTTTATGAATACCCTTGATATACTATACAAAAAAACGGAGGACAACTGATGTTTTCGACTGATATTCTTTTTAATGACAACTGGCAGTTCTGCCTTTGCGATATCGGCACGCCGCTTTCCGCTCTTCCCGAAAAGAAGTGGTACGATGTGGAGCTTCCCCACGACTGGCTGATAGGCGATACCGCAAATCTCTATAAAACAGGCGAGGGCTGGTACAAGCGTGTGCTTGTTGCTACGTCTGAGCAGCTTGCAGGCAGAGTTTTCATCAACTTCGACGGCGTTTACATGAACTCCACCGTGTTTGTAAACGGCAGGGAGGCAGGCACATGGACCTATGGCTACTCTGCGTTTGAGTTCGACATTACCGGACTTCTCCACGAGGGCGAGAATGAGATACTTGTGCGTGTTGAGCATGAATCTCCCAATACCCGCTGGTACTCGGGCGCGGGTATATTCCGCGATGTTACATTGAAATGCCGCGCTGCGACATACATCCGCAGCAACGGAATCTATATCCACTCCGAGCAGGGCGAGAACGGCACATGGCACACCGAGATAGACACCGACATCTGCGGCGAGGCTGCGGATATCCGCATGGTGCTTAGCCTGCTGGATCCCGACAGCAACACCATCGCTGCCTTTGAACAGAACGCCCGCTTTGACGGAGGTGCAGAGAGATTTACAAACAGCTTTGACATCACCGCTCCTGCTGTGTGGGATGTGGACAGCCCCAATATCTATACCATGGCAGTGGAGCTGTACAAGGGCGAGGAGTTCCTTGGCATAGAATATGTGGATTTCGGTTACCGCAGCGTTGAGTTCCTCCCCGAAAAGGGCCTTGTGCTTAACGGCAGGCAGATAAAGATGCACGGTGTATGTATGCACCATGATCTTGGTGCACTGGGTGCTGCGTACAACTATGCGGCGCTGTACCGTCAGCTTAAGACAATGAAGGAAATGGGCGCAAACGCGATCCGCACCTCACACAACATGCCCGTGAAGCAGCTTGTGGAGATCTGTGATGAGCTGGGACTGCTTGTGAACAGCGAGTCCTTTGATATGTGGGAGAACGCCAAGACCGAGTTTGACAACCACCGCTTCTTTGTCCAGCACGCAGAGCGTGATGTGAGATCGTGGATAGAGCGTGACCGCAACCATCCCTCTGTGATACTGTGGAGCATAGGAAACGAGATCAGCGACACGAACGATCCTCACGGAATAGAGATCACACAGCGTCTTTACGATTATGTGCAGAAATACGATCCCAAGCACAATGCCCGTGCCACTATCGGCTCAAACTTCATGGGCAGCGAGAACGCGCAGAAGTGCTCGGATATCGTGAAGCTTGCAGGATACAATTACACCGAGCGTATGTATAAGGAACACCACGAGAAGTACCCCGACTGGATGATCTACGGCAGTGAAACTGCCTCCGCGGTGCGCTCGAGAGGCATATACCGTTTCCCTGCGGATGTGCTGCAGCTCACCCACGAGGATCTTCAGTGCAGCTCGCTGGACAATAGCGTTGTGGGATGGGGCTCCTCCGCGATGAAGTCCTGGCGTCTTGACCGCGACCACGATTTCTGCGGTGGTCAGTTCATCTGGACGGGCTTTGACTATATCGGCGAGCCTACGCCTTACTCCACCAAGAATAGTTATTTCGGCATCGTGGACACAGCGGGCTTCCCCAAGGATATCTACTATTTCTATCAGAGCGTCTGGACTGACGAGCCGATGATACACATCGTGCCCTGCTACTGGGATTTCAATGACGGCGATATCATTGATGTCATCATATACAGCAACGCCCATACAGTGGAGCTTTTCCTCAACGGCAGCAGCATCGGAAAGCACGCTATGGAGCTTTCTACCGACAAGCGTATGCGTGCCGAGTTCAGGGTGCCTTATGAAGCAGGCAGGATAACCGCAAAGGGCTATGACGAAAACGGCGCAGTTATCGCGGAGGAGAGCCTTGATACTCCCGCGGACCCTGCAAGGATAGTTGTTTCCGCCGACAGGCAGACAATGCTTGCGGATGGCAGGGATATCATTTTCCTTGAGATCGGCGTATGCGACAAGGATGGCATACCCGTCGGAAACGCAAGAAACCGCATAAAGGCAGAGGTAAGCGGCGCAGGCCGTCTTGTGGGACTTGATAACGGCGACAGTACCGACTACGACAGCTACAAGGGCGACAACCGCAGACTTTTCAGCGGCAAGCTGCTTGCCATGATACAGAGCACCCTTGATGAGGGCGAGATAACTGTAAAGCTCACCTCGGAGGGGCTTGAGGGCGCAGAGATAACTCTCGGCACCGAGGGCAGCGGCGAGGCAAGCGGTGTTTCGGTGGCATCTGAAAACGCTTATCCCGTTGTAAAGACGGAATATACAAACGAGATACCCGTAAGAAAGATCGTTGCTTTCTGCGATAACAGAGAGCTTGATGCGGACAGAAAGACCGCAGAGATAAACGTAAAGCTGCTTCCCGAAAACGCGACCTATTCCGACATCACATGGAAGTGCGTGCGCAGCAACGGTGTTGAGGTAGACTGTGCTTCGATAGAGTGGGAGGGAACAAAGGCAGTTGTTACCGCAATCGGCGACGGCGAGTTCTTTGCAAGGGCTTTCCTCAATAACGGAGCTTCTCAGCCGCAGGTATGCGCCGATGTGGCGATGACCGTGACAGGTCTTGGTCAGGCAACGAAGGATGCGTACAGCTTCATATCCGCAAGCAAGCTGGATGGCGCAAATGTTCCCGTAAGCATCCTCGAGGGCGGTGCTATCGGCAACTTTGACGGCCAGACCATAATGATCTACAACAGCGTGGATTTCGGAAAGACAGGTACAGAGAAGCTCATCCTTCACATCGGTGCCTGCTTTGACGCGCCTGTTGAGGTATGGGACGGTATGCCGGGAGACGAGGGCACGCTTATCGGTCGCTTTAATTTCGGCAACAACGGACACTGGTGCGGCTTTGCCGAGCAGTGCTATGATATCTCCCGTATCAGAGGCGTTCATACCATCTGCGTGGTCATTGATACCCGCATTATCTTCGGCGGCTTTGAGTTCGGCAAGATAGAGCGTGCCTTTGATGTGAACTTCGCAGGTGACAGCGACAGCGTCTACGGCGATGACTATAAGCTCAACGGCAGGATGGTAGAGAGCATAGGAAACAACGTTATCCTTAATTATGACGCCCTTGATTTCGGCGAGAACGGCGCATCCGCCATTACGATATGCGGATACACTCCCAATCCGTCCAATGCGGTGCAGCTTAGATACACTCCCGAGGGCGGCGAGCAGAGCAGTATGTTCCTTGAGTTCAGGAACTCCGACGGACAGAGCGAGCAGCGCTTTGATATACCGAAGCTTGTCGGCGTGAACGATATAAGCTTCGTATTCCTGCCCGGCTCCAAATTTGATTTCAACTGGTTCAGATTTGAATGATAAATACAACAAAGCTCCCCGAGAGGCTTTCGCTTCACGGGGAGCTTCGTTTATGCAAACTGTTCTTTGATATGGAGAGAAAGATCAGTCTGTAAGCTATCTTTTTGTTACTTTCTTGTTGCCATCCTAATGATATCCTTAAACTTGATGAGGTTTCCGTTGTGCAGGATTATCATTTCGTATACCTTAGCCACTACCATGGCGATAAGCACCACGAACACCGCGAGGATAAGCACTGCGATGATGCACTGTACCATATCCATCGTACCCAGCAGTAGTGCGGAGGGCAGTGCAAAGGGAGAGGATACGGGGCAATAGTAGGAGAATATCTGAACGGGGTTTACAGTGGCTGCGCCCGACTCCATGGAGTCGATATTGAAGATAACGGGGAAGTATGCAAGGTACATACCTACAACACCGAGGAAGGACAGGGGCTGCATTGCCTGAGCCAGGTCCTCCATACGGCTTACGCTTGCGCCTGCGAGGGCTGCGATAAGCGCATAGAACAGGAAGCCGAGGATGAATATAACGAACACAAGCGCGATGGAAAGAGGGCTGATGCTGCCGAGGGTATTGCCGATAGCCTCGGCTATCTCGGCACCCTCGCCTGTGAGGGTATCGGTGCTGTTGAGCATATCCATGATCTCACCGCCGATACCGAAGGGGGCGGTCGCCATAAATGTACCTGCGCACACAACGCCGATAAGGATGAACTGTGCAAGGGAGATAAGTCCCATAGCCATTACCTTTCCGATCACCACTGCGAGGGGTCTTACGGAAGTGAGCAGCAGCTCCATTACGCGGGAGGTCTTTTCTGTTGCGATGGACTGTGCCACGGTCTGACCGTACACGAATATCAGCATGAACAGTACGAGGGAAACAACGATGGGAACGAAATAGTTGATAGCGCTCTCAAAGATGTTCCATTCATCTGTACCTGCCGTGATCTTGGAGGTGGATACATAACGCTGTGTTGCGGCGTAATTCTCAGCGGAAACGCCTGCGTTCATCATGTTGCGGTAGTCCACCATCTGGGATACCGCCATGGAGATGTAATCCACCGCGTCGCTGTCTGTGTCGGGAGCATAGTAGGTCTTTACATTGTAGCCTACAACGATGTTTTCTGAGGTTATCTCGCTTATGGAGATCATCGCTTCGTTGCTGCTTGTGATAAGCTTATCCAGCATATCATCGGCGCTGAGTGCCGTTTCAGCTATCTTTACGCCCATCGCTGTAAGGGAGACGATATCCTCGTCGAGGAATATACCGCAGTTGTCGTAGATATATACCGCATCGGGCGAGGACTGTGTCGTGCTCTCGCCGCCGATAACATCTTCCTCGTCGCTGAGCATTCCTGGGAGCACGTTGATGCCAGCTGTAAGCAGTGCCACAAGCAGACACACTATGATAGTACCGATTATAAAGGATTTTGTCTTGATATGCTGTATAAGTGTAAAGGTGAATACCTTCTGCCAGCCTTTAGTTTTCATTGTCAGCACCTACCTTTTCTATAAAGATCTCGTTGAGTGTAGGCTCACGCAGCTCGTAGCGGATGAGTGGCAGGCCCTGCTCCATTATCTTGTTGAGCAGGCTGTGCGCCTGCTGCTCGGAAGATACATTGTAGCTTACGCCGTTGGGAGTATCCTCGGTCGCGATAAGTCCGCACTGTGCCGCAAGGGATGTGATATCGCCCTCGCACTTTACGGTGAGCTTTACTCTGCCGTAGCCCTTCTTTATCTCGTTGAGGTTGCCCTGAAGCACGGTCTTGCCCTTGTTCATTATTACGATGTCGCTGCAGAATTCCTCGATAGTGGGCATCTGGTGGCTGGACATTATGATGAACTTATCCTTTTTCATCTCCTCGCGGATGACGGTCTTGAAAAGCTCCGCGTTTACGGGGTCGAGGCCGCTTAACGGCTCGTCAAGGATTATAAGCTCGGGGTTTGGCGCAAGCGCCGCGATGAGCTGTATCTTCTGCTGGTTGCCCTTGGAGAGCTGCTCCGCACGCTTGTTGCGGTACTCGTTGACATTGAGGCGGTCGAACCAGTAGTCCAGCGCTTTGATAGCCTCGGGACGCTTCATTCCTTTAAGGGACGCGAAGTAGATGAGCTGGTCCATTATCTTGTATTTGGGATAAAGACCACGCTCCTCGGCTAGGTAGCCTATCGGCTCGTTAGCGGCAAGGAAGCTGTTATTGCGCCATGTTACGCTGCCGCTGTCGCTGCTGAGCATACCAAGTATTATTCTGATGGTGGTGGTCTTGCCTGCGCCGTTTGTGCCAAGCAGCGCGAATACTCCCGGCTTTGTCATCTCAAAGCTCAGGTTGTCTACGGCGGTGTATTCGCCGTATTTTTTGACGATGCTGTCAACCTTTAATGACATATCTGTTCTCCTTTTCATATATTTGAATTTTTTGCTAGGTGTTCATGTGTTGTATATACAGTATAATCTGTTGTGGCGGATTTGTCAAGGGGTTTTAAAAAATTTTTTAAAAATTTTATCATAAACATATAAAACATACCTGTAACCCTTTCGGGCAGAGCGAATATTATGTAGTATCACGCAGGGATATAACAACACAGGCAGGGGGCGATGGTAATGCGCAGGCACAGGAGAAAACGCGGCGGCAGCGGGATATGCGTTCTGCTGGCGGTGGCTGCTTTTTTCGGGGCGATCATGTGCATCTCCTTTTTTTCCGTCAAGTTCCTGTTGTTTGCTGTTGCCGCGCTGTTCATCATTCTGGGTATCTTTTTGATCAGGCTTTGAAAGGGGCGTTACATAATGAAGATAGTGGTTTTGAAAAGTCCGAAGGTCTTTGCGGGGCTTCTTAGGATGGTATTCGGGATAAAAAAGCAATCCGCGGAATAAATATATTGTATACAGGCTGAGGATGCTTGCGCGTTCACAGCCTGTATTTTTGCGCTGAGGCAGATAATATCAGGCATCCTGCACATAATAGTATAAGCGCTTTACAGGTGCATTTTGGTTGACATAAGGGCTTATTTGTGATAAACTTGATATAGTATATTTTTAAGGAGAACAGCTATGCTTTCAAAGATCAACGACTATATCCGTGCCAACAAGGATGAGATGCTCTCGCTTCTTGCGGAGCTTATAGAGATACCCAGCGTAAGGGGTGAGGCGACTGCCGGCGCACCCTTCGGAGTGGAGCCGAAACGCGCTCTCGATAAGATGCTGGATGTGTGCAGGGAGATGGGTTTTTCTACAGCCTGCTGTGAAAATGTAGTAGGCAGTGCGGATTATGCTCCCGATGGCGCAGAGGTGGAGCTTGGCATACTCTGCCATCTTGATGTGGTTCCTGTGGAGCCTGCCAACTGGAGCTATCCTCCTTTTAAGCTTACGGAAAAGGACGGCGTACTTTACGGCCGCGGAGTTATCGATGACAAAGGCCCTGCTGTTGCGGCACTGTATGCGATCAAGTGCATAAAGGACCTCGGGATACCGCTTAAAAAAGGAGTGCGTTTCATCTTCGGTACTGATGAAGAGAACGGCAGCGGTGATATGGAGATCTATATGAAGCAGGAGAAGATGCCTCCCTGTGTGTTCACTCCCGACGGCAGCTTTCCTGTCATCAATGTTGAAAAGGGCATGATGCGCTCTTTCCTGAAGGGCAGCTACGAGGGTGGCAGCGTGCGCTGCTTCCACGGCGGAAGTATCCCCAATGCTGTGCCTGACAAGGCTTATGCAGAGGTGCTGGTATCACTTGATGCTGTAAATAACGCTATTGCCGAGGATAAGAGCGGCGCTGTATTCACTGCTGAGGATATCGGCGGTGCGGTAAAGATAAGCGCAGACGGAAAGTCCGCTCACGCCTCCACTCCCGAGGCAGGAATAAACGCTGTTACGGCACTTATCTCGCTGATAAACAGACTGGGCTTTGAGGGCGCACAGGCGGATATCCTCAAGGGGCTTGAAAGAGCGTTCCCCTGTGGCGAGACCGACGCGGCTTCTGTGGGACTTAAGGCGCAGGACAAGACGGGCGCGACGACTATCGTGTTCAGCATCTTCGATATGGAGAACGGCGAGTGCAGCGGCGTTGTTGATGTGCGCTTCCCCACCTGCCTTGACCTTAAGACGGTAGAGGAAAAGGAGCGTGCTGCTTTTGCTGCGGCAGGCTGCGGGCTTGACAGGTTCATGGGTGACGAGCCCCACTGCGTTGACGAGGACAGCGGGTTCGTACAGGCGCTGCTTCGTGTTTACGAGCGTGTAGAGGGCGAAAAGGGCAGGTGCATCGCTATCGGAGGCGGCACCTATGTTCATCACATCGACGGTGGAGTTGCGTTCGGCGTAGAGCGTGGCGATACCGACTATCACATGCACGGCGCGGACGAGTTCTTCCCTGTTGAGGAGCTGCTTCGTGATGCGGTGATATTCGCGGCAGCCATCGTGGAGATATGCGGATAAGAGCAGAAGGGCGGAGAACATCCGCCCTTGTTTGTAAAATGAGAGGTACATAATGTCGCTTGATAACAGAAAAAAGGATTTCACGCCTTTTGATATGAAAAAGCCGCCGAAAAAACCGAACCCTCTGCTTATGCCGATAATATGGGCGGCGAGCTTTGTCTGCACGCGCAGATTTTCGCTTAAGATAGACAAGAGCGGAGTAAAGGGACTTAAGCCGCCGTATCTTGTGCTTGCCACACATCAGGGTTTTGCGGATTACTACATCGCACCGCTTGCACTGTTTCCGTACAGGGCGGGATATGTTTCGGATATGGAGGGCTTTGCCGCTTTCGGTGACAGCCTGTACCGTGGTATCGGCTGTATAGGCAAGCGACGTTTCGTGCCCGACCCGTCGGTGATAGTGAATATCCGTCACATACTGCGGCAGGGCAGACCCGCGGTGCTGTATCCCGAGTCCCGTCACTGCAACGCGGGAGTTACATCGCTTATACCCGACAACATGGGTAAGCTGTGCAAGCTTCTCGGCGTACCTGTTGTGACGCTCGCCGCAAAGGGCTGCTACCTTGCCAACCCGTTCTGGGACGAGGAGCACACCCGTCCTGCGAAAATAACGGCAAAGCTCGAGTGTATATGCACAGCGGAGCAGCTTGCGGATATCAGCGCCGATGAGCTTCAGCAGCGGATAGAAGAAAAGCTTGCTTATAACGAGTACGAGTATCAGCAGGCGGCAGGAATACGCATTACATATAAGGAGCGGTGCAGGGGGCTTCACAAGGCACTCTACCGCTGTCACACCTGTAAGACGGAGTTCAGTATGAGGAGTGAGGGTAGCCGCATCTTCTGCGAAAGCTGCGGCGCATCCAGAGAGATGGACGAGTACGGCTCCCTCGGTGATATCACGGTGCCCGAATGGTACGAGGAGCAGCGGGAGGCTGTAATAAATGAGATACAAAGCGGCAGATATCATGCTGTTTTCGATGTGAATGCAGAGGCACTGCCTAATGAAAAAGGGTTCATCCCTATGGGCGCGGGGCAGCTTACTCACAGCGCAGAGGGTTTTGTGCTCACGCTGTCCGACCGCACACTGAAATTCAGCTCCCGCATGATGGAGTCGGTGCAGACGGAGTATGACTATCGCGGCCGCGGTACCTGCCTTGTCCTGTCCGACAGGGACTGCTGCTATTACTGCTATTGCAGCGCACCTGATTTCAATGTAACTAAAATACAGTTTGCGGCAGAATATTTTCATGCAAACCCTTGACTTTGCTGGCTTTTATGTGATATACTTTTATAAACTAAACCAATAACAGACTATCACGACAGAAAGGTGTTATTATGGCTGAATTACTTGAGTACGAATGCCCGTGTTGCGGCGGTAAGATCGAGTTTGACAGTGCCTCGCAGGCGATGAAGTGTCCCTTCTGCGACACCACGTTTGAGATGGACGCGCTGAAGAACTATTCCGACATCATGAACGAGCAGACCCAGGACGATATGACCTGGGATGTGACCCCCGGCGGAGAATGGCAGGAGGGCGAAACAGCAGGTATGTCCGTTTATAGCTGTAACTCCTGCGGTGGCGAGATCGTTGCGGATCAGACCACAGGTGCCACAAGCTGTCCCTACTGCGACAGCCCCGTTGTGCTTTCGGGTCAGTTCAAGGGCGATCTCCGTCCCGATTATGTTATCCCCTTCAAGTTCGACAAGGAAGCGGCAAAGAACTCGCTCAAGAAGCATCTTGAGGGCAAATGGCTGCTGCCAAAGGCTTTCAAGGACGAGAACCATATCGATGAGATCAAGTGCGTTTATGTTCCTTTCTGGCTGTTTGACGCTTCCGCAAAGGGCAGGATAGTGTACAAGGCTACCAAAGTGCGCCGCTGGGAGGACAATAACTATCGCTACAAGGAAACGAAGTTCTACTCCGTTATCCGCGCAGGCGGACTCAGCTGCAAGAACGTTCCCGTTGACGGCTCCTCAAAGATGCCCGATGACCTGATGGAGTCCATCGAGCCGTTCAATTACAGCGATCTCCAGCCCTTTAACACCGCGTATCTTTCGGGATACCTTGCAGATAAGTACGACGTTACCGCTGAGGACAGCATCGACCGCGCAAACCAGCGTGTAAAGCAGAGTGTGCGTGATGAGATCGCTGCCACTGTAAAGGGCTATGATACTGTTTCGCAGCAGCGCGAGTCCATCAGCTTACAGAACGGCACCGCAAAATATGTGCTGTGTCCCGTCTGGATACTGAACACCACATGGAATAATGAGAAGTTCCTGTTCGCCATGAACGGACAGACAGGCAAATTTGTCGGAGATCTTCCCGTTGATATGGGCAAGTTCTGGCGTTGGCTGCTGATATTCTCCGCCATACTCGGTCCTATCGGCGGAATCATCGGCGCGTTTCTGGGGTAAGGAGGTACGGATATGAAAAAACTGATCGCATTATTACTTGTGACCGTTATGCTCTGCTGTACCTGCGTCTGTGCTTCGGCCGAGGCCCTGCCCGATACCGCCGTATCCCAGCAGGAGGATACATACAGCAGTAGCAGCAGCTCTGACAGTGACGAAGGCCCGAGTGTATTATTTATAGTCGGTGGTGCAGGCGTTGGAATAATCATCGCGGTGTGCATCATGATGTTCCATAAGGCACAGCTCAAAAGTGTACGCATGGAGCGTTCCGCACGCAATTATGTCGAGCCCGGAAGCTTCAATATAACCCATTCGGACGATATATATCTTTACAAAAAGGTAGACCGCACCGCAAAGCCCAAAAACGACTGATACAAACAACTACGACCCGTTTCATATCGGAAACGGGTCGTGTTTTTTTATTTTGCGGGGATATCCTCCAGTGTGTAATATGCCGCGGAGTATCTTGGCATATTCATTGTTACATTACCGTATTTGTCTGCCTTGAGCGTCTTTTTGTAGTGCGGCAGACAGCCGTTGAACTCGTCGGCGGTGCTGTCCAGCAGCAGCGTCAGCTTTTTATCCGTCCCGATATTAAGGGTATAGTGCTCCTGCACGCTGTCGGAGAAGTTCATAACTATTACGATGGGCTTTTCTCCGCTGCAACGGCGTATCATGGTATAGCAGCGTCTGAGTGCGCTGTCGCAGTCCAGCCATGCAAATCCGTCGGGAGTATCGTCCCAGCGGGACAGCACAGGCTTTTTCAGATACAATTTACATAGCTTTTTCATGAACACGGAAAATGCATCATGTATGGGATATTTCAGCATATCCCAGTCCTGCTCTCTGGTCTCGTCCCATTCGCGGAGCTGTCCGAACTCGCCGCCCATGAAATTCAGCTTTTTGCCGGGGTGGGCATACATATACATATACAGCGCACGCGCCTGCGGGAATTTGTCGTCGTATCCGCCGTGCATCTTCTGCATGATGGTGGCTTTTCCGTGGACGTTTTCATCGTGGGAGAGGGGGAGTATGTATTTCTCGCTGTAATTGTACAGCATGGAGAATGTCAGCTTATGATAATGCGGCACACGCTCCTCGGGGGTCTTTCTGAAATAATCCAGCGTATCGTTCATCCAGCCCATATCCCACTTGTAGTCGAAGCCGAGGCCTCCCTCTGCTACCGGACGTGTTACATTCGGGTAGTCGGTGGAGTCCTCCGCACACAATATCGCGGAGGGGTGTATCCATTTGAGTCCCGCATTGAGGTTTTTTATGAAAGCCAGACCGTTTTCGTTGACGCCGCGCTGCGGCTCGCCCATCCAGTAGATAACGCGGCTGATGGCGTCCATGCGCAGTCCGTCGAAGTGGTATTCCGTCAGCCAGTAATTCGCTGCGGAGTTCAGGAAGCTGCGCACATAGCCCTTGCTGAAATCAAAATTTCTGCTGCCCCACTCGCTGTATGAGATATCGTCGTATTCCGACTCGAAAAGCGGAGTCCCGTCGAAATTAGCCAGTGCATATCCGTCCACCGCAAAATGAACGGGAACGAAGTCCATTATCACTGCTATGCTGTGCTTGTGACACTGTTCAACGAATTGTTTAAGCTGTTTTGCCTCGCCGTAGCGGGCGGTAGGTGCGAAAAATCCCGTTGCCTGATAGCCCCATGAGTTATCGCAGGGGTACTCGTTCAATGGCATGATCTCTATGCAGTTATAGCCGTGCTCCTTGCAGTAGGAGATGAGCTTCGGTGCAAGCTCGCTGTAATCGTACCAGCCGTTCGGGTCCTCCTTGTTCTCTTTCCATGAGCCGAGGTGCACCTCGTATATATTCAGCGCGTCGCCGTGCCATACGCCGCGGCCGTTCATCCAGGGGAAGTCATCGAGTTCGTAGCGGATATCACGGATGACCGAGGCGGTCTCGGGCCTTAGCTGTGCCCCGAAAGCATAGGGGTCTGCGTGGTCTGTGGCCTCTCCTCCGTGGTAGATGCGGTATTTATACATATCTCCCGCTTTTGCGTCTGCTATATACAGTGCCCAGAAGCTTCCGTCGCCGATGCGGCTCATGGGGGCATCCGTCCAGCCGTTGAAGCTTCCTATCACCGATACGGCATCGGCATGGGGCGCAAATACCCTGAACATCGTTCCTGTGTTGTCGGTGTGCGCTCCCAGCCATGTGTAACTATCGAAGCTTCTGCCCGAGTAAAATTCGTCTAATCTCATTTTTAGCTTTATCCTCTTAGTATGATAAATTAATTATTGACAGTTGTCGATTTATGTGCTATAATATTATTATAATGGAGTATAAGGCATTAATCAATCGTCATTTCATACTACCAAGTTGATTATACGACTGTTTTGGGATATTGTATAAAATATCTGCGTTTCAACTTGATAATGACGTTCCGTGAATATTAATGTCATCGGAGGTAATTTGTAATGGATCTTAGAATTCAGCGGACCAAAGCCGCTATCAAGGAGGCTTTTCTTGTGCTTCGCGAGAAGAAGCCCATTGAGAAGATAACCGTAACAGAGCTTACAAAACTTGCGAATATCAATAAGGCGACATTTTATCTGCACTATTCCGATATCTATTCGCTGTCGGACGAGATAGAGAACGTCATAATTGATGAGATACTGCTTGAGCTGAAGGTGCAGGATAAGTTCTTTGACGATCCCCAGCAGTATGCCAACGAGATATTCAACGCGATAGTATCTCATCGTGAACAGCTTGACTGTGTGTTCTCGGGAAGCAGGTATTCCATCTGCGGCGACAAGATAGAAGCGCGTATCAAAAAGGTGCTTTTTGATGCGTGTCCAGGGTACAGGACCGATAAGAATGATATCATCCTTACATTCCTTATTCAGGGAATATTCCACTCTGTCAAGACCACCCGTATTACAGGGGATATGCAGAGGACCTATGAGGAGCTTTCGCGCCTTACTTCCATGATAATCATGGAGACGGAGTCGCCCATAGAGTCGGAGTGATCTGCGGTATTGACTGCTTAGGCCATCTAAAAGGTAACGGCGAGCAGAGCTTTATCACATAAACCAAAAGGCACACAGAGATCTGTGTGCCTTTTTTATTGCTGTACGGTCAGGCCTTGGGTGTAGCCCAGAGGATAGTTGATGCCGACTGCCAGGAACTGTTCAGGTATGCCTTTACCTTGAAGCCGTATTTCGTTCCGTTGGTGAGGCCTGTGAAAGTGTATTCCGTTCCTGTAACGGAGGTGGAACTGCAGGTGTAGACACCGTTCTCATAGATATATACCGCATACTTTTCCGCGCCTGCCAGTGTGTCCCATGTCATTGTCGCAGTGCCGTTGCCTGCGGCAACTCTGATGTTCTGAGGGATAACAGCGGTCACGGGAGTTCCGTAAACCGTTCCCGAAGCGGTCTTCCACGCGCCGTTCACATAAGCCTTTACACGGAAGCTGTACTTTGTGCCGTTGGTGAGTCCTGCAAAGGTGTAAGAGGTTCCTGTTACTGCGTTGGACTTGCATACATAAGCGCCATTCTGGAGCATATAAACTGCATACTTGGTTGCGCCTGCAACTGCGTCCCAGCTCATTGTCACCTTGCCGTCGCCTGCGGTGGTTTTAATATTCTGAGGGATGCCCGAGCTTACGGGAGTACCGTAAACTGTGCCCGAAGCGGTCTTCCACGCGCCGTTCACATAAGCCTTTACACGGAAGCTGTACTTCGTGCCGTTGGTGAGTCCTGCAAAGGTGTAAGAGGTTCCTGTTACAGCGTTGGACTTGCATACATAAGCTCCGTTTTCGAGCATATACACTGCATACTTGGTTGCGCCTGCAACTGCGTCCCAGCTCATTGTCACCTTGCCGTCGGCTGCGGTGGTCCTGATGTTCTGAGGGATGCCCGAGCTTACGGGAGTACCGCTCACCGCGCCCGAGGCTGTCTTCCACGCGCCGTTAACATAAGCCTTTACACGGAAGCTGTACTTGGTGCCGTTTGTAAGACCTGTGAAGGTGTAGGATGTTCCTGTTACAGCGTTGCTCTTGCATACATAAGCTCCGTTTTCGAGCATATACACTGCATACTTGGTTGCGCCTGTAACTGCGTCCCAGCTCATTGTCACCTTGCCGTCGCCTGCGGTGGTCTTTATGTTCTCGGGGATCACCGTGCTTAAGGGAGTGGCGTACACCATTGCGGAGGCTTCCTGCCATGCGCCGTTTACATAAGCCTTTACCTTGAAGCCGTACTTTGTGCCGCCCTTAAGTCCCGTGAAGGTATAGGATGTTCCTGTAACATTGGAGGACTTGCAGGTGTATACGCCGTTGTCGTAGAGATATACCGCATACTTTGTTGCGCCGTCGATAACGTTCCATGTGGCGGTAACACAGGCATTTCCTGCCGTTACGGAGAGTTCGGGTATCAGTACGGGCTTTTCTTCAAGCAGATCGGTCACCTTTATGCTGTACGCATCACAGCCGCTTACCGAGCAATTTACAATACTTCTTCCGTGGGTGGTGGCGGTAGATTCGATAACGGTTTTGGTAGCACCGTTATATACATGGGTATGGGCGGAGGGATCGTTGATATACAGTTTTGTCAGTGTGAGATCGGCGCCCATTGAGCCGATATAAAGCTCATCCGCATCGTCGAAGCTATCCTTGTATGTGGATAACAGTGTTGAATAGCTCCATACCGCAACGCCGTTTGAAGCGCTGTCGGGCGCTATCTTTATCCAGCCCTTGCTGCTGTTGGAGTAGCTCTGAAGTATCAGCTCAGGGGAATTGGAGCTTGTGTAGTGTGCATAGACGCTCTGACCGTTTGCCATGCTTTTTATTGCACCTGCGGAGATCTTGAGTGCCTGCTCCCAGCCTGTGCAGCTTGAGCTGCCCTCAAACAGCAGGATCTCGGAGGTGGATGCGCTCTCTGCCACGGGATCACCTGCATAGCCTGCCACAAGGGCGTCTGCTATCTTTCCGTAGGTAAAGGTCTTGCTGCTGCGGTTATAGAGTCCGAAATTCTCCTGACCGACGTTGTAGGCATTGTTGTCCCATATCACGCAGGGGATATCCTGTGCCGAATACTGTCTTGCAAGCTCGGCGTACACGCCTGCATATACCGCTCTTGCATCCTCGTTATTGTTGTTGGCTGCACCAAACTCGCCGATGACAACAGGCACGCCCTTGCTGACAAAGTGGTTGTACACCCTGTCAAAGAAAGACTGGAGCTCGGTGCGGTCGGAGGCCAGCCACTCGGAATGTTCGCACTCGTATGCGAAGTTCCACGGCAGATAGGCGTGGACGGATACCGCTATCATATCATCGTTCTCGTTCTTTGTCCATGCTGCCGCCTTGGGATCGTCGCAGGAGGCGCAGTATGTGGGGAGCATCACCAGACGTTCGGTGTTGTTGCCGCCCGTTGCCCTGATAGCGGAGCGCGCCGCCTCGTTTGCGACGTTCACGCTTTCATAGAGTGCGGCTGTGCCGTTCCAGTCATTGCCGCTTCTGGGCTCGTTGTTAACTTCAAATATCAGCTTGTCGCCGTAGTTTTTAAAGCGTTCGCCCACCTGTGTCCATACTGCGGAAAGCTCTGCGGATACCGCCTGGGTATCGCCTGCCTTTTCCTGAAGATCGTTATGATGGACATTGAGGATGACATACATATCATTGGCGAGGCCATAGTTCACCACGGTCTCCACTCTGTCCATAAAGGATGTGTCGATAGTGTAATTGCTGCTGTCGGAATAGTGATCGTCCCATCTTACGGGAACACGTAGGGTGGTGAAGCCCTTTTCTGCGATATCGTCGATCATATCCTTTGTGGTCGCGGGATTGCCCCAGTTGGTTTCGCTGCCGGAGCTTTCCAGCGAGTTTCCGAGGTTCCAGCCTGCGCCCATATCGTTTACTATCTGATATGCGGTGAGTCCTCTCATCTCGGTGGGGTATGAATATCCCGCCTCAAACTCGGAATAGTTCATCTGTGCGTGGGTGAGCACGGGCAGGGCGGACATCGTCATTATTCCTGACAAAAATACCGCTGCCGCCTTTTTAGCAAGGTTCTTATTAAACATGGCACCTGTTCCTTTCGTTTCGGGATGCTGCGAATAAATTACATACATCAAGTATAACATATTTTTTCCAGTCAAGTCAAGACCATCAAACACGTCATAATGCATTTTTGTTGATAAAAATAAGGCGCAGGTATTCCCTGCGCCTTGAGACCGTCGAAAAAGTCCCGTTGGGACTTTTCCGACAAAACATCCGCACTGCCCGCACTCGTTGGCGGTGATACCGCCAACTCGCACAGTTGTGCGGATAGAAGTGTTTTTTGGCGTGGCAAAGCCACACCAAAAAAGCAATCAAAAATGCCCGCTGTGCGGGCATCAACCAGGTTTTTCGACAGGCAGAAGGCGCAGGTATTCCCTGCGCCTTGTGTATTTTCATATCATGCCACGGGTGTGCCGTAGACAGTGGAGGAAGCCACCTTCCATGCGCCGTTGACGTAGGATTTTACTCTGAACGCATATCTGGTTCCGTTGGTAAGTCCGCTGAATGTATAGGAGGTTCCTGTCACGGCATTGGACTTGCATACGTAAGAGCCGTTTTCCAGCATATAAACCGCATACTTGGTCGCGCCTGTGACCTTATCCCATGTCATGGTGACCTTGCCGTTGCCCGCGGATGTCTTTATATTGGCAGGAATTCCTGTGAATACGGGAGTTCCGCTCACTGCGCCCGAGGCTGTCTTCCATGCGCCGTTCACATAAGCCTTTACCTTGAAGCTGTACTTTGTTCCGTTGGTAAGTCCGCTGAATGTATAGGAGGTTCCTGTAACGGCATTGGACTTACATACGTAGGAGCCGTTCTGGAGTATATATACCGCATACTTGGTCGCGCCTGTCACCTTGTCCCATGTCATGGTCACTCTGGTGTCGCCTGCGGATGTCTTTATATTGGCGGGAATTCCTGTGAATACAGGAGTTCCGCTTACTGCGCCCGAGGCTGTCTTCCATGCGCCGTTCACATAAGCCTTTACCTTGAAGCTGTACTTTGTGCCGTTGGTGAGGCCTGCAAAGGTGTAGGAGGTTCCTGTAACCGCGTTATTCTTGCAGACGTAGGAGCCGTTCTGGAGCATATAAACTGCGTACTTTGTTGCACCGTTTACTGCACTCCATGTCATGGTTACCTTGCCGTCGCCTGCGGTAGTTTTGATGTTCTGTGGGATGCCCGAGCTTACAGGGGTTCCGCTTACTGCGCCCGAGGCTGTCTTCCATGCGCCGCCCACATAAGCCTTTACCTTGAAGCTGTATTTTGTGCCGTTGGTGAGGCCTGCAAAGGTGTAAGAGGTTCCTGTAACTGCGTTATTCTTGCAGACATAGGAGCCGTTCTGGAGCATATAAACTGCATACTTGGTCGCGCCTGTCACCTTATCCCATGTCATGGTAACCTTGCCGTCACCTGCGGTGGTCTTTATGTTACGGGGAATAACGGTTGCAGAGGTGTCAAGACGATAGATCGTCGTGTCCTTACCATTTCCGTCAGCGTATGTCCAGTATGCGATATCGCCGATTATCTCAAGCTCCTCGGCACCGTTGAGCATCGCTTTGTTCATCGGAACGGAATCTGCCAGCAGCTTTCCGTCGGAAGATACTATAGAATAGTAGGAGTTTACAAAATTATCGTTGCTGTCCCATCTCTCCCACATTACGAGCAGGCGCGAATCATCGAGGGCTGCTGCTGCGGAAGCTCTGACCTCACTGCCGTCTGTGTAGTCGGTGAGCCAGAGTATGCCGGTATCGGTGTATTCGCCGCCGTATGGGCTGACAGAGGAGCCTGTTCTTGTGGCTCCGTCAAGCACCTGATTTCCGCTGTACGGGTCGATTATCTGCAGGAACATCTGCTGGGGGGATTCGGTTTCATAATCACCTGACGAACCTACCAACGCTATTCCCGATTCAAGCTTAAGGATTCCGGTCAGCCTTGAGTTGGTAAAGTTTACATTGTACATATCGCTTGAACTACCGGCCAGGGAAAAATGAAACGGTACGATGCCCTGACTGTAATGGCCATACATCGGTGAGGAACGGTCAGTAATGATATTTACGGAAAATCCTCGCGGATATGCGTCGCCGTGATCGCCAAACACCACTGTGCTGTCATCCAGTGTCAGCACAGCCTGATTGAAAGAGTGGCTGCAGTAGCTGTCGTATACGGCATCCTCTGTCATTGTTACAGTGTCAACGCAGAAAACGGCATTTGACTGATGACCGCTGTACATTTTTCTCGCGTAGGAGCATATCAGCAGATCGTCCTGAAAGGTCATCGCACAGTTGCCCGCTTCAAAGGGCAACATGGTGCTCCAGTATGTGTCATCGGGATAATACTCGGTCTTGCCGAGATACTTTCCTGCACTGCTGTATTTGTAGATCGCAAAGGTGCATATTGTTCCTGTGCCATCCTCGTCGCTCTGGCCGCAGGCTACATATATATTTCCCTCATCATCACCGATAACTCCGCCGACCAGCTCCATAGGCTGTGCAAATTTTACGGTCTCGGATATACGTACGCTGCTTCCCGACTCGGTACAATGGGATATATATACGTTACTTCCGTCCGAATAGGCGATGGTGTATCTGCCCTTATTGTCTATGTAATCGCTTATGGGGGATACGTTGTTCCAGTTCCAGTTGGGGTACCAGCTTCCCAATTCATAGCTGCTTGTATGAAGCTCCGCTTCAAGCGACACAGTGCTGCTGCTTATATCTGCCGTAATGAGCTTCTCTGTCGTTGCTGCCGCTGATACAGATGCCGAAAACGCTCCGATGGTCATCACAGCCGAAAGGAACGCTGCAAATAAACGTTTTTTCATATACTACCTCACTTTTCGTTCTGCTTCTGACACGAGCCGGAAGCACTCATATCCTAATTATACCACTTATTTTTCCGAAGTGTACAATATCACCTAAAATCGTCAATATGCACAAATAGAATTATATACATTACACATAATCCCGCTGTCGCGCGCGGAAGCAAAGCCGTGTGCAGATTTCACGCAGATCCACTGCGGCGGGCTGTTTTTGTTGACAAACACATTCAATGGATGTATAATTATTAATAGCTATGCTTAAAAAGGAGGGGTCGTGTTTGTCCGACATCAGAATATACCTTTGCTGTCACAGCGGATACGGAACAGTGCCCCCTCTGTGTCAGCCTGTACAGTGCGGCGCGGCTGTGAACCCACCTGTTGCGGGCGCAGTGCGCGATGACGTTGGAGATAATATCTCCGATAAAAACCCCTATTACTGCGAGCTGACAGCGCATTATCACGCATGGAAGAACGTGTCGGCGGATCATTATGGCTTTTGTCACTACCGTCGTTTCTTCTGCGCGGATGAAACGGTAAGACCGCCGTATATCGCGGTGGACAGCATAAGATCTGAGCACATGGAACGCCTCCTCGGCACGGAAAGGCTGTGGACAGAGCTTGTCGGAAGCTATGACATAATTGCCCCGCGCAGTGAGGATATGGGACTTGCCGCAGGCGAGCATTACCGCACATCGCGGTTTCATTATGCAGGGGATCTCGAGCTGTTCATCGGCATCCTTAAGGAAAGACACCCGAGGTTCAGTGAGGCGGCTGACTTGTATCTTTCGCAGAACAGACAGTATTTCTGCAATATGTTCATAATGAAAAAGGAGCTTTTCATGCAGTACTGCGAGGTGCTGTTCGGCATCCTTGATGAATTCGATAAAAGAAAGACACTGCACGGCAGTTTTCAGGCAGACCGCACGGATGGTTATCTCGGCGAGATATTTACAGGAATATTTATCACCTACTGCCGCGCTGACGGAGCGAGGATAAAGGAGCTTGCCCGCATCGATACGGGCTGCAGCTTCGGAAAGCGCGCAGGATGCGTGCTGCTTCCGCCCGAAAGCAGGCGGAGGTTTCTCGCCAAGCGGCTGGTGAAACGCATAAGAAAAAGCTGACAGAAAGAGGTGGTGCAGGAATGACATTACAGCATCTGCTGATACCCGAAAACGACAGAGGCTGCCCTGAAATGTATTTCAAGGGCGGAAAAAAAGAACAGCGCACCATATACCTCGGTGCAGGGGAGAGCCTTTCGTTCGGCACCTACTTCAACAGCTTCTCCTATACAAAATACCGCGATCATACCATCGTGGAAAGTGTTGCCTTTTCGCTGGAATTCAGCGGCAGGATCACGATGCGGCTGTGTGTATATGACGGTGCAGAGCACGTGGTGTGCGAGACCGCTTCCGCAGACGGGGCGGCATCACTGCAGATGAGGCTTTCCGCGCTGCCCGCTGAGGGCTTCCTTTATCCTGTCGTGACAGCGGAGGAGGGAGCGGAGATATACGGCGGCGGATATTCCGCAGAGTGCACTCCCCGTGACATAAACGTATGTGCCGCTATCTGCACGTTCAGAAGAGAAGAATTTGTGCTTAAGAACATCGAACGTCTGAAGTCCTGTGATTTCAGCTTCATCAACAGGGTGTTCATCATCGACAACGGCAGGACGCTGGATGGCGAAGCCTTGTCGGAGGGCATCATAAAGGTGCTGCCCAACAAGAATTACGGCGGCAGCGGCGGATTTACCAGAGGCCTTATCGAGGGTTATGACGGCGGCTTTACACACATAATACTGATGGATGATGATATACAGTTCCACCCCGAAACACTGGAGCAGATAACGGTGTTCATGTCGCTGCTGACCGACGTGGATAAGGATGACTGGTTCAGCGCGGCTATGCTTCCTATCTCGGAAAAGACGCCTTACATACAGTACGAGATGGGTGCGGCATGGACAGGCAGGATGATAATAAACAGCAAGAACGGCGCAGATATAAGAGAGCCGTCCGCGCTTCTTGACAACCTCAACAATCCCGATATACAGTATGGTGCATGGTGGTGCCTGTGTATGCCGCTGGATATAGTAAGGCAGCAGGGCCTGCCCTATCCGTTTTTCATAAAATTCGATGATGTGGAGTACGGACTGCGCAAGCCTGCGCACGTAAAGGTCATCACCGCAAACGGAGTTGCGGTATATCACGAGGCATTCGACAAGAAGCTGAGCATGATGCTGGAGTATTATATGCTCCGCAACGAGCTGACAGTAAACGCGATATATGGATACGGGACCTTTACCGCACTGCGTATCTTCATTTATGAGGCGGGAAAGAATCTGATACTATACAGATACGATAACCTGCCGATAGTACTTCGCGCGGTAAGGGATTTTCTTAAAGGCGTTGACTTTTTCCTTGACTGTGACGAGGAGGAGCTTAATACACAGCTTATCAGGTCCGCACCGAAGCTGTGTCCGTTGACGGATATCAGCGGCTGGAACGAAACGCTCCGCTGTGACGACCATGTTCCCCTCAAAAAGCTGACCGCGGCCACCGTGCTTACCCTTGGCGGACACCTTATACCGTCGTTTATGCTGAAAAAGGACATCTGTGCATTCCCTCTTTCAAGATGCGGCGTAAACGAATGCTTCGGCAAGAAAGCCGTGATACAGTATCAGCTTGACGGAAGCGCGGGAATACTCACCCGTCGCAGCTTTGCCGCCTTCCTGAAGTATGGCTTCGCGTCGCTTTGGTATGCGGTGAGATTGCTGTTTGGCTTCGGACGTGTGAAAAAACAGTACGCAAAACGCAGGCAGGAGCTTACAGATATCTCTTTCTGGCGCAGACACCTTGATATATGAGCTTTCCGACCGCGGCATTTCCTGTTCCCACAGGGGTGCTGCGGTCGTTCTGGTATGCGGCGGCATGGTGGAGATCTTATGCAGTGCAGCATTTATATGGCAGCGCGGATATGTTGACAAATCCTGTGTTTATATGATATAATAAAATGATTATTTATGCAACAATGTCTTTTCATATAAAAAACACACGGAGGGAAATTTATGAAAAACATCGAAGTTATAGCGACTTCTTCAAAATGCACGGGATGCGGCTGTTGTGCCAATCTCTGTGCGTTCGGCGCGATAAGGATGGAGCCTGACAATGACGGATTCTATCGCCCTGTTACCGACGCTGAGAAGTGCAAGGATTGCGGCTTGTGTCTTGACAGATGTCCCGCAAACTCCCCCGATTATTCAAATTCTGCGGAGCCTGAGTGCTATGCATTGATGGCTTCCGATGAGGTGCGCGCAAAAAGCTCCAGCGGCGGTGCATTCACTCTTATCGCCGATGAGATATTCAGCCGCGGCGGCTATGTATGCGGTGTAGCGTATACGGATGACTGTCGTAAGACACATCATGTGATAATCGATTCGCCCGAGGGCATGGATGCTCTGCGCGGCTCTAAGTACATCATGAGCAACACCGAGGATGTATACTCAAGGATCGGCAAGCTTCTTTCCGAGGAGAAGTACGTCCTGTTTTCGGGCACTCCCTGTCAGGTAGCGGGACTTAACGCATATCTCGGAAAGCTCAAGGATTCGCCGTATCTTCTTACGGTGGATCTTATCTGCCATGGAATCCCCTCTGAAAAGGCTTTCTCCAAATACATGAGAGATCTGCACGCAAACAGGAAGATACAGCATCTCGGCTTCAAGGACAAGGAGTACGGCTGGCACGCTTCTCTCACGATAAAATACGACAACGATGAAGTGTACAATATGCCCTGTGAGACTGACCCGTATTTCATAAGCTATCTTAACGGACTTAACAAGAACAAGTCCTGCGGCGAATGTCAGTTCGCAAAGATACCCAGACAGGGCGACATCACCATCGGCGACTACTGGGGAATAAACAATCACAACCCCGACTTCAACGACAAGAAAGGAACCAGTGTAGTGCTTATAAATAACGAACGCGCAAAGCAGTTCCTGAAAAACATCAGGGAAAACGCAAAGCTTTTTGAGCAGACTCCTCTGGATCCTGCGGTAAAGGGCAACAGCAATCTTGTAAGCTCACCGAAGAACAATATTTCACGCTCCCAGTTCTTCAAGAAAATCGATTCCTTCAGATATCAGGAGGCAGTGAAGTGGGGCTTTGCCGCTGAGCGTTATGACATCGGCCTTGTCGGCATCCCTACCTTCCCGAACTTCGGCGGTGCGCTGACTTATTATTCCCTCTATTCCACACTGAAGGATATGGGATATTCCGTTGCGCTGTTCTCTCGTCCCAGAAGCACAGGCAGACCTCCCATTCCGCCCGAGCATATCTATACAAAGAACCCCTATGCGCCCGGTGCCCTCAAGCTTGATTTCAAGGACAAGGAAGCCATGCGCATGGCTAACGATATCTGCGAGAACTTCGTTGTAGGTTCCGATCAGCTCTTCAACTCCGATCTGTACAAGCGTTTCGGTGAGATCGTAACTTTGGACTGGATCTCCGACAACCACAGAAAGGTGGCTTATGCCGCGTCCTTCGGTCACAACTATTTCTGGGGTCCCGAGAACGAAAGAGCCAAGATGGCCCACTTCATGCAGAAGTTCGATGCGTTCTCCGTAAGGGAAGAGGACGGCGTCAAGCTTGCGAAGGAGTCCTTCGGGGTTGACGCACAGCACGTGCTGGATCCTGTGTTCCTCTGCGACAGAAAGCATTATGAGAAGATAGCAAAGGACAGCAACGTTAAGTCCTCCGGAAAGCATATCTTCGCCTATATCCTCGATCCCACCACTAAAAAGGAGAACATCCTTTCCCACGTTGAAAAGAAGCTTGAGCTTGAAACGGAGCTGTACTCCGATATGCTGTATCTGCCCTCCGAGGCAAAGGTAAAGGCGGAGAGCGCAAAGTTTAAGCACACCCTGCTTCAGGGCAACGTCAACGAAAGACTGAACAGCCTTGTAAACAGTGATTTCATCGTGACAGACTCCTTCCATGGCGTCTGCTTCGCGATAATCTTCGAGATCCCCTTTGTTGCCATTCTCAATCCCCTGAGAGGCGCATCCAGATTCTACAGCGTACTTGGTAAGCTTGGCCTGCTTGACCGCCTTGTCAGCGATGTAAGCGAGCTTAAGGAGAAGAAGTGGCTGCTTGAAGAAAAGATGGATTTCAGCGGAGCACGTGAGATCCTTGCCACTGAAAGAGAGCGCTGCCTCGGCTGGCTGAAAAATGCTATCGAGCCTGCTGATAAGTGCGCAAAGGCTTTCTCCGAAGTGGATGTAATGAACGAAAAGATCACAGCCCTCAGAAAGGAGCTGGTATCCAGGGATATCCGCATAAATGCTATGATCAGCAACAGGAATTTCCTGTACGAGTCTGATCTCAACAGATATCTCGATGCCCTTATCAGCGCAAAGGAGGAGCTGGAGATATATATCGCTGTCATGGATACTCCCGGTCTTGCTATAAAGGACGAGCTTGCGGATAAGCTCATGTCCCTCGGCATAAAGACCTCCCTCAAGGACAAGCACTGGCACTCTTATGTCGCTGCGATAGACGGCGGCAAGCTGATAAACGAGACCCTCAGCAAAAAGGACGAGCGCGTGATATTCACAGGAAAGATCGGCGGCAGACCCGTAAAGGTAGTCAGTGCATCCTTCAACAAGGGCAATTACTGTGCGGTAGTACTGGATGGCGTTGATTACAGCAACGGCAGACGCGGACTCAACTTTGTCGTTGTGGACAAGGCAACGGGCATGGTTGTGGATACCGCTAATTTCGATACTCATATCCCCGCATATACCTGCTGGCGTTTCGGTCAGCAGTGCACCACTCATGCGCCCGAGATAAAGGCTGTGGCTGCTGTCGAGACACCCAAGCAGAACAACGTTTATTCCGACTGCAACAATATTCACGAGTATCTTGATCTGCTGTGTAATTATAAGAATGATCTTAATATCTTCATCGCGGTCAAGGACACTCCCGGACTTGAGCTTAACGAAAAGACCGCGGAGAAGCTTATGGCGCTCGGACTGAAGGAATCTCTCAAGGACAAGCACTGGCACTCCTATATCGCTGCCATCGGACGCGGAAATGTGCTGTGCGAGCTTATCAATACCGAGGGTAAGGAGATAAATTACGAGGGTACGGTGGATGCTGTTTCGGTGAAGCTTAAGAGTAGCTCTTACAATAATGGAAATATCGGCAGCATAGTGATAAACGGAAAGGAATATTCCGAGCAGAGCCGTGGTCTTAACATCGTTGTTACAGACGCTGCGACGGGTGCAAAGCTTGATTCCGTATGCTTTGATACACATACTGCGTCTGCAGCCTGCAAGCGCGGCGGTAATGTTGTGGGCGGCCTGCCTGTCACTCCGGTTGCTATAAAAACAGAGCCTGTCAATGTCGCAGCTCCTGCACCTGCCGCACCTGCTCCCGCTGCACCTGCGCTGTTCGACAACAACAACGAGAGAAACCTGCACGCAGCGTTCTTTGTTGCGGGTATGGGCGGTTCCTCGCTTGATTATTTCGTTGACAAGGGCATAAAGAAGATCGCTATCTACGGTACCGATCTGCTGGCTTCGCTGCTGTATGAGCAGGCTTATGCAAAGGGCATCGAGACCCCTGTGCTTATCAGTAACAAGACCCGAAGCGTTGATGTCCGTATGCCTAAGGGCGGCAGCATTACGTTAAATGATATCAATACAGTGGATATTGAAAATCTTGATATGCCTATCGTTGTTGCATCTGCCATTTATCCGCCTGAATTGATAAAGCGTGTAGATAATTACAAAGAGCGTGTGCTAAGAATATCTGACCTTAACTATTATTCAATAATTAAGAATTCGATATTCGATAAGGCGCTGGAATATCAGAGATCCAACCCTGATATGAAAGTAGCCGTACTCAATATGACGCGAGTATATGAAATCGATAATCCCTCTGAAAACGAAATTAATGTTAAATTAAAACAGGCAAACAAACTGAATGGATCACAGAAGCAGGATATCATCAATAAAGTATATTTTGATCGTGGTTTTGATGAAAACTATCTGAATTCTGTCATTCGGATACTGAAAACTGTGAATAATGGCGGCATTGATTTTATGGTCGATGAATCAGGTGAATACAGAAACTGTGTAGGCGGATATCGTGTGACTAAAAACATTCCTGATGATTTCGTCAATACTATATACTTCTTTGGTAACAGTGTATGCTTTGGATTGGGTACCGATGACGACTATACAATTCAGTCAGTCCTCCAGCGAGAACTGAACGAACACTATAATGCTGATTCTCCGTATTCAGTGCTTAATTGTGCCAACGGCGGAGGTGCCAATGCAATCGCACAGGCTAAGTCTTTTGATTTCCATGCTCCTGTAAACGGCGATATGGTTGTGTTCTGCATGGGCTTCGGAGATCTTCTGAAAGATGTATACAAGGACAAGCTTCTGTGGGTGGATACAAGAGATGTACTCAACCGTCCGCATGATCTGGGAGAGATATTCTTCGATATCGATCACATGAACCGCTTCGGCTACGAAGCCTGCGGAAAGCTTCTGGCAAAGGCACTCAAGGAAAACAACTACCTTGAAAGCCGTGAAACGCTTGAAGCCTACCCCAAGGAGCGCAAGCGCATCGAGCTGCCGATAGACCTTAAGCCCGATGAGATGGAGGAGCTTGACAAGTTCGTTGAGAGTCTTGAACAGTATAAGGATCCCAATGCAACAGGCAGGATAGGCTCTATCGTAATGAACTGCAATCCCTTTACGCTGGGACACCGTTATCTGATAGAATCCAGCGCCGCAAAGTGCGATAAGCTGTATATCTTCGTTGTGGAGGAGAACCAGAGCGTATTCCCGTTTGAGGACAGACTTGAGCTTGTACGCAAGGGCACAGCGGACCTTAAGAACGTTACCGTGCTTCCCAGCGGAAACTTCATCATCTCGCAGAAGACGTTCCAGGCATACTTTACAAAGGAAGAGAACAACGAAGCTGTTATCGACGCTTCGGGCGATATCAACATCTTTGCTTCCAAGATAGCTCCTGCGCTGGGCATCACTGTCCGCTTTGCGGGAGAGGAGCCACTGGATAACATCACAAACCAGTATAACTCCACCATGAAGCGTATCCTGCCCCGTGCGGGGATAGACTTTGAGGTCATCAAGCGCAAGGAGGAGGGCGGCGCAGTTATCAGCGCATCCCGTGTAAGAAAGCTTCTCAAGGAAAAGAACTTTGATGAGATCGCAAGAATAACACCTCCCACAACACTTGAATACCTGCGTGAAAGATTCAGGGACAGCAAGAGCGTTCTTGTCCTCGGCGGCACAAGATTCATGGGGATCCGCCTTGTTGAAAAGCTGATAGAGAAGAACCACTTCGTTACTATCGCAACAAGAGGCAGAAGCAAGGACAGCTTCGGCAAGAAGGTCACAAGGGTCGTTATCGACAGACTCAACGAGCAGACCATGGCTGACGCTTTCGACGGAAAGTATTACGATATCGTTATCGATAATACCTCCTACTGCTCCAACGCCGCAAAATATGCCCTTGAGCATATCAAGTGCGGTCGTTATATTATGACCTCTTCCGTTGCAGTGTACAGCGGTCCCAAGACGCACAGAGAGGAAAAGGATTTCGATGCCTCCGCTATTCAGTACGAGCTGCTTGACCGCTCAAGCTACAACATCGGCAAGCGTTATGCCGAGGCAGTTCTCTGTCAGGGCTATCCCGATGTGAACTATGCTATACCCCGTATCCCGTTCGTCGTGGAAGAGGAGCACCTCAGAAACAAGGATCTCAATATGCGCCTGTATTTCTACACAGAGCATATCGTAAAGGGTATCCCCATCAACATCGACAATCCCGATTATATCTGCTCTTTCATCCGCACAACAGATGAAGCAGACTTTATAATCCAGCTTGCAGAGTCCGATCTCAGAGGTCCCGTAAACGTTTCGGCAGAGGGTACCATCACGGTAGCGGAGCTTGTCAAGCTTATCGAAAGACTCAGCGGCAAGACTGCTGTGATAACACCCGACGGTGATCCCCATCCCTTCCGACAGGAGCACTTCGGCGAGGGCGATCTCGGATGCAGATTCGACCTTGAAAAGGCGAAGTCCATCGGATATCAGCCTCCCACTCTTATGTCGTGGCTGGAGCCGCTGATACAGAAATATATCGATATGATAAATGCTGAATGACCCTCATATCCCTCCTTTTACAAGGAGGGATATTTTTTGCGTTTTATTGATATTTGCATAGAATTGCATACCGTATCGAAATACAATCTCCTCACAGGAGAGGAAGTGTTCCTCTTCCCGAATAACGAAAGGAGAAGTATTATGGCACAATACAAAACGGTACAATTAACAGGAAACGAGCAGGCGATAAGACTGAGCGGTCAGAACTGCGATATCCGAAACGATGGTATCGATACTGTCTACGCAAGCGGCAGGAGTCCCGTTACGGCAGGCGGCGACGGTGTTCTTTCCGTCCCCGCGGGACAGTCGGCAAAGCTGCTTGATGCAAACGGTACTGTCTATCTTATGGGAACAGGCAGCGTCAGCCTTTGCGGCAACGATTATCCCGATGCGGTTTTTAAGTGCGCCCCCGCAGGAGGGGGCAGCGGCGGCACAGTGGATACGGAGGCGCGCAGTGCTGTCAGCGCATTGACAGCCACCGTATCCGCAAACAAGGCAGAGGCGGAGGAGCATTTTGCCGATGCTGCGGTGCATCTCACACAGCAGGACGCGGTGAATGCAGCGGCAACGGTAGCAAGCAATCCCAATCACCTTATAAATCCCGATTTCAGGATAAACCAGAGAGGCAAGACGGAGTACACCGCTATAGGATACACCCTTGACCGATGGCAGAAGCCTTATGCCGACACCACATTGACGGTCTCTCAGGAGGGTATAAGGATCACAACGAATAAGGATCTTACCGCAAATACCACAGCACTTCGTCAGATATTTGCGGAGGATATCCAGGCGTGGAGAGGTAAGACCATCACATTCTCCGTATACGTTACCGAGACCCACGAGCGCGCCGCTATGGCGATCGTATGCTCTACCGCCTCGCAGAGTCTGGGTCCCAAGTCCGTTCTTAAGCAAGGCGTGAATTCCATCACCCTTACTGTCCCCGATGAGCCGATCACACTGCTGGACGCAAGATTCATCGTCAATTCGGGAAGTGCGGCAGGGGATGCCTTTGCGGTGTCGTGGGCAAAGCTTGAAGCAGGCTCCCGCGTAACTGCTTTCGTACCCACCGACCCCGCGACCGAGCTTGGCAAATGTCAGCGTTATTATCAGATACGCACGACAGGGGATGTAGCTCCTGCGGACCTGCGTCCATCTATGCGCGCCACACCCTCGGTATCACAGCTTGAGGACGGTACCTACGCATACAGCGCAGAGTCATGATGAAGACCGAATAATACGTATCAGCGCCGTTTTGAAACACGGCGCTGATATTCGTTATGGGAATAATCCTCAAGGTTGACAATGATAAGCGTTTGTGATATAATTACTGTGATTAATGTGCTAAAGTGGCAGCACTGCGTAAAGACAGCAGTGCCGTATAGCAGAAAGGAACTTTGCAGAATGAGCAGCGGAAATGTTATTTACTTTGACCACGAGGGCGATTTTTCCCTGTGGGAGCAGACCTGTCTGCCTATCGGTAACGGATATATAGGCGCAAGTATGTTCGGCGGTATCCGCACCGAGCGTATAGTGTTCAATGAAAAGACACTGTGGGCAGGCGGTCCTTGTGAAAACCGTCCCGATTACTACGGCGGCAACAAGCGCGACAGATACAGATACGTAAAGCAGGTGCAGGATGAGCTGAAGAACGGCAGCTATGACAAGGTGCTGGAGCTTCTTCCCGAGCTTACGGGTGACGGGGATTTCGGTACGTATCTCCTGCTGTGCGATATGGTGATAGATTTCAACGTGCCCAACGGGCAGGCGGTCAATTACCGCCGCGCCCTCGATCTTGACAAGTCGCTGTACACCTGCGAGTTTGAGATAGGCGGCGTGAAGTACACCCGTGAGGCATTTGCAAGCTATCCCGCAAGGATAATGGCGTTCCGCTTCACCGCTTCCGAAAAGGGCAAGCTCGGTTTCCGTCTGTGGGTGGACAAGACCCATCCCTGCACCATCGATGCCGAGGGCAACCTTATGTGCTACAGCGGATATATCGAGGACAACGGTATGCGGTTCGATGCAAGGGCTATGGTGCAGACCGACGGCGAGATCCTCACCACAGGCGGCAAGCTTGTTGTAAAGGACGCCACCGAGGCTGTGCTGTATCTTACCGCCGCTACCGATTACGAGATGAAATACCCCACCTACCGCAGCGGTATCGATCCTGCAACTGTTACCATTCCTCTGGTGCAGGCGGCTTCCATGCTCGGATGGGATGCACTCTATCAGGAGCACTATGCCGATTATTCCGCGATATTCAACCGCGTGGAGCTTAAGCTGAACGAGGAGGAGGCAGACCTCCCCGCCGACAGGCTTATCGAAGCCTACAGGCGCGGCGAGCGCGCAGCTATGAACAAGCTGGAAACTCTGTATTTCCAGTACGGACGTTACCTGCTGATATCCTCGTCAAGAGAGGGCTCGCTTCCTGCAAACCTGCAGGGCGTATGGAATGAGAGCAACACTCCCCCGTGGTGCTGTGACTATCACATCAATGTAAATCTACAGATGAACTACTGGGGCGCATATAACACCAACATGGTGGAGACCGTTCCGCCGCTGGTGGATTTCCTTGATTCTCTCAGAGAGCCCGGACGCGTCACCGCAAAGGAATACTATAACATCATTTCTACTGATGATCAGCCCGAAAACGGCTGGACTGCGCACACTCAGTGCTCGCCCTTTGGCTGGACGGCACCCGGATGGGACTTCTACTGGGGCTGGTCTACGGCGGCTGTTGCATGGCTGATGCAGAATATCTGGGAGCACTATGAGTTCACGGGCGACAAGCGTTACCTTGCCGAGAAGATATACCCCATCATGCGCGAGAGCGTGCGCTTCTATACCCAGTGGCTGATCTACGACGAGAAGCAGGAAAGATTCGTGTCCTCGCCCACCTACAGCCCCGAGCATGGTCCTGCCACCATCGGAAACACCTACGAGCAGAGCCTTATCGCGCAGCTTTTTGAGGACTTCCTGAAAGCTGCGGAGGAGCTGAACACCGATCCCGAGCTTTGCCACAGGGTAAGCGAGCTTCTGCCCAGACTTAAGCCTTACTCCATCAGCAGGACAGGGCTTCTCAAGGAGTGGTACGAGGAGGATGAGCCGGACTTCGACAGCTCCAAGGTACAGAAGAATCACCGTCACATATCGCATCTTATGGGACTTTATCCCGGAAAGTACATCAACCGCTCCCGTCCCGAGCTTATGCAGGCGGCTATCGCTACGATGAACGACCGCGGCGACGAGTCCACAGGCTGGGCGAGAGCCTATAAGATAAACCTCTGGGCAAGAACGGGCAACGGTAACCGCACCTACAAGCTGCTCAACGGACTTTTAAGCTCCTGCACCTTTGTGAACCTGTGGGATTTCCATCCGCCGTTCCAGATCGACGGAAATTTCGGGGCTTCGGCAGGTATAGCAGAAATGCTGGTGCAGAGCCACGAGGGCGTTATCAGGTTGCTTCCCGCACTCCCTGACGAGTGGAAGAACGGCAGCTTTAAGGGCCTGTGCGCAAGAGGCGGATTTGTTATCAGCGCAAGCTGGGAAAACGGCGAGATCACCACTGCCGAGGTGTTCTCCAGAAATGGCGGCGAGTGCAGACTTGAGCTCCCCGCAAACGGCACTATCGAAAAGATCATCATCAACACGGGCAAGAACGAAAAAGAGATCATTATGCCTGTAAAATAACAACACTACCGCTTCCCGTTTTCGGGAGGCGGTCTTTTTTTGTGCAATATTCGTGCGAAGTGGTGTCGTAAATTGTGATAGTTTACGATTTTATGTATATATATGGCAGATGCGCCGACATTTGGTTGACTTCATTATGGTAATGTGTTATAATTATACCCAGTATGGCCTGATCATGGCAAGAAAGGAAAGTAATTATATGCAAAGTCTGAAAAAGCTGCTGTTTACGGTAGCTGCTGCTTCGCTGCTCGCCTGCATACCGATACAGGCATCGGCTGAGACTGATTCGGGTGAAGAAGAAGTCCTGCCGACCTACGAGTACACCGTAATGGACGACGGTACGATATGTATCGATAAGTACAACGGTGACAGCACAAGCGTATCAGTGCCGTCTTCCATCGACGGTTACACTGTTACAAAGATCGGTTCCAATTCGTTCAGAGGAAACGAGATCATCACCTCGGTCACTCTGCCCGATACCCTGACCACCATCAATGAGAGCGCATTCAGGAATTGTACTGCACTTTCACGCTTCAACTACCCCAAGAACCTGACCTCAGTATCTGCATTCGGTAGTGTAGAAGGTCCGTTTGAGGGCTGTACCTCGCTTAAAAGCATAACTGTGCCTGAGGGAGTTACCGATATCCCTGATTGGTTATTCTATAAGTCTGATATCACAAGCATCAGTCTTCCGTCCACGCTGAAATCTATCGGATACCGTGCTTTGTCCTATTGCGACTTCACATCGGTAAGCATCCCCTCATCTGTTACGGAGATCGATTCCTACGCATTTGCGGATTCCGCACTGCTTGAGTCTGTAGCGATACCTGACGGTGTGACAGAGATCAGCTCCTTTATGTTTATCGGCTGTTCCGCACTGGAAACAGTAACGCTTTCCGATAATGTAACCGTTATCGGCGAGGCTGCATTTAAGAACTGCACAAGTCTTTCAAGTGTTACATATCCTAAAGGAATAACGGAAGTAGATATTTACGCTTCGTATGAACCTATATTTGATGGATGTACATCTTTTACAGAGATAACTGTCCCTGAAGGCATACGGATCATCCCTGAAAATCTGTTCCGCGGTGCTCCTGAGCTTAAGACAGTTAAGCTCCCCACCACGCTTGATACAATAAGAGCTTCTGCGTTCCGTGATTGCACGGCACTGGAGAACATAAACTTCCCCGAGGGCATGACAGCTATCGATTCCTTTGCTTTCAAAGGCTGTACCGCGCTTGAAACAGCAGATCTCGCTGCAAGCATCACAAGCATTGATGAAGGTGCGTTTGAAAACTGTACCAGCCTCGCAAACGTTACGTACCCTGCAGGAATAACAGAAGTATATATCTATGCTTCGTATGAACCTATATTTGGTGGATGTACCTCTTTTACAGAGATAACAGTTCCCGAGGGTGTGACAGAGCTTCAGGCAAGATTTCTGGAGGGTGCTCCCGCACTCAAGACAGTGAACCTGCCTTCTACTCTTACAAGGATCGGTAATTCTGCTCTGCGCAATTGTGACGCCCTTGTTGAGATAACGCTCCCTGCAGGTCTCAAGGAGATAGGAGACTCTGCTTTCAGAGACAGCAACGCACTTGCCTCTATAGAATGTCCCGAGGGCATGACAGCTATCGATTCTTTCGCCTTCGCAGGCTGTACTGCGCTTGAAACGGCAGATCTCGCCGCAAGCATTACGAGTATTGATGAAGGTGCGTTTGAAAACTGTACCAACCTCGCAAACGTTACGTACCCTGCAGGAATAACAGAAATATATATCTATGCTTCGTATGATCCTATATTTGGTGGATGTACATCTTTTACAGAGATAACAGTTCCCGAGGGTGTTACGACTATCCCTGCAAATCTGTTCAGAGGTGCTCCCGCACTTAAGACGGTAAAGCTCCCCTCTACTATCAAATCCATTGGCAGCGAGGCGTTCAGCAACTGTACTGCGCTCACTACCATCAACATCCCCGATTCTCTTGAGACACTGGGTGATTATACATTTGCATACTGCACAAGTCTTGCAAGCTTTGATTACCCCACCTCCCTCAAGTCGGGAAGCAAGGTGTTCAAGGGCTGTGAAAAGCTCACTACCGTCACCATTCCCGAGGGCATTACTGCCGTTCCTGCCTCCGTTTTCCGTGAGTCCATGGTAGTGAAGTTCAACCTGCCCTCTACTCTTAATACTGTCGGCAACTATGCTTTCTTCGACTGCGACAAGCTGCAGAGCATAACACTGCCCGACTCCGTTACAACACTCGGTACATCGGCATTCTATGGCTGTGATGTTCTCAGCAGCGTTAACTTCCCCAAGAGCCTTGCCTCGGTCGGCGGTGACAAGACATTCGGCGCCTGCCCCAAGCTCATCACCATGACGGTGCCCGCAGGTGTTACCACCATTCCCGCAAAGACATTCCGCTACTCTGCGATAGAAACATTCAATCTGCCTTCTACTCTGAAGACTATCGGCGAGAATGCTTTTGCAAACAACACTGCGCTTGTTTCCATCAAGCTCCCCAACAGTGTTACCACTATCAATAGCAGTGCTTTCGCAGGCTGTACAGCACTGAAGTCCTTTGGATATCCCACAGGGCTTACTACCTGTGGACAGATGATCTTCAATAAATGTACCAGTCTGACTAATTTTATCGTTCCCGAGGGAGTGGTAAACTTACCTTCGACCGTATTTTATGGTGCATCATTTTCTTATATTTCACTTCCTTCCACGTTGAAGACGATTGGTAAGTATGCATTCCTTGAATGTGATTACTTAAAGAATATCACTATCCCTGACAATGTTGAAACTATTGATATGCAGGCTTTTTATGGTTGTGATAATCTTGCAAATGTAGTTCTGCCTGCATCACTTAAAACAATAGGCTCTTATGCTTTTGCGTATTGCCCTAAACTTCAAACGCTTGACCTTACGACCAGCAAGATAACTGTAATTCCGATAAATGCTTTCTATAATATGACAAATCTTGTGAACCTGAAATTACCTGAAGGACTCACAACAATATCGAATAATGCATTTTCCAAATGTACAAAATTAACTACAATTATGCTCCCTGCTTCTCTGACCAAGATAGAAAATGGTGCATTTAGCGGATGTACAGCGGTTACCGAAGTAGCGTTCATGGGCACTGAGTCACAGTGGAAAAATGTGACGGTAGAAGCCAACAACGAAGCGATAACAAATAATACTGAGTATTATGGCTATGAAATGCCCATATTGTCCACCGATAATACGGGTTCGGTAGGTTTCACCGATAAAGATGGCAAGAAAGTAGAAGTGAAAGTAGAACTTACAGAATCACTTAAGCTTACTACTGCGTCTTTCAAAAGCACATTCCGCACAACTAATCTTCTGTGTAATTCTTATAAAATATTAGCCGATGATAATGTTGAGGATTTTGTTTTAACGTGTAAAGTAAAAGAAAACGCTACTAACATAATAGGCTATACACTTGTATTCGGTTCGGAATCCGTTGCATCCAGTTCGGATGGCGTATTTAAACTAAAAGCATCTCAACTGCCAACCGGTAGCGACTACTACGTTGTTGTAAGCGCCCATGGCAAAGGAAGTGCGAAAACACGTATTCTTCTTCAGGTTGAAAGAGAAGAAGTCGACTTTTTCCCGTTTGATTTTGCGTTCGGCAGCGATGTTTCGTTAACGCTACCCGAAGAAATCCCAGTTGTCGGCGGTCTTCAGGTGGGAATGGAAGAACTCAATCTGCCTGTTGATATACAAGTTGATGGCAGTAAGGTGCGTGTAGGCATCAATATGAGTAAGGAGACCATCGAAGATATAGAAAAGTATGATAGCTTCAAAGCGAGGTATAATGGTCTGAAAAATCAGATTAAAGCACAGGGAGCTGAAGCTAAAAATGCAATCGACCAATTAAAATCTTATTTGAAGGACCCCAAATTAGACGATGACAAAAAAGGCTTTTTTGGAGATAAAAAGAATGAGATCGTCGATATTTTCATTTGTGGCTACGGTGAAGGAGAATTTGACAGAACCGGCTTGGCAACGATCACGGTTGGCGCCACTGTGGTTCTTGAGGCAAATTACAGCTTCGGCTGGCAGCTACAAGCGTGGGTGATCCCTCTGACAATTGAGGTTGGACTCGGCGGTAGTGTAAAAGTTGATCCTTCCTTTGAATTTGACGTGAAAACTTCCAATATTCAGGGTAATATTCCCATTACTTTCGAAGTTGAGATCAAACCCTCGCTATGCGTTGGCGTTAAAGATATTATTGGCGCCGGTGTATACGGAACAGGTGGTATATCGTTAGAGATAATTGCAGTTTCCACAGACTATATCAATAACCCTGTTGGCTTGAAATCAGCAGATTTAACAGCTACATTTGGTGTTATGGCATATATTGGTCCATTCCCGGCAGAGTTGGAACTTTTACGTGGACACTGGGACCTTTATCAGCGTCCAGATGCATACGTCTCGTCCCTTGCTCCGACTACTACATATTTTAGCTATCCCGATTTCGAATCCGGTATTTCTGACGTAGCCTCCACAGCGGAATACGGACAGATCTTCCTTGCACTCCCCTACGATGAGAGCGCAGCACAGACGCTCATCAGCGATGCGTTCCTGTCCTCGATGCCTGCGATCATCGAAACAGAGGACATCGTGCTTATGACATACCTCGCATCTGACCTCGAAAGAGGAGCAGATAACCAGACCGTGCTGATGTACAGCGTATATGACAAGGCAACATCCAACTGGAGCACACCCGCTGCAGTGGACGCAAACGGCACACTGGACAATAAACACAAGCTGTTCGAGCTTGACGGCGACATCTGGGTAGCATATCAGGAGCTTTCTGAGGAGCTTCCTGAAGGTTCTGCATTTGCAGATATGGTAGAAAAGCTGAACATCACAGTAGCAAGATACGACGCAGCAAGCGGCGGATTTGTGGACTTCGCAACAGTAGCGGACGAAGCAAACTACGATTACAGACCCGAAATGGGCCTTGTAAACGGCAATCCTGCCCTGGCATGGGTAAGCAACTCCGCAAACAGCTACTTCGGCACAGACGCAAACAATACTATCAAGTACAGTGTTCTCGAAGACGGCACATGGAGCGAT
>JAZQGZ010000009.1:0-36237 GCA_045540255.1 Oscillospiraceae bacterium | reverse complement strand
CTCCTATTGTTACATTTTTTAATCCATGACAATTAAAAAACGTATAATCTCCCATAAACGTTACACTATCAGGTATGCTTATGCTTAATAAACTAATACAATCATCAAACGCACTGCTCCCAATAGTTGTAACATTGTTTCCTATTTCTATTTCTTTTAAACTAGTACATCCCTCAAATGCACATACTCCAATCGATTTTACACCGTCTCCTATTGTTACATTTTTTAATCCATGACAATTAAAAAACGTATAATCTCCCATAAACGTTACACTATCAGGTATGCTTATGCTTAATAAACTAATACAATCATCAAACGCACTGCTCGCAATAGTTGTAACATTGTTTCCTATTTTTATTTCTTTTAAACTAGTACATCCCTCAAATGCACATACTCCAATCGATTTTACACCGTCTCCTATTGTTACATTTTTTAATCCATGACAATTAAAAAACGTATAATCTCCCATAAATGTTACACTATCAGGTATGCTTATGCTCAACAAACTAATACAATCATCAAACGCACTACTTCCAATAGTTGTAACATTGTTTCCTATATCTATGCTTTTTAAACTGGTACATCCCTCAAAAGCATTATCACCAATCTTCGTCACAGTACACCCACCAAGTGTAGATGGAATCGTAAGCTCTGTTGCACTTCCTATATAATCAGTTATAACGGCATATTCGCCTACTAGTCCCTCAACACTGTAAACATAGTATGTATAATCCCCCTCCGTTGCACCTGTGATATCATACTCAATCACACCAGCTTCCGAAACTTCACTGAAATGCTTTGGCAGGTCATCCGATACTGCTGGCAGTTGTACCTGTGTGCCACTGTCAGCATACTCTGCAAAAGCCTTCAACTCCTGTACAGAAAGAGTACCTGCTGTCAGGACAGCCGCCGTCACCGCAGCTATCCGTCTGAAAATGTTAGTTTTCATATCACTTTTCTCCTTTTTCAGCATCCGAAAATGCCTATAATATTACAGATTAATTATAGCACCTTTTGACCCTTTGTGCAAGTATTTTACAGTATTTCACCCTGAATCTGTAAAACTCCAGATCATTTTATAAATCAGCACATAAAAAACACAACGAAATATTTGTCGAAACAATGAATAAATTCCCGCCCTGCGGTAACAATATCTGTGCAGACATAAAAACAACTTTTTCTATGAAAGGAATTGTGATATATGAAAGCTACAGGAATCGTCCGCAGGATCGATGACCTCGGACGTATCGTTATCCCTAAAGAGATCCGCAGAACTATGCGAATCCGTGAAGGCGACCCCTCCCTGAACACATTGTTACAGTCCGAAGCACTGGCTCTGTCACTGGCTGAAACGGCTGGTGGTACGGGTTCAGAGGATGGCTGAATACATAGCAATGCGGCTCTCCGTTGGTGGAGAGCCGCTCTCTTTATGCTTTTGTGATCTTCTCGATAATGCAGGAGTGACCCTTGCTTTCGTCATAGCTGATACCCACAAGAAGTACCTCGCCACTGAATGCCGTAAGCTTTTCAGTGTAGTTCTTTTCCTTTATCTGCTGAAGTGCAGTTTCTGCGGTCTTGTTGTATTTTAGCTCAATAACCATTGCAGGAGCGTTCACACCTCTGCGCGGAATAAATGTGAGGTCAGCATAACCCTTGCCGCCGGGAATCTCTCTGAACATCTCATAATCATTCCTTGCAGAATAATACGCAAGAGCATACTGTACCTGAAAACAGGTCAGCTGTTCAACTCCAGCATATTATCCGTGCGCAGCTTTTTAAGGCTCCTTGAAAGCACTGTTCCCACTGTACTCTCGTTCATGTCAAGCAGATCAGCTATCTGTCGGTTGCTGTACCCTTCAAAGTATTTATAGTAAATGACCAGCCTCTCCTTCTCCTTAAGCAGAGAAAGCTCCTTGAATATCACCTTTCTTCTGTCAGAGTTTATCTGCTTCAGCTGGGCTTCCACATCAGCTATCGACGCCACATCAGCATCCTCGTATGAAACGCACATGACCTTTTTCTGGCGGTAATGGTCAGTAAGAGTGTTTTTGGCTATATTGTATATCCATGTTGCGAAGGTCGCCCTGTCCGGATCAAAGGAACGGGCATTCTTTGCGACCTTAAGAAAAATATCGCTGACGATATCCTCTGTGTCCTCACGTGACAGGATACGATAAAAAATATAATTATAGATCTTCGGGAAATACTCGTGGTACATATCCTCGAATACCTGTTCGCTCAGAAGGTCATATTCCAAAGCCGTCCCTCCCTCTTCATCCGTAATTAGTAAGCAGACGCAATTACTTTTTATACGATTATACTAAATCAAGTGCAACAAAAGTACAACAACGGCTATCGATTCCTTATATTTCCAGTATAATTATTGAAAAATCGGCACCTCTGACATACATCAAAGGTGCCATCTGATATTTCAGGAAAAAACCATTATGAACGTTCCATCAGCCTGTAGCATCAAAGCAGGCTGTTGATATAATCGGTCAGTGCTTCTCTGTCGTAGAAGCTTTCAACCTTAATAAGCGGAATATCAGGCGTCACACCGCCGTCGATATCGCTGTAAGCGCCGTTGAATACAGTGCTGAGCCTCATATTGCTGGAGTAGCTGAACAGTGTACCGTCAGCGGTAGAGCCCTGATTTACAGTGCAGGCACCGCCGCCCGATGGCTGTCCGATAAGTGTAACTCTGCCCGAGTTCTTGAACACAGCAGGCACAAGATTACCGCAGGAGAAGCTGTTGGGCGAGATCATGCAGTAGAGATTCTTTGAGGAAACGCTGTCAGAATCGTCGAACTGACGGTCAAGGTTTACATCCACCCTGTACTGAACTGAGCTTTGTCCGCCATTGATGGTGTCAACGAAGTTCATATTGCAGTTTCCGAGGAACCAGCCGATAACATAGATCGCCGCATCAGCCTGTCCGCCGCTGTTGTTGGAAAGATCGATGACCACATTTTCTATGGGGCTGTTCTCACGCATTATCTGTGAATGTGCATAGCTTACAAGACCCATGGTATCCGTCGCATCTGCCGTTGCAGGCTCGCTGTAATAATCGATCTGGTTGACAAGGAATGCGTCAAAGGTGATGTAAGCGGTATTTCCTATCTCCTCGTATCCCGGCACGCCCTCCGGATAAGCCTCCATACGTGCAACAGCATAACGAGGCTTATTTATCATCGCCGCATCAATAAGGTCAAGAGAATATCCGCCTTGTGTCAATGTACTTACAGACGCTTCTGCGCCGACATAATGGGACAGTGCCCTCGGAGATGTATGTCCGTCTGCAAGATATCCTAAGGATATCTTATACAAAGCCTGTGAATATACGATGGGATCAGTGCTTACAAGCTCCTCGTAAAGACCCGATTCAAGGAACATCTCATTGAAGCTGGTAATATCGTGCTGTTCGGCAAGGCCGTAGAAAAGATCGAGCATAAGGCACATCTCATTGTAATTAAAGACAGCCATATCCTCGCTTCTCATACCAGGCTCCACCGAATAATAGAGATCAGACAGCGCACCGAAGCCTGAACCGATCGTAAGGAAAACATCCTTCTGATTATAGACCAGGCTGTACGCATTGGAGATCATGAACAGATCATTCATCGTCTGAAGCGGAACATATCCCTTTCCGTCACGATACAGCATCGGCAGAAAACGCCTGTCCATATCGATCATGACAGCTCGGCCTGTGCGCTCGAACACGTTGCCCGTCCTCTGGAAGTACGCAGGCTGACCCTCGCTGTCAAAGCCGTCTGACGACAGGATGTCGATTCCTGCGCTTCTGAAAGGAAGCTTATTGAAAAGATTAAGATCATCAAAATAGATAGAGTTTTCCACGAAGTCAAATATCGCTCTGCTGCCGTTGTCACGGGTAAGTGTTATGACTCCCTCGCTGTTATCAGCTGTCAGAGTGTATTCGCTGTCCATTGATCCGTAAAGCGACAACATTACATTTTCAACGAAATATTCAAGATCGACGAACGGAACATCCTCATATATGTCCACAAATGCAAGCTCTATGTCCTCATTCACCTCGGGAATAATATAATATGCGGTAGCGGTAGTCGGGGTAACTGACGCACCTTCAAGCTCTGCCTTCCACTCCTTCAGAAGCTCTGCCTGCTGCTGGTCGTATTCAGCTGTCAGACGATCCTGCAGCGAGCCGACGGGAGCGGACTCCTCCGGGTCAGCTGTCGTTGACGATGATGTAGATGTGCTCACCTCTGATGGGGATGCGTCCGACGAGCCTCCTGCAGGCTCTGAAGGTGTGCTGCAGCCTGTCATCAGCATGACAAAAGACAGCACAAGCGCAATTCGTTTTGTATATCTCATTTACATCTCTCCCTTACCTGAAAAAAATTAATTTATACGGATGTAGCCCGTATTATCTGTCAGCTTAAGCTTCAGGCATCGTTCAGATCGGCTTTATCCTGCTGTTGATAGCTGCCGATTCGAATTCCGCCCAGCTGTAATTCGCCATAAATTCACCGTTGTAGCTGTTGATGACTTTTGCGTCACCCGCAAGAAAGGAATAATAATCACAGTCGATCTTACCCGTGTCTATCGCAAGACTGTTATAGGATTTCAGTATTATAGCCTCCACCCCTGCTTTTTTTAATGACCTTCTCATATCTGTCACGATAGTCTGGAAATAGCTCTTTTTCGTGTGGTCGTAGGCGCTGTCCTCAAACAAAACGGAATATGCCTCACGTGTTGTGACTGCTGCGCCCTTTCGGTCAACGAGATATGCGAAAAGCTCCTTTGACTTCTGTCGTCCGAAGTTCAGTATCTCGCCGTCCACCCACACCTCAAAATTGCCGAAGGTCTGCACTCTGACACGCTTTCTTTCCATCCTGTCCTCGCCGTAGACAAAGGTCAGCTCACGCTTCAGCTGTTCCTTTTGCACGGGCTTCAGAAGATATCCTGTTGCATGTATGGAAAACGCATCCACCGCATACTGTGCAAAGCTGGTAACGAAAATGATATGTATCTGCGGATGCATGTCCTTAAGCTGCTTTGCTAGCATTATACCGTTTGACGTACCAAGCTCTATATCAAGAAACGCAACATCAGGTGCTTCCTTTTCGGCTATCCGCAGCGCTTCCCTTGCCTTAGTGCAGGTGAACACCTCGCAATCAGGCATTATATCCTTTATCAGCGCCGCTTCCTCATTCAGTATCACACGCACATCGTCAACTACGAGAAATCTCACTCTTCCTCAACTCCCTTTTGGTATTGATATACAGACGGTCGTTCCCTTTCCCTGTACGCTTCTGATATCAAGAGTACCTCCGCAAAGGACTTCAAGCCGCTTTCTGACATTTTTTATTCCGATATGTCCGCTCTCCGTGAGGATACCTGTATCAAAGCCTGTTCCGTCATCAGAAACAACTATCCTGTAATGCTGCTCTGTTTCCTCAGTTCGGATAACAACTGTTCCTCCGCCCTCTTTCTTTCGTATGCCCTTCTGCACTGCATTTTCCACCAAGGGCTGAAGCGACAGCGCAGGAACACAGAAATACGTCGTCCCGATATCATACTCCACATTGAGATCGCTGTCAGAAAGATACTGCTCCAGATTGAGATAGCTCCTGACATGGCGAAGCTCCTGTTCAAACGGGATAGGTCGGTCGTTTGTAAGAGAATCCATATTTGCCCTAAGAAACAGTGACAGATCATTGATAGCCTCTTTTGCCCTCGCAGGGTCGGTCTCGCACATTCCACGTATCGCTGCAAGTGTATTATAGAGAAAATGCGGACGTATCTGACTTAGCATGACCCTGATGTTTGCTTCTGTAAGCTCCTGCTTGTCCTTTTCATGCTGTATATCACGATCCAGCTGGATATTGAAAAAGATGAACAGAACAGACAGCGTTATAGCAGGATTGAGCGTTGCGACTCCACGAAACATGAACTGTATACCCTGCCCAATCAAAGGGATCCATACATAGCTGAGCAGCGCTATGACGATACGTGGCTTCAGCACCTTACGATATCTTATACACATCAATGTTGTCAGGGTATACACAGCAACAGGAAGCACACTCGCAAGTAATACAAGCTCACCACGTTTATAGATGTTTTCATCGGTTATGGTATAATACAGACCCGTAAAGGGTGTTAAAAAACAGCCTGTCAGATGGAGGACTGCTATCACCTGAGCAATGCGCATATACATCCTCGACACCTGCGTATATCGGCTGAGATATTCTGTAACATACATCAGCAGCGTAAGCACCAGCGGAGCGCACACCGTGTAATATACGAACTGTCCGACATGCAGCACCACAGGGTACCACGGCTGCTCCGTTCCGTTGCAGCACCAGTCACTGAGATCGCCAAGGATAAACAGCAGATTCAAGACACATATCCAGATAAAGCAATAGTTCTCCTTGGTCCTGTTTCTTCGGCTTATCAGATAACTGCCGATCATGATAGTGATAAACGCACTGAACACATCCAGCGCTATGTTTATATCATTATAATTTCCCATATCGTATCCGAGCGTTCCTTTTCGTTGATATTATCCTTTCAACACAAAGACATATTACTTGTTATCCAATCGTGTTTCAGACAGCGTGAGTTCATCTGTAGTTCCCGCCGCATCCGGACACTCACGGATGTCATCCGGTGCACCGAAATACCTGCATCTGATGCTATCAAGCAGCGCATGCCGTAGACGGCTGTCACAGGAAAAATCCAGCTCATAGTTATCAGACAGAGGCTTATTATGCGATTCCATGATAAATCTCCTTTTATTTTGCACGAGCATTTCACGTCGTGCCGATTCATTGCCGGGAATGATCTTCCCGTTTTCAGATCATTCTGCAACGATATCGTTCATCGTAATTGATTTTCCGTCGAAATAAATGGAAGCCATATCCGAATAATGAAGATCGTCATAAATGTCTAAAATATAGGGCATATACTGATACTTTCCCTCCACAAGCTTTCGGACAGAGAGCAATGCATCCTCTCCCCACACAGCAGTCCCCTCGATACAGGTATGAGGTTCATCTGATGCAGGATCGGTATACACCACAGCGATCTCATCTCCGTTTTTCAGCTCATGGATACGTGATGCGTCCTCGTCCATCAGGTAGTAACCGTCCACCGACAGACTGCCTGACTGACCGAAATACGCAAACACCAGATAAGCAAGCTCCCCGTTCACCATTACAGGCGCTGAAAATATAGTATAGCTGTCCTTTTCCTCGATCACATTCGTATGAAGCAGCATATCACCGAGAAACGCCCAGCCGCCATCAAATTCAACGGTAAATGTATTGCCGCTTGCAGTTACATCGTTATCTGTACCGATACAGTATATCTTCTGCGCTTCAGGATCGACTGTAAAAAGTGTATACCCCACCGATCTCACATATTGAAGCGAGGTATCGGATAGAGTCATGAAATACTGACCGTCATCGTTTATGCCTATCTCGGAAAAAACGACAGGCTCATAGGGGATGTAGCTGAAATAGTCGTACAGGAACTCGGTGTAGTCCTCGTCCTGACTGACCTTTGCATATTCATCCACAAGCTCCTCACAGTCGGTCGGAAAATACAGTGTCATTCCTGTGGCTTCCTCATGCGCAGAGCCGTTTACCGAAGTAATGAAGTCGGAAAGTCCGTGCTCAATTCCCAGATTATCGGCGAGCTGTCCCAGATCGTAAAGCGATGTTCCTCCGCTGTTCGAGTCCTTGCTGCCGAATTCCTTGCTCCCGGAGAGCGCAGGTCCCACATTGGACAGATCAAAGTTTATATGGTGAGTTATCTTCTGCACCACATCCTTTGCGGAGGATAGCTTTGACAGATCAGCTGCGGAGAGCGTGTAGGTCGCCTTTTTGGAGTGCTTTGCCGCATAGCCGTTCAGCACGTCGACGCAGAAGCTGTCCTTGCCAAGGGACGAAACAAGCGTTTTATAGTCCCATCCCGATGACGGCTCAAGCTCCTCCGATGCGATCATATAGTCCGCAAACGGCTCCAAAACACACGCCATATCGTAGGTAGCCATCAGGCATGCGTCAAAGCCGACAAAGTCGTATTTCCTTCCGCTTGCCGCAAAGACCTCTTCAAATGCAGTTTTAAGCTCGGGCAGTGTAAGCGGATCGCCTGAAAACTGCTGATCACTGCATACGCCCCTCATGCTGCCGCCGCCGTGATCCCACAGGATGACTCCACGCTTTTCGGCAGGATAGTTCTCCTCGCCCCACATCAGGAAATCGCTCAGCGAGGACGGCTCGCCCATATTCACAGGAGAGCCTTGCTCTATCAGGCAAAGCTCACCGTCTTTTATCTCGTAGCGGCTGCTGTGAGCGGAGGAGATATCGTATTTTCGCCATTTGTCGGCGCCGCCTGTCTGGATGATCACCCTTGCGGTTTCGGGCAGCTCCGCCGAAAGCATCTCGGTGATGTTCTTTGTCGCATAGCCCGATCTTGTTTCAAGGCTGCTGCCGCACATGTAGATCATCAGTGTGTATGAACCGTCGTCATAATTTTTGATCGGCTCGGGAGCCGATGGCTGTGCAGCGCTGCTTTCGGACAGCACCGTGCTTTCTGCCGCACTCTGCGCCGTATCATGAGAGGATGATATCTCCGCAGAGCCGCACCCTGCAAGAGCCGTCACAAACAGCACCGCCGCAGCCATAAGCAATAAGTTTTTTTTCATAGATATCTGTTTATCAGCTAAGATTGAAAATAAGCAAGGAATTAGGATGCTTGTATTCAAGATGATAGATTTCCGAACCTACTATAAAGAAAGACTCGGCATATCGGCCAAGTGCGGCAAGCATATTATTCTTTGTAATTGTTCCGTTTAGGTCGATAGTGTCGCTGATCCAATAGTAGGTGTATTTTGTAGTAAAATATTTTTTGGAAAGCTTTCCGTAATCGCCTACCTCGACCTCTTCATTTACATTGAACCAAGATGAGTCTTCATGTTTCCATTGGATCTTAAGCTGTATTTTTTTATTAAGTGGGATCGGTTGTTTTGAAGGCGCTGACGTTAAAACTATACCGTTCTTAAAAGCTTCGGGCATAATAGCACGGGTGACAAGATAGTCACCAAAGGTTTCTGTTCCTTGAGTACCTAAAATACTTTTACTCTTCAGCATTTCATATCTGCGTATCATAAGAGCCACTTCGGTTTCTGTCATGAATTTACCGGTCGAAGGGAAAACAACGGGATTCGCCCAGGTCCGGTTAGCAGATACGCAGCTGGAAATGACTTTTCCGTCATTAATAGTGTTATATGGAAATACTTCCGTGCAGGACAGATCTTTTCCGGCTATATAGCAGTAATTATCGTTATGCTCACCTTTATTTTCAGACAGCTCGTTAATAGCCAGAGCAGTAGCATTTGCCACAATATCCTTCTGTGCTGCGGGATAAAAAGTATATGCAAGCGTTGCAATGGCGGAACCCTTAAACAGTGTATCCTTAATCCAGGTGCGAATTATTGATATATCTTCCTTTGCCTCAGAATGGAAATTGTAGAAATAATACATCATCTGATAGTAATAATCAAGCGGCTTTACCGCAGATTTCGGAACAGATGAACCTGCATTATATCCTGCAAGAGCGTTACAGAAATTCACAAAATCATTGATGATATTGTCCTTACCCACTTCATTCAAAGCGTACATTGCCGCATCCATCTGCACCGCAGCGAAATAATCATCATCGGAAATGTCTTCCACAGGCTCTCCGTCAATATCGATAAGGGATATATCCGACGCAGTGATATCCTCCCAGTAGCCCTCGTAAAGCTTGTCCTTGTTTTTCAATATCTTTGACTTGACATCGGAAAGCTCTGCACTGAGCAAGCATTCCACCTCTTTTACGATCTTCACGCCATCAACGGAATATCCCGTCATAGAGCCGGGGAGAGTGACCTTACCGTTTTCATCGATGTATACCGTTACACAGTGTGATACTCCTGACCTGTTCACATAATCATGAATGTATTCGTTATACTTACTGTTGTAGGAGTTCATTGTCTTTGTAAGAGGTGCGGCGTAGTCATTAAGGAAGTTGTTCCAACCGAGAGAAGCAGTGTTGAATGCTGTACCGTGTACAGCTGTGATCACATCTGCTCCATTTGCCGATATGGCAGCTCCAAGTGAGTCCATCTTTTTGTCCAGGTTACCCAAAGATGTCAGTATCTCTCTGCTCACCCTTTCGATCTTTGCATCGGTATTTTCTATAACTCCGCAGATACCAAGTATTGTCTGTACACCCGATATGACAGAGCCCACTGCCCCAACACCCTGTGCAAATGACCAAACATCCTTTAAGGATTGATAGTTTGTACCGTTCAAATTTAAAAGCGCATCTCTATAGCTGGGATAAGGAAGCTCCAGAGTCTGAAAATCACTACTGGTTTCGGGAGGATCCACACGATCGGAAACAGGGAGATAGCAGAGCTGTATATATTCGCTGTCGCCGCTGCTGCCCCACTCATTCTTCATATTGTCGTGGGCAACTGTGATATCACCGTCAAACGTTGTTTCTTCAAGATCAGCGCCGATGTATACAAAGTCGAATGTTACAGTATACGAATCGCCATCCTTTTCAAGCTCTATATTCGTCGCATCTGCAAAATCTCCGCCGAAGCTCAGATCGTCAGCCGTAAGCTCACCCCACTCGCCGTTCTTTACATAAAGAACTGCTGTCGCGGTGAAGGTATCCTCAGCCTCAGCCTCATCGACATAATCCAGATATCCGCCGACAGAAGCCTCTACAGCATGCAGCATAACGATATGCTCGCTCTGTGAGCCTGTCATTGCCGCAGGTATCACCAGCGCCTTGCTATCTATCATGTCTATCGCTGTATCAATGTCCTCTGCACCTGCTGCGACAGCGAAAGTCACGGTGAGCTTATCCGCCGACACAGCCTTTACTGTACAGGTGATATCATCGCATACTATCTCCTCGCCAGCTGCTGCGGTAAATGTGTCATTGTCGAATGCAACATCAAAGCTAAGCTCGCCGCTTGCAAAAGCAAAGCTGTCATGAACGAGATATCCGCTGCGTACCGCAATGACGATCTCAGCGGAAAGCTCCTCACCTGCCGTTGTTGCGCCTGCGGAAAGCGTTACTCCGCCGTAGTAGGAATCGCCGTCCTCAACCGTACCCGAGGTGCTGATGACTATCGTGCCATCCTCGCCCCTTACATCTGTTATCTCCAATCCGCTGAACCTATCCGTCAGCGTAAGCATATCCTTTGTAAGCCCTGCAGAAGGTGCTGCGCCGTTCAGCTTAACAGTTATGACGGGGTCCTTTTCATATTCTGATATTGTTCCGCCGATATTCGCAGAATACACGGGAGTCACATCATAGGAGCTGTCGCTCCAGTATGCTTCGGCATATTTGCCGCTTTCCATCACATCCTTATGTACTCCGACATGTATCGCCTCGTAGTTTGCAGAGGAATCAAAGCTAAGCTTAAGCTCGCTCTCTGATACCTTTTCAACATCAAATACTGTGATATCCTCGCTCACCAGCACAGCGCCTTCGCTTTCAGGTCCGTATGACAACGCCTTTATCATTACCGAACCCTTTGCCACATCTTCAGCAAAACGTTCTGTTCCTGCGGACAGAGTAACGATGTAGTGCTCGCCATCCTTTGCGGCAGAAGCGTCGATCGATACCCAGTCCTTTTCATCGGATTCCCAGCTGAGCTGAACGCTGTCGGTCTTGTTGTCCGCACAGCCTGACGACGTCAGAAGTATAGATGCTGCGACCAGTACGCTAAGTGACCTTTTCCAAATTTGTCTTTTCATAAGCTCCTCCTTATATTTTCCGCAGTCGGAACATGGGCAGCTGTTTCAGCACAGGCCTGCCATCCCTGCGGTGCTTGCTGTAATGATTATACAAAATGATTATTCTTTTGTCAATCATTTACAGACGGTTTTGCACTACAGACATCATTCAGCTGCTCCATCAGCCATGATCTTATTGATACAGTGGCATGAACAGCTCCGATCTCCTTGTGCTTCATCAATATATACGAATAAGCTCAAAAAGTATCTCATTTTCTGTCAATTTTTTTAAACCGCCCTGTACCAGTGCGGGTTCGGAGCATATCTGACTACATAGCAAAGCGGCTCTCCGTTGATATGCACCCCAAAAGTGTCTGACTTTCGGAGTGCATATCACAGAGAGCCGTTTTATTTTTATCCGCAAAGCTGTTTCAGCAGCTCTATCACAGGCTTTTCTACCAGCTTTTTATACTCCCTTTCAGCAAAATTGCGGAAGGTGCGTGCAAGCTCATTCAGGTCTTTTTCGAGGGTAGTGTTGACCTCGTGGCTGCCTTTGGAATAGTATTTCGTGACCTCTTTAAAGTCCCATTCACGAAACAGTTTCGGCTTAAGCTCGCCTATCTCCTCGATATCAGGTATGTTCTGAAAATAGTCCAGCTTGTAGAGGGAGTAATAATCGCCCTCGTTCATCTCCTCGTTGTAGACATCAAGCAGCTTCCTGTAACAATCGCAGAGCTTTTCAAGCTGTCCGAGTAGCGATGCTTTGTCGCCTGTACAGAGGCTGTCAAGCTGAGCTTTGTTGTCATCCAGAGCCTTTCGAAGGCTGTCGCTGTAATGACTCGCCATCTCCTTTGCAAGGCTCTTGCCACTGCTTGTGTCAAGGTATTTTGCGGCTTCCTCGTACACCGCCGCAAAAACGCCTTGTAATCGACACCGTTGACGAGGATGCAGATGTATATATCAGAGCAGTAGAGCCGTCAGTGATTGAATATGCGGTTGCCGACAGTGTTGAAGCATTGCAGAATGAAAACTATATCTGTGCACCTAAGAAAGTGGATCTTGCAATATAAATATCGTCAATCAAAAATAGTATTCTTATCAAAATCGATTATATATTATCTCCATGTAGCTATATAAGCTACCCGATTAATTATCGGATCATAGAACGTTCCCCTGAGCTTCGGCTCAGGGGATTTTTCTGTTTCAAGGAGGAAATCATGGCACAAAAATTCAACAATCAGCATTACTGTAGCAAAAGGTCATCTTGCTACCGATAAAGGTATGATAAACTACCCGGTAAGAATAAAGATCCCATTCGACAGTGAGTAATCATGACAGGGATAATAGGTCTTCTACAAGGAGCAATAATTCCCGTAGTACAGCAAATCTCAATAATATATTATCATATTGACCGCGTATCATCAGCCGTCTTACGGAAATAATATCCATGATACGCGGCAACTGTCTGCGGTATCAGACTTTCTTTTCGGAGAAGCTGAACACTTGGCAATACCGCACAAAGACCACTTATGAGTTTTGTACACATCTTGCTTGCATATTTTCCGTCATGCAGCACAATTCGTCCTAGCAAGGTGACAGCCTTGCGTCGTTCTCTTTGTACTACCTGACGTAAAATCTGACTTCGCAATCTGCGCACAATCTCTGTGCAGTATTGCCATATTTATCGCACCGCAAAAAGGTGCTTCGACATCATGCCTACCGTCAAGGGTCAGCACGGGATATTGTGCTGTCGGCAAATACATAACGAAAGGAGGGCGCCGACGTGAGAGTTGATGTCAATGAGATTAAGAAGATAGTATTGCTGTGGAAGTCCACAGCAGAAGCAGATACACCCGTTCCTGAGGAGATTCAGGAGCAGCTTGACAGTTACAGGAGCAGGAAGTTCCGCATAATCGTCATGCGTTCGGGTAATGAAGATCTGTTTGAACCCACGCTGGCGCTTTTACTGAAGAATAGAATGAAAAAGGCAATGGAAGAAGCGACGGCGGAGTACAAGGCGGCTAAGGAGGCTGTCTGACTCCATCACTATCTATCAGGCGAACGAGAAAGTGCCAGATGCTAGGAAAGCATCGAACAGCTAGGCTTTGTGCCTGCTGTTTGATGGTTGACGACGCAGATGGTGCTTTATCGTACGCATGATTATTTTTCTCTTGATTTATTGAGAGATATATGATACAATGTTATCAGATAATATTTCGAAAGGAATGTTCGTCATTGGAAAACACGACCAATCTGAACATAGCAGGCTACTGCCGAATCTCGGTAGATATGGAGCTTGACAGGGACAACACCTCTATCGAGCACCAGAAATCCATTATTGCAGAGTTTGTAAAGACCCGATTCCCCGAGGCAACACTCACATTTTACGAGGACAGAGACCGCTCGGGATATACATTCAATCAGCGCGAGGGCTATCAGCGTATGCGAAAAAAGCTGATGAGCGGCGAGCACAACATACTTATCGTCAAGGATTTCAGCCGTTTCTCACGTCGAAACAGCAAGGGGCTTGTGGAGCTTGAGGACCTACGTGACAAGGGCGTGCGCATTATAGCAATAGGCGACGCGATAGACTACCCCACTCACGACGACTGGATGTCCATTCAGTTCAGATTTCTTGTAAACGAAATGCCTGTCACCGACGCAAGCAAAAAGGTAAAGGGCGTTATCGAAAACCGTCAGAAAGAGGGCAAGTGGCTCTGCGCCGTGCCATTCGGCTACAAGCTGACAGGCGGCAAGAAGCTGAATGTCGAGATAGACGAGGAAGCCGCCGAGATAGTCCGCAAAATATTCGAGCTGTATTCCGAGGGCATGGGCTACCGCAAGATAGCAAACTACCTCACCGAAAAGCACATCCCTACTCCGCGGATGCTGGAGCGCACCCGAAAGCTGGAGCAAGGCGAGGAATGTAACGGCAGACCCATCAAGCAGGAGTGGAGCATAGTTTCCGTATCCGAGATACTGCGGAATGATTTCTACATCGGCACATTACGTCAGGCTAAATACAAGCGCAAGAAGATAAACGGCTCCGACCGCAAGACCAATGAGAGCGAGCATATCGTATTCGAAAATCACCACGAGCCTATCATCGAATACCGCCTTTTCGCCGCTGTACAGCAGCAGCTTGACAGCAGGACTACGGGTCATTACAGGGGCGTGAAGAAATACGACAATGTATACTCAGGATTTATCTTCTGCGGCGACTGCGGAAGTCCGATGTTCTCCATAAGTAACCCCAAGCGTGACCCAGCCTACACCTGCGGCACCTACCACAAGCGAGGTCTGTCGGGGTGTACATCGCATTTCATCAAGTGCGAAACGCTGGATTATGCGCTGAAAGAGTATGTCCGCATGGTGCGTGATAACTCACAGGAGATGATAAAGCAGCTTGAAGCGGCACTCCGCGAGGAAAAGGTGGAAACAGGTCATACCAAGACCACTGTCGAGATACTGCGTCAGCGTATAGAGGACACCAAATCTGAGATGAAGCTGCTGATGCGGCAGAAAGTCAAAGAGATAGCACGAAATCCCGAAAACGAGGCTCTGTATGAGGAGACCTACGGCGAGATGCTGGACGAGCTTGCAAATCAGGTGGATTCCCTTGAATCGCAGATAGAGCTGACCGTAACCAAGCAGAGCGCAGTGGTGAGGGTCAATCGTACCGCTAAAACAGCTATTGACATCTTCAGCGACATCATTGAAAAGGACAAGCTGACGCGAGCCGACCTCGAAGTTATCATCGACAAGGTCATCGTGTACGAGGACAGAGTCGAGGTGCAGCTGAAAGCCAATATCGATGCTCTGTTGAGGCTGGATACGGAAAAGGGTCTTACCGCAAATTTTAATCAAGGCACGGCTGATATCGTACAAACAGTTACCCAGAAAGTGAGGAACTGGAAGCCCAAGGTCTACCGTGTCAATGTGTTATGTGAGGGCGACCCACTTGAGATCTACACCAGCCCTGACGGCGAGGTGATTTTCCGTAAATATTCACCAGTTGGCGAGATATCAGGAACAGCTTCCCAGTATGCCGACGTATTATCCAAAGTCGGTGGATGCCCTGCCGTCATCTGCGACCGCGATCATGTTATCGCCGTATCGGGCATGTCTAAAAAAGAGGTCATCGAGCGCCGTGTTTCAGGCTCTCTAGAGGATCTGATCGAACAGCGAAAGACTCACATCTACAAAAGCCGCGAGGACAAGAGGCTTAACCCCATAGAGGGAATCGACCGCTATGCGATCGCCTGTGCGCCTATACTCTCTCAGGGAGATGTAAACGGTGCGGTTATCATGCTGTCTGCAGACAATAACGAGTTCGCCACAGGCGAGCAGAGTGCGCTTGTACAGGCTGCAGCGATGTACTTCGGCAAACAGATGGAAGAATAAAAACAAACACTCCTCAAGGTCAATCCCAAGAGGAGTGTTTATTATATTCAGTTATCTTGACCACTGAGTATTCAGCCAGCTTATTCTGCCCTTTACGAACGAAACGACTCCCTTTGCAGAATCTATCTTCCAGTATTCGTCGCCCAGATCATTTTTCAGCCCCTGTGCCGTCTTAAGTACTTCTACTATCGTGGTGTTGAGTTCTGCACCGCTACCCATCTCAGCCCACTTATCCTTAAGCATTTCTCTGAACCAGTCAGCCTGCATGATAACAGTCAGCCATGCATTACTTCGGTCATACATATCATGTACAGGCTTCTGGAAAGCTCCTGCATAATACCTGCCGTATGTTTCCTCACTGTATGCCCAGTTGAAGTCCCACGGAGCAAGGAATGTAAGGCGCTCATACTTACTTTCATCGCTGAAATCTATCGCCATGAAGAAGCTGCCCGCGCCGACATCATAATTATGCACAAGCTCCTGAAGTATCATTGTGTTGACCATAGAGTCCAGATCGATAACCGCTTCTACAGCTTCCTTAGGTGTACTGTAAACGCCCTCAGCGGAAACGACGTTATAATCCTTATCGAACATCATAACAGCATCGTTCTGTACCGCTTCGAACATTATATCGAAAACACCTGCCAGGTACTTCGCCACGAAATCCTTTTGCTGATCACAGTTTATTTCGCTCTTGATAGAATAATTATCATCGGAGAATACCTGAGTCTTGCCCTCTATATCTGTGAATTCCCAACCGTGGTAATCGAGATTGAAAAATGGATCCTCTGCCTCATTTGCGTAGTTATCCATTTCAAGGAAATAACCGATATCTGTCCGTGTCTCATCCTTTTCAGGCTCGTACACCTCTACTCTGCCCTCGGTAGCCTGATTCTGCTCGCAAAGGAGATATAGTCCCATGTACTTTTGATTCATATACACATTTACAAAGGTGCAGTCCGAGCTGTAGTATTCACCGTCAAATATCGTTTCTGCCAGAGAAAATCCCATGTAATCGGGAACTACGTTCCACTGAGAACGAAGCAGCACCCAGCTTTTGAACTTCATACCATCGTGAAGTCCCAGCATATTCTGCTTTTTATCAAACTTGATACGATAAGGCTTCTCACTGCCCTCAGCAGTGGAATTTCCTCTTACCCTTACTCCACCCTGAGCGGTAAGGCGGTATTCCTCGCCGCAGTTGAACACATCTATCACTGATTCAACATAAACTTCCTTGGAAAGTACGCGTTGATTGTTGTAGGTGGTGATATGTATAGAGGGCAACGTCATCTTGTCCTCGATCTTTGCAGTAAACTCAGAAAGCTGCGACAGCTTTTCGTTGTACTGCTGCACAAGCTCCTGCACTTCAGGAGAAGCATCCGCAGGCGCGGTCATCGGTGCAAGGGTCGGCTCAGCCGAAGGCTCTGTTACCGGCGTAGTTGCAGGAGTGGTCTGCGGCGTAGTATCAGGTTCAGGAGTAGTTGATGTCTGCTGTGAAGAAGCGGGTGCTTCTTCGGTATCCTCAGGCTCCTCTGTGACCGCTTCGATCGTTGCGACAGTTATATCCTGTGTTTCTGCATTTTCATCAGAAACCGATTCAGACTCCTCAGGAATATCAGAGCTATGCCCGGGGGCGGGAGTTGTTGTGGCAGATGTTGATGTTATTTCAGGAGCCTCTTCTGTATCCGTTAATGATGTAGTTGCCGAGGACGTCATTGACGAACTGTTATCATCAACTACAGCACTCTCACTATCTGAACATCCTGCTGACATTAGCATTACGACGCTTGCCAACACACACAATAATACTTTTCTGCGCATGAAATCCTCCATATTACTGATAATAAACTTCTGTAAGCTTTTCTACTTCAAAGTTCAGTATCTGAGATCTGACCTGTTCTATCATTTCATTTTTCTTGGCAGGAAAAGCATAGCCATCGAGTCGGGCGGAAAGCTCATCCAGAGTATCCACATCCATATCCTCGGCAGCGGAGCGTATACCCGCAAAGATATCTTCTATCTCCGAAATATACTCATCGGCATTCTTCTGTGGTTCATCGCTCTTAACAAAGTCTGACAGTAATGCAGAGTAACTTAACCATCTTTCTGCAAATACGGGATGCAGCGCATATATCACGCTTCTGCTTCCGCTACGCGCAGCTTTTTCAAGCTCCATAGCCATACCAGCAAGCTGTACTATTCCTATCATCAGGGCACTGCTCTTCATACTGTGCACCTTGACGCGATAGCTGACAAGACTCTGTTCGTCATCTAAATTGTCAAAATACCCGGTGAGTTCATCGAAATCACGCTTTATAGAAACAGCAAACATCTTGACTGTATCCAGAAGGGCAGTTTCCTCTTGAAAATGCAACTTGGCATAATTCCAGTCTACTCCGTCAATGACGGGAAGTTCGGTCGCAGGTGGAGGTACGGACTTCGTATCAATCTCCATGCGCGGTTTTATAATGCTGTAATCAAGCGTTGCAAACACTGTTTCCTCAAGTTTCTGCGGATCAACAGGCTTTGTAAGAAAACCGTCAAAGCCTATCTCCATATACTGCTCCTTTGCCCCTGTAACCGCATTTGCTGTAAGCACTATTATAGGAACGTCATAACAAAGATTGTCCTTATCCGCACGGATTGCTTTAAAGGTATCTATTCCGTCCATTTCGGGCATCATGTGATCCATAAAGATTATATCATATCTGTTTGCCGAAGTAAGCTCAAGGCACTGCTTTCCACCCGAAGCCTCGCTTATCTGCACCTTTGTGGCTTTGAGAAGATTCACGAACACTGCCCTGTTCATCTCGTTATCATCTACCACAAGGATATGCGCATCGGGAGCCTCAAACTCGGAGCAATAATTACTGATGTGACGCTCATAGACATGAACATCCAGCTTACCGACAGGTGTGCTGTCTGCCACTATCGGATAGAGTGTAAAGTAGAACTCGGAACCTTTTCCGTACTCGCTCTTCACCTTAAGCTCACTACCCATCAGCAGAAGCAACGATGTGGTGATGTTAAGGCCTAAGCCCGAGCCTTCTATATTGTGATTGCGCTCTTCTTCGATACGATCAAACGCACCGAAAAGCCTGTCCATGTCATCCTCTTTTATACCGATGCCCGTATCCTTTACCGAGAAAAAGATGCCGTTATTGTCAACACATCGTACTTCAAGGATGATACTGCCCTCATGAGTATATTTCACGGCGTTGCTGAGAAGATTAACAAGCACCTCCTTAAGTCTTATGTCATCACCGTACAGCATTGAAGGAAGCGCTTCATCTGCGATGACCACAAGGCGCAGGCCCTTGCTTTCAGCCTTGAAGCGTATCAGATTATACAGGTCGGAAATGAGGTGGGCAAGATCAAATTCAACAGACACTATGGTAAGCTTTCCTGCCTCTATCTTTGTGATATCGAGGATGTCATTGATTATTCCGAGAAGCGACTGTGCTGCCGTCTTGGCATCTGCTGCGTAACCGCGGATGTCCTCTTCGTGACTTTCACGCAGTATCATCTCGTTCATACCCATGATAGCGTTTATCGGTGTCCTTATCTCGTGGGACATATGTGCAAGGAAGCGTGACTTACTGCGTGTTGCAGCTCTTGCATCGTCACATTTAACCTCAAGCACTTTCAGGAGATCATCCAGACTACGCTCCTGCTCGATACTCTTTCTGTTCTGGAATGTGATAATATTAGTCATACTTACAATGACCCAGTTTATTACTATCATTACCACAACGCCGAATGTGAACGCCATCATAGTATGCTGCGAGCCTGTGTAAATACTGATAAATCCGGCAACTATTATGATAATACCTGTGGACAGGAACATCTGGAAGCGCGCAAGCTTTACATCCAAAAAAATAAAGCTGACTATAGAGCTGAAACACATTGCGTAGACAAACACCTGCGCCGAATCAAACGCATAAGACGCAAACATATTTGCGATAACAAAAGCAACACACTGCAGCCGCATATAGAGCTTTCGGCTGAGCTTATGCTTTCTGTTTCCGCGATAGAAAAGCAGCATACTTCCGGCATATAACACCGCAAATGATATAAGCACAGGCAAAGGAAGCCTATTAAGAAAAAAGCTGACCAGAAGAATTGCTATACATTCGATACTGTAGAATACAAGGTTGCACCTGTATCCTATCCTGAAGTTTGAATTCATTCCATTCTCACCCCCTTGGGAACTACCAGACGAAGACCCTTGTGCACTATCTGAACATTACATTCAGTGACATTACGGATAAGGTCGCCATCCTGATTGATAGAAAAGGGAGATCCGTCCGCACGACGGATATGTATCGTACTGCACTCATCGCAGTGCATATATTTTTCAAATTTGTCGTACTTCTGACCGGTAACTGCCAGCAGTGCAGGAAGCAAATTAAAACCGCGCCTGTTTTCTACAAGTCGGACAATTGCATTACCGTCGTTAATACAGGTAGTGTTGGCAAAATGCATATTTCCGCCGAATTTACAGCCGTTTCCGATGAATATCTCTGCAAACTTATCCGAATACATCTCACCGTCCAGAGTGACCTCATAGGCATAGGTATTGGACACAAAGATGGAATACAGCGTGGATATCGTATAAGGAAGATCCTCACTTATCAGACGCAGTATACGGAAATCGTTCATCTTTACAATACAGTTACTGTCAAGGCCTGTGGAAACGGTGTTAAGCGAAACACCATGCTCGGTCTTTATATAATCGACATCAATGACATCGCCGTTAATAAGTTCTTCGATATGGTGGAACCGCGACTCGTCCTTACCAAACACCTTAAGAAAATCGTTCGTAAGGCCACAGGGAAAAAAAGCGACCTCAGCCTCGGAAAGATCATCAAATCCATTCAGCATATTACGCATAGTACCCGAACCGCCACAGCAGTAAAAGCGGATCTTCTCGCCATCGAATATATGCTGTATCTTTTTGACAAGCTCTGTTTCATAGCCTTCATAACGCGTATTAAACACAAAGTAGTTCAGGTTTTTTATTGAACTGAGCTTTGTCCTCAGGTCATCCGCAAAGGTCTTATGCCCCGCGAACGGATTTATGATAAAAATATGGAGCATAAATATCCCTCCGTTACTGTACAGACTTTATTATCTGCCAAGCACCTTTTCGATCATATCTATCATCTTCTCCTTGCTGGGAGGCTTAAGAAGATAACCATCGGGATTAAGCGCCAGAAGCCTTGTTACCACTTCCCTGTCAGCAGAACCTGTAAAGAATATAACAGGAATATTCTTTGTATCAGATCGTTCACGCAGACGCATAAGTACACCCTCTCCGTCTATTATCGGCATCTCATAATCGAGAAGGATTATATCGGGAATCGATTTATCAATGGCAGCGAACGCCTGAGCGCAGGATGTAGCAATGGAAACATTGTATCTCACGCCAAGCATTTCCTTTACAGTTCTGAGCAGTATCGCGTTGTCATCAACTACCAATACATTTGTCATTTATTATCTTCCTCCTAATATATGTATATTACGGTAAAATCTCCTCATGATACACATAAAATTACATAATATAGTATATCACAAATTTGTTATAATTGCAAGTGGTTATACGCAATTGACTTTGATGAGATAATATGATATACTGAAATCCGATATATAATTTGTGTAAAGGATGTTCAACCTGATGCATAAGACTACAAAACTACTTCTTGCCCTGTTAATGCTTACAGCCCTGACAGCTTGTTCAGGCAGCACGTCAAGCCCTGGTACCGAAACAAACGAAACCACTGTAATGTCAACGACCGATTCACAGGATGCAGACACGGCAGATCCTGAAGATCACACGTCTGAACCCGAAACAGTACATATCACAACAACAGAACCCTCTGAAACCGTTGAGAGCATTGAAATCTCCACCGAAACAGATACGACAACTGAGAGTTCAGCGACATCTGAGACGCCACAGGAATTCAGCGCAGCACTGCTATCGGTAAGTGCCGTCACCAGAAACGGACGTACTGTCAACTACACCATAAATGAAGAATATGCCCTTGCCTACGCTTCGGTAACATATAGCAGCGGATACATTCCTGACAGCGAGCTTTCAGAAGCATCGTTATCCGCTGAAGCTGAAAATGGTAGCTGTAGCTTCAATAACGGTACGCAGGCCGACCTGACCGAAACACAATACCTCACTGTTACAGATCAAAACGGCATCCAAAAGACCTATAGTATCGTTACGGAGAGAACCGAGGGAAAGCTTCCTGTGGTAAACATATATCTCAGTTCAGGAAAAACCATATCGCAGATAGACCGATATGACTCGATCGACATGACTATCTCGATCGACTGCAGCAGATCTCCCGAATTCTCCGAGAGCCTTTCAACGGTAAGCGGAACGATACGTGGTCGAGGAAACTCCACCTGGAAATGGGCCAAAAAACCCTATAAGATCAAACTGGACGAAAAAGCAGAAGTGCTTGGACTTCCTGCCAACCGCGACTGGATACTTCTTTCAAACTATGCAGACAAATCCCTTATGAGATGCTCGGTTGCATACGATATGGGCAGGGTCATGGACAATCTGGACTGGACTCCTACTCAGTATCCCGTTGACCTGTTCATAAACGGTCAGTATCAGGGTGTCTACTCGATAGGCGAGCACATGGAGATAGCCAAGGACAGAGTCAATGTCACCAAACAGTCAGATGACAGTGAAGAGTGCGGTTATCTGCTTGAAGTGGGGGGAGTTGACAGCGATGTAACCACCAAAGGTGTTCATTACTTCAACGTCAAATCAAAAATGCTGATGTTCATCGCATTTGAATACCCTACTCCCGAGGATATCACCGATGCCCAGAAAAAAGAGATAACCGAATGGTTCAACAATGCCGACTCGGCAATAGTATCGGGCGGTGACATCGGAGAATACATAGACATCGACAGCTTCTGCGACTGGGTGATAATGCAGGAGCTTACCAACAATACCGACAGTGCTTTCAGAAGAAGCTGCTTCTTCACAAAAGATGTAGGCGGTAAGATCAAAATGGGTCCGATATGGGATTTCGACCTTGCTTTCGGTAATCTCGTGGTGGACAACCCCTACTACAACAGCTGGACTATAATAGGTTCCGACGCCGATGACGCTTATGTCAGCACCTCCTGGGGTAACTATCTCATGGCAAACCAGCAATTCAGGACCCGCCTGAGAGAACGTTGGTTTGAAGTGCGCGACGAGCTTCTTGCCACTGCTATGGAAAGCATAGACCGCTACGCCGAGGTCATTTACCCCTCGCAGGTGGAGAATTTCAAGGTCTGGCAGATATGGGACGAGAAGCCGGGATACTCCTCCTGGGCCAACTTCAATGCAAACACATATGAGCTTCAGGTACAGTATCTCAAGGATTTTCTGAACAAAAGAGCTGCATGGATAGATGATAATATCTGAGCCAAAGAATTGCAAACCGACAGTTGACATTCACCAAAAAATGAGTTATAATTATCTTGCTACATTTTTATGAAAGGAATTACCAAAAATGGCTGAAAAGAAAAAATCAATCTTCACCGAATTCAAAGAGTTCATTTCCAAGGGCAACGTTATTGATATGGCAGTCGGTGTTATCATCGGCGGTGCATTCACAAAGATCGTAAACAGCGTTGTATCCGACATCATCATGCCCGCTATGGGTATGCTTACAGGAAATATCGATTTTGCAGATCTCAAGATCGTTCTTTCCGAAGCTGTCACGGAGGGCGATACTGTTCTCAAGGAAGAGCTTGCTATAAGATACGGCGTTTTCCTTGATGCACTTATTAACTTCCTGCTGATCGCAATCTGTGTATTCATTATTGTTAAGATCATAGGAACCATGAGAGCAAAGGCTGAGAAGCTCAAGAAAAAGAAGGAAGAAGAAGCACCCGCAGCACCTCCCGCTCCCGATCCCCAGATCGTACTCCTCACAGAGATCCGCGATCTGCTCAAGAACGAGGAACCGCCTGCCGAAAAGACAGAATAAGCACTACATACGATCCTTACCAAGATCCCCGGAGAGATTCTCCGGGGATCTTTTTGTATATAACCGACTCGGAGATTGCTTCTTTTATTATTCAAATTACTACGCCGACGTTATTTAAAAACCCGAAACAAGATAAATCAGATAGTTTTTTGTGCATTTTGTATATTTGTTCGATATCTCGTTAGTTCTATTATACGAAAATGCTCAAAAAGTATTGTAATTTCCTTGGAAATGATGTATACTTTTATTGTACAATTTTTAACATACCGACGAGTGCGCCGGGAACGAAAGGAAAATCAAAATGAACATCTCAGAGCTTAAGGTACTTATTTGCGACGACTCTATCCTCGTAAGAAAAAAGATGTCGGATGTATTAAAAAAGGCAGGCATCACAGAGATCTATGAGGCTAAGGATGGTATACAGGCCGTTGATACCTATAAAGAAAAGAAGCCCGATATCGTATTTATGGACATCGTTATGCCCGTGAAAACAGGTCTTGATGCCCTTGTTGAGATCAGAGAATTCGATAATGCTGCAAAGGTAGTTATGGCTTCCACTATAGGAACTCAGAGCCATCTTGTAAGCGCTATCAAGGCAGGTGCTTACGACTTCCTGCAGAAGCCCGTAAAGGAAGACGATATCAACAAGATACTGACAAAGCTTACTAACTGATAAAAATCGAAAGGGATTAATACAATGTTTACACAGTTATTCGGACATTTTCTTCTTAACAAGAATATAATTACCGCAGAACAGCTTAAAGCTGCGCTGGAGGAAAAAAACAATATCCGCGTTAAGATCGGTGCTATGGCGATCGATGCAGGATACATGACCGCTGAACAGGTTGATGCAGTGCACGAAGAGCAGAAGCACGTTGATAAGCGTATCGGTGATATTGCCGTTGATATGGGCTATCTTACCCATGCACAGATAGAAGAGCTTCTCTCCAAGCAGAAGACCGCAAATATCGTACTGGGACAGGCACTTATCGATCTGGGCTACCTCACTAACAAGCAGTTCGAGGACGCTCTCGCAGAATACAAAGCATCTGCTTCCTTCAATGGTGAAGAACCAAACGACGAAGCCCTTGCAAAGGATCTGGTTTCGATATTTGACCTCGAGAACGATGCTGACAAGGATTTCTATGTTGATTACATCATGCTCCTTACAAAGAACGCTATCCGTTTTATCGGCGACGACTTTGTACTTGCAGGCAGCATAAAGAACACTGATCTTCCCTGTGCACACCTCTGCTCTCAGGAACTTTCAGGTGCTGACAACAAGTTCTATACTGCTATCGCAGGCGACGACAAGGCTTTCATTTCCCTTGCATCCAGATATGCTATCGACTCCGGTGAGGACGACGATTCCATTGAGGAGTTCGGTCTGTTTGAGCAGGTTGATGAGTTTGTTGAAGCATGTGTCGGCGAGTTCCTTAACCTCCAGAACGGTCTGTTTGCAGTGAATATGTCCAACAAGAAGAATCTTGAGCTCGATCTCACGCCTCAGATTGCAGAGACCGACAAGAGAGTGCTTCTTGACGCAGGTCTTGCAGTTACACTCGAATATACATTTGGCAAGGTTACTTTCATAATCAGCAGAAAGTAAAACATATAAGCATAAAAACCTGAGAATGATAGATATCATTCTCAGGTTTTATTTTTTATATGCTATTATTCTTTCTTTGAGCCACACGAGATACAGAAATTTGCATTTTCATTAAGCGAACCGCAGGAGCTGCAGAACCATATTCCCGTTCCACTCTGCTGAACGGGAGTTACTGATGTAACCAATGGTGCCTGTGGCTGAACAGGCTCAGCAGGAACGACAGGAGTTGATACAAGCTTCACCGACAGCATAGTAGATTGAGCTACCGGTTGAGGTACAATTGGTGCATAAGGCTCTGTGGGTTGTGGCGCTACAGGTACCGGAGGAATTATATATGTTGATGCAGGCTTAGGCTTTGCCTCGGCATCAGCTCTCATTGAAAGGCTGACAAATGCCTTAATGAGACTTATCTTAACAGCAACGGAAACAAATGTACCTCTGAAACTAATATCCAGTCCATTGCACAAATTAAATATAAAATCAACTACCATGAACACTGCACCAATGATATAGATAACAACCATGATTTTGAATGAAAACCTCAATCTCAAAAGCACCATTACAGCAGTAATTATTGTGGCAGCGTTCACAATAATAAGTATAGGTGATATGACTTTGTTATAATTGATGATAGTAGTGTAATAATTAAACTCCTCCACGAGATAATCAGGCACATCGTACAAGCCGCTTTCTATCATCTCCTGGGCAGCGATATAATCAGGCTCTATCTCTTTGATCTGCTGAAGATTATCACAGCCAGTCCATATTCCATAAGCTGAGGATATGATAGCAATTATTGCAAATATCACCAGTGCGATGATCTCGCCCTTAGTCAGATTGTGACATACAAGGGATGGTTTGTTGCTGCTTGCGGTGAGCACCGGACCACCACAAAACTGACAAAAACCATTTCCGTTATCCTCTGCGATCTGACCGCATTTCGTACAGCGTACAGTAGATACTTTAGACATTATCTTTCTCCTTTTCATGTATCGCAATTTATGCCAAACCAATCAATTTACCGATTTAATTATATATCACAATGAATCATTTGTCAATATATTTCGCACAAATCAACAATATGCGCAAAAACCGACGGCACAAAGAGGGCATTCACTACAGAAAAAAGTTGTTAAGACAAAACAGCGGAATATGACAAGAGGTATCGTCGTTATGGCGATACCTTTTTTGTGATATAATAGTTGATATTATATTGACAATCGCTGAACATATATGATAAAATAGTAATAGCAATTTAATACATTCAATCGTTAACATAGTACACATTCAAAAGAGGTGTCAATATGCTTACTTATCAATGCAAATGCTGCGGTGCTCCATTGGATATAAAACCAAATATCAAAATCTGTAAATGCACTTATTGTGAAGTAACGCAGACGATTCCGCTGCTTGATTACGATGAAAAAGCAGTGCTTTGGGAGAGAGCAGACAATCTCCGTCGAAGCGGTGAATATGACAGAGCAGCTGATGTATACGATCAATTAGTAGAACTGGACGATCAGGAGCCTGATGTTTTCTGGTCAAAAATGCTATGCCGTTATGGTGTGGAGTATGTTGAGGAAAACGGCTCTAATAAACGAATTCCGACCATCAATAGAATACAGTATCAGCCTGTTATCGACGACGAGGATTATCGTGCTGCGTTAAAGCTTGCGGATGGTGATCAGCAGAGGTTATATGCTGTACAGGCAATGCAGCTTGAGGAGCTTCGCAAGGAGATACTGTCAGTATCAATGACCGCAGAGCCCTATGATATCTTCATCTGTTATAAGGAGACTGACGCAAGCGGCAGAAGAACAGATGATTCCGTATTGGCTGGACAGCTTTATCGCGCGTTGACTGCTGAGGGCTGGAAGGTATTCTTTGCCCGCATCTCGCTTGAAGACAAAGCAGGTACCGAATATGAGCCTTATATTTTCGCTGCGCTCAATTCCGCAAGGCTTATGCTCGCAGTTGGAACATCTCCTGAGAATTTCAATGCGGTATGGGTAAGAAACGAATGGAATCGCTATCTATATCGCATTTCCGAGAGAAACGAAGGTAATCTTGTAGTTCTGTATAAGAATATGCTGCCTCAACATCTTCCGGAGGAATTTGCACATCTCCAGAGCTTTGATATGGGTGCTCCTGACTTTATGGAGGAGCTTCTCAGAGGAGCGCGCAAGCTGCTGTCTGCTCCCAAGCAAAGTACTGAACAGATTGAGGAGCAGCCTAATGTTGTTGAGGCTGCAACAGCAGCTTCATTACTTCGCAGGGCAGAGCTGTGCCTTGAGGACGAAGAATTCGACCGCGCGGATGAATTTTGTGAGCTTGCACTGAACTGCGAGCCTGAAAACGCCGATATATATTTTACAAAGCTTCTTGCTGAGTACAGAGTAAAAACTGAGGATGAGCTTACAAGAGTTACCGCAGACTTTTCGCAGTCCGGAAACTATAAAAAGGCTATGCGTTTCGGTGATGAGCGGTTTTGTACTAAGCTTTCAGAGACTCATCGTCGCTCTTTGTATAACAGATATTGTATCGAGCTGGATAATGCGGCTTACGAGTCACAGTGCGAGGGAGTTGCGTTACGCTTCAGTGCGCTTGGAGATTATCTCGACAGTTCTCAGAAAGCAGAGGAATGCAAATTAAAAGCTCAGCGTCTTGCTGAGGAGAGAGCATCAGCTGCTAAGGAAAGAAAATATGCCGAAGCCAAAATCACGCTTGACGAATCGTATGTTGATATAGACGCTCTTTACGATGCACAAAAACAGTTAAGGGAGCTTGGCGAGTACAAGGATTCCGCCTTGCTTGCAGACAAATGTGCTGAGAAGATAAAGGCTTTCAATGAGCAGAAAGATAGGGAGCTTGCCGAAAAGGCTGCAATAGAGGAAAAACAGCGCAAAGCTTCTGAAAATTTCATTAGGATATTGAAAAAAGCGCTGCTAATTGGCGTCCCTGCTGTTGCTGTAATCATTTGCGGTGGTATACTCATAAATCAGATGTCGCTGTCTTCGCGCTATAATAATGCGGTCGCTATGTGCGAAAGAGGCGAATATGACGCTGCAATGACCGAATTTGTTGAGCTTTCAGGCTATAAGGATTCTTCGGAACAGATAAAGCATACAAGATATCTCAAAGCAATGTCGCTTTTTGAAAACAAGCAGTATGATGAGGCAATAGAAGTTTTTTTGACCTTAGGCACATACAAGGACAGCAAGGATATGCTGCTGAAAACAAAATATTATCTTGCTGACGAAGCAGCAGCAAGTGGAAATTATGATGAAGCTGTTTCCGCATTTGTTTCACTTGGCGATTATTCCGACAGTGCTGAAAGAGTTTTAGTGCTTAAATATGACCACGCAATATTACTCAGAGAGGGTGGAGATTTCAGCACTGCCGCAGATGAGTTTGAGGCGCTTGGTGGATATTCGGATTGTCAGGAGCAGACTATTGCTTGCCGCTATGCCTATGCACAGCAGCTGTTTGACAACAAGGAGTTTGAGCTTGCCGCCAAAGCGTTTGAGCGGTTAGGTAACTGTTCCGATTCTGCGGAAAAGGTGATACTGGTGAAATACTCAGCCGCAGGTCATTATGCAGAAAACGGAGAGTTTGAACAGGCTTGCGAGTTATACAAGGAGCTTGGCGATTACTCTGACTGTAAGATGAAGCTGCTCGAAACGCAATATGCTCACGCCGAACATCTTGTTGAGAACGGTGAATATTATAAAGCAATAAATATTTATTCCTTACTTAGTAAAAAGCTATATGCCGATTCTGAACAGAAACTGGAACAGACAAATTATAACTATGCTCTCCAGCTTGCCGATGACGGCAGGTTCACTGAGGCGATAACTATACTTTCTGATTCTGATTACGAAAAGGCAGCAGAAAGTCTCAACGAAATAAAATACAGATATGCTGTAAGTCTTTGCAGCAAAGGCGATTATGATGACGCGGCAAATATATTTATTCAGCTGGGAGAGTATTCTGATTCGGTGCAAAAGGCTGAGGAAGCCAAAAAGCTTAGCTTTTCAAATGCGCAGTATGGCGATGTTCTGTATTTTGGTAAATACGAGCAGAATGGCGACCTCTCAGATGGTGAGGAGCCTATCGAATGGATAGTTGTCAACAGAGAAGAAGATAGAGTTCTTGTCATCAGCAAATACTGTCTTGAGATGTCGCATTTTGGTGATGATAACTGGCCTGAAAGCTCTGTGCGCAGATGGCTTAACGGAGAATTCGCTGAGTCTGCATTTACCGCAGAGGAGTACGCTAAGATACCAACAGTGAATATCCGCAATCGCGATAATATTGACTATGAGCATGATGGCGGCGGAAATACTGAGGATAAGGTATTTCTTTTGAGTGCTGATGAGTGCGACAAATATCTTGATAACGATATGCGAATAACAAAACGCACAGCATATCTGCGTGATGTATACATAGAGGAATACTGCAAACCGTTTGAGCATCCCGTCCCGAATGAAAATGCGAGCATCGAATGGTGGCTGCGCAGCGTAGGCGGCTGGACGAGTATTCAGTGTGTGCGCAAGGACGGAAGGGTAGACGAATATGGTTGTTCGTATAATTACGCATATCTGAATATCCGACCTGCTATGTGGATAGATGTCAGCGAATGATTTCGTAAGGGGGCTTTAGTATGGCAGCATATATATGCCGAATGTGCGGCGGCACTCTTGAGCTTAATAACAACGGCGTATGCCGCTGTGAATACTGCGGAAATATGCAGAGCGTCCCTCAGATAGACGATGAGGACAAAGCTGAGCTATGTATCGTTGCTGAACGCTTCCGCAAAGAGTATCAGTATGATAAAGCGATTGAGATATATGAAAGACTTTTGAAGATATATCCAACTGACGCAGATCTGTATTGGTCTATGCTTCTGTGCCGTTATGGCGTTGAATACAGGGAGCAGGGCTGCACTCTTAACCGCACGCAGTCCCGTTCACTCCTTGCTGACGAGGATTATAAGACCGCATTGAAATATGCCTCATCTGAGCAGTGTGATATAATGGAGCGGCAAGCGGCTGAGATAGACAGAGTGCGCCGCAGTATAGTTGAAGCTGCTTCGGATTGCAAGCAGTACGATATTTACCTCTGTTGTAAGGACTCAGACGAAAATGGCAGGCGAACAAAAGATGCTGTTCTCACCGCTGAACTATACAAAAAACTCATAGCTGAGGGGTTTAAGGTCTTTTTTACGCAGATAACACTGGAAGATACTCTTACAAGTGAGTGGGAGCATCATATATACGCTGCGCTTAATTCGTCAAAAGTAATGGTGATAGTAGGAACGACCAAAGATAGCTTTGAAAATATCTGGGTAAAGAATGCTTGGGTGAGATATTTATCGCTTATGAATGATGGAAGCAAAGCAATTATTCCTGCTTTCAGGGGTATTGATGCAAGCGAGCTTCCAGCAGAGCTATCACACTTTCAGGCGCTTGATATGTCGAAGCTTGGCTTCGAGAGCGATCTTATTTCCAGTATCAGAGCTATTATTTCTGCACAGTCTCCCGTTCAAAGTACAGCAGCTACCGCAAAGAGCGACCCTCTGCTACGCAGAGCGTATGTTCATCTGGAGGACGGCGAATTCTCCGAAGCAGAGGATATCTGTGATCAGCTGCTGAAAGCACAGGGGGAAAGTTCCGAGCTATATCTTGTAAAGCTGCTTGTTGAGTACAGAGCGAGAACAGAGAGCGAGCTTGATACTCTTGATGCTGATTATTCGTATTCAGAGAATTATCGCAGAGCGATGCAGCTAGGCGATGAGGGATTCAGAATAAAGCTTCGTGAGCATAATGATCGTTCGGTATACAATAAACTTGTTTCACAGCTTGAATACGCCGCTAGTGAATCAGAATGCCGCACCGCAGCTGAGGGTTTCAGAACACTGGGCGGATATGCCGACTCTGCTGATAAAGTAAAGGCGGCAGAGGATAAGGCAAAGCTGCTAAAGGAAAAGGCAGAGCATAAGCGTTGCGAGGATATTTATGCGCTCTGTGTAAAAAATCTGAACGAAAGCACTGATCTTAATATACTGCGATCGGTGGAGCTTAGCTTAAAGGAGCTTGGTGATTATAAGGATTGTGCAGAGCTTGCCGAAAAATGTACTGAGCGGATAAACAGGATATCTTCCGAAAAAGCTTTCTCAACAGACACAGCAAATGAAGTACCGATTAACACTAAAAAAATCAAGTCTGTAATTCTTGCGGCTTCGATATGCCTAGTGACTGTTGCTGCTGTGATTATTGCTGTTGTGATCAGCAATAGCAAGGATGATATTATTTCGGAGCCACTCGATACTACCGTATCGTCCGTAGTCAGCTCTGATGCTGCGGGCACAGAAAATGTTCTGCCGTCCGAAGAAGAAAAGAAGTATGAGGCTGCGCTTGTTCTGCTTGAAAACGGCGAGTATGACGAAGCAATCACAGCATTTGGATTGCTGGGCGATTATTCTGACAGTGCCGAAAAGGTGCTTGAGGCGAAATACCAAAAGGCCGATAAGCTTCTTGTTGACGGAAATTACGATGACGCTGAGCTTATATTCACAGTTCTGGGAACATATTCGGATTCCGCTGAGCAAGTTAAGGAGTGCAAAAATGCGAGAGGCTCAGCTTTTTTAGAATCGGGAGAGCTTGATATGGCTGAAAGCGTTTTCCTTGAAACACAGAATTTTGCCAAGCTGAATGAAGTCAGATATAAAAAGGCTGAGCTTGCTTTAGTAAACGGCGACAAGGACAGGGCGAAGGAGTTGTTCAAAAATCTTGGAAGCTATTCCGATTCCCGTCAGAACTATTGTAGGCTCGCTTATGAAGAAGTGGAGCAGCTTGTGAATAACGGCAGCTATGAGGATGCAAGGCTTATTCTGCTGGGTATCAGCGACTATCCTGATGAATTGCAGCTTCTGAAGCTGTGTAATTATCATAAAGCGAAGCAGTATGCCGATTCAAATGATTACGAAAACGCTATCAAGCTATACGAGGAGCTTGGAGAATACTCTGATGCCGCCGAACAACTGTGGAATTTAAGATATGCTCGTGCAGCAGAACTTGCAGAAAAAAAGAAATATGCCGATGCACTTGCGCTTCTGGATATGCTTGGAGATGATCCTGATGTTCAACAGTTAAGGATAGATGCTTCATTAAAGAATATGTATTACAACGGCGGCAGTTTTACGCTGGGACACTATGAGCAGGACGGCGATGTATCTAACGGAAGCGAGCCGATAAGCTGGTTGCTGATGGGTCGGGGAATCAATATGCAGAGCGGAGCGGACAGGTTATATCTGATAAGCGAAAAAGTTTTGGATGCGAGAGCATTTGGAACCCTGTCCTGGGATGACAGTTCATTAAGGGACTGGCTGAATAACGAATTTTATAACACTGCCTTCAACAGTATTGAAAAAGGATTTTTGGATGAATATGTATATTATCCTTCCGAAATGCAGGTAAGTGGCAATGTTCGCACTCTTTGGCCTTATCGCAATATGGATGAGTATGCTGACAGGGTTTTCGTGCCGCAGACATCGTACATAGAGTTCTATATGAAGGGTAAGAATGTTTCGGCAGCTCCCACACAGGCGGTACAGGAAAAGCTTAATACATCGTCAGATAAGGTAGAATGGTGGTGTGTATCAGAGCTTGGTATGCTTGCATACAGTGCGTATGATAGTGAAGCTTTCGTTAAACGAATAAACAACAATGATTGTAATATGATTTTAGGTGTCAGACCTGTTATAGTTATCACATTAGAATAATAAATGTATAATCATAAACATATTCTGCCTGTCGAGTATATTTCAAAAAGTTACATTTCAGGTTACGTTTATCGCTCCAAAAATACGTAACCATACCTCCCCCGACGAATTTAAGCCACAAAATGCCCGTTTTTAGCAACGGGCATTCTTCATTTTCACAAAAAGGTTACATTCTTGAAAAATTAATGTCTCATGTTCGGCTCAGGCAGCCGAAAAACAACGATTTGTTTTTCAAAAATAACAGAAATATTTTATAAAACAACGGAAAGCAATTATAAAACAACTGAATATTTTTATAAACTAACGAAAAAGTTTTATAAAATAACGGCTCTTTTTTCGAAATATTTATAGTCATTTATAAATAACGGAAATTATTTATAAATCAACGAAAGCAATTTATAAAATTACCGAAGCATTTTCCAAAACAACGAAGTAATTTTATAAAACAACAAGGAAATTTTATAAATCAACCTAAATAATTTTGAAAACAATTTCATCAAAATAACGTATATTTTTTATAAAACAACGGAAATTTTTTATAAAATAAAATCAACTTTTATAAAACGATTTTTTTAAAAACGCTCACCTGAAATATGGACATAATTTCACCCCGAAAATTTGTCCTATTATTTTTTTGACCGTTTTAAGCCAAAAAAGTGCTTTTTCAGAAGAAAAACTCAAAAAAATCTTTAAAAACGATCAAATATGGACATTTTTATTTTCACACCTTTATTACAGAAAAATTTTTAATAATTTCAGATCTTCAGAAAAAATTTAAGTGTTTTGCAAATTTCGGAGGATTTCGATTTTTGTACTAGGATTTCAAATTATATCTCTTCAAACGCAAGAAGGGGGAGATATTATGAACAATGTAACAGAGTACAAAATCGGCTCAACTACTTACATAGTGGTTACTACATTCAACGGCGGCGAGAGCCTGTCAGAACTTATCGCAAGGCTATTGAAAAAAGAAGTATAAATTACTGAAAATAGGCTAGACGTACAGCGGAATTTGCGCTACAATATGGATGTCATATTCCGCTGTGAGATCAGAAAGAGAGGTTATTATGTTAGATTTGATCACAGCGTTATATTGCAGATTAAGTAATGACGATGATCTGCAAGGAGAAAGCAACAGTATCACAAATCAGAAAGCTATGCTCCAAAAGTATGCAGAGGACAACGGTTTTCGGAATATTCAATTTTATGTCGATGACGGTTTCAGCGGAACTAATTTCAATCGCCCCGATTTTATTCGCATGATAGATGATGTTAAGGCGGGAAAAGTAGGCGTTATTATTACAAAAGATCTTTCTCGTTTTGGTCGAGATTATCTTATGACGGGGCAGTATATTGAGATCATACTTCCCGATTATGATGTTCGCTATATTGCAGTTAACGATGGAGTTGATACACTCCGAAGTGAGAATGAAATGATGGTTTTCAAGAATGTCTTTAACGATTGGTATGCAAGAGATACAAGCAAAAAAATCAAGGCTGTATTCAAAGCAAAAGGTCAATCGGGGAAGCCACTCGCTACAAACGTTCCTTACGGCTACAAAAAGTCCGAGGCTGACAAGAATGTATGGGAGATTGACGAGAACACCGCACCAGTTGTACGCAGAATTTTTCAGCTTTGCATTGAGGGTTTGGGACCTGCTCAGATCGCTAAAAGGCTCACCGCAGAGAATATACTAACTCCGACAAGCTACAAAAATTATTCGTCAAGAAGTATTAACAAAACAAGTCCATACCGATGGAGTTGCGAAACTGTAAAGGATATACTTTCAAGAGCAGAATATGCAGGGCATACGGTGAACTTCAAAACAAGCAAGAAAAGCTACAAGAGCAAAAAGAAGATCGAAAATCCGCCCGAACAATGGCAGATCTTCCGCAACACTCACGAGGCTATTGTTTTGCAAGAGGACTTTGATTTAGTGCAAGAGATACGGAATAACAAGAGACGCAGACTTACAAAGCACGATGAGGTCAGTCCTTTTTCGGGAATGGTTTACTGTGCAGACTGCGGACAAAGACTGTATTTGGCGAGAGCAAGAACTATGTCGCAAGATTACGAACACATGAAATGCAGTACATACGCATTCGATATGTCGGCTTGCTCGGTGCATTACATTCGCACTTCTGTGTTGACTGAAATTCTGTTGTCAGAACTGAACAAAATCTGCTTAATCGTGCGAGAGCGAGAAGATGAGTTTTTGAAGATAGCCGCAGAACACTCCACACAAAGAATAAGTTCTGATCTGAAAGCCGCAAAGAAAAAGCTCACACAAACCGATAAAAGGATTGCAGAGCTTGATAGGCTGTTTATGAAGTTATACGAAGATAATGTTTCAGGGAAGATCTCGGATGAGCGTTTTGAAAAGATGTCTGCGAATTATGAAGCAGAGCAGAAAGAGCTGAAAAAGCTGTCCGAGGATCTCAATACAGCAATTCAGGAGACCGAACAGAAAACAGCTGATACGGAGCAATTTATCAAGGCAGTAAGAAAGTACACCGAGATTAAAGAGCTCACTCCCGAAATTATGCACGAGCTGATTGAGAGGATAGTGGTACACGCTCCCGACAAGTCAAGCGGAAAGCGTACACAGCAGATTGATATTTATTACCGTTTCAATGTAGCGGTGA
>JAZQGZ010000008.1:0-21811 GCA_045540255.1 Oscillospiraceae bacterium | reverse complement strand
TACTTTTAAAGCTGTTACAATGTATAACATCCCATATGCGGTACTATATTATCAACAATCAACATCTTTATATGGACAGTATATTTTATCTAGCAGTTTAGGAAAAACAATTGCCAAACAAATAAATGAAAACAGTCAGTTTTTTAAAGTTGAACCTGATGGGAAAATTGTAAAAGAAACAAAAGAGTATAAAAATATCGATTATATTTTTACGAAATTTAAAAATAATGGAACGGAAAAAACAGTAACTTTGGAAATATTTGAATCTTTGGATGATAATCAAACGCATACAATTCTATGTGAAAAAATAAATTTAAAATCATTTGTCTATAGTTGAATTTTCCTTCTAGTGTGAGAAAATACCTACATCAAAATAATTTATTAATTTCATTTTATACTATATCAAACATCCTATTTCGTTAAGTAACAAACAGGCACACGAAGTAATTCCCATGTACCTGTTAATGTTTAATATTATACTAACTCAGGCCCTGTCGCAAACCCAGCCTCCATAGTAAACGCTTCACGAAAGCCAGCCTTGTAACAGATATTTTCCGACGGTCCAGCCCACTGCCAGCACATAGGAAAATTATTTTCCCTACAATACTCCACCATAAAGCTTAACAGCTCGCTTGCATAGCCGTTTCCACGGTGTTCCTTTGCTGTAACAATATAATCGAAACGGGTATTGCCATACTCTGACTTGTGAATATCGGAGTAAACAATAGCCTTGCCGTCAAGGTAACCAACGAAAAGAAATGTCCCGTCCTGTTTGGTACGCTTCTTTGTAACCTCAATCTCCCACGGCTCGCCGCTTGGAATTAAAATATCAGTTGCAATACGCTCGTCCCATTCTTTCAGAACACGGATGTCAAGCCGTTTCGGAGTAACAATGCTGTTCTTCGCCGTCAGAAGCATAACCCTGTGGTCGTCCTCAGCGGTGTAGGTGTAGCCGTGCGCTTTCAGAGTTGCTATGTTGTTTTTGAAATAGTCCTTTTCAAAAGGATGATAAATTGAAGCTTGTATACCAAGTTTTTTGTAGAACGATGTAATATCATCAAGCACCGCACCTAAATCAGTAATTTTGTCAGGATAAATGCAAGCATGATTTCCGTCATAGGAATCTTTGTTGTCAGCCATATAGAAAAGAATGCCGTACTCCTTTTTTTCATAGGAGGCAAACCGCTTTGGGAAGTCGATTTCTTCCTGTTTTATTCCATTTATAAGTTCACTGTGCATGATTTTTCCTTTCATAATAATTCCCATAATTTTTCTTTCTGCTCAATACCAAACTTTAATATTTTCCAAAGCGAATCAACAGCATCTTCTCCGTAGCATTTCATATATGAAACGTGCATATATATTGCACCTTGCCAAAGCAAGTTATATTCTGAGCGTGAAATTTTTGTGCCGTAATAGCCGTTCAATAATGATTTTGCATAATCAAAGCGGTATCGCATATTCATCTTATCATCGTGTTCGACAAACTGACATATAAACGAATATCCCAAATCAAAATAGCGGCAGCCGATACCTGCGTCGTCAAGGTCAATAAGCACAGCCTTTCCTTCCGCAGTTATCATCGCATTATGCGGTCCTAAATCCGTATGAATAAAACACCTGTCAAGTTTGCTGAAATCGGGTAGTCCATCGAGAATACGGTCAAATTCTTTTTTGAAATCTCTGTCACAAAACCATCCGTAAAATCGCTGCTTATCCTCATTGAATTCAGATGGCTTATCATAGTCCGTATAGGAATGATACTGTTTTGCAAGTTTGCCGAGCAAATACTCGTTTTCCTCAGTTGTTTCCATAGGTGTGCCGTTTATAAATTCCATTAAATAAAACCAAAAGCCATTTTCTTTAATGTAAAAATTACCGTTGCTCATTGCAAAAATACGAGGAGCAATTCTTTTTTCGTTTCCAAGATATTTGTGAGCAGAAACATTTCCGACAATAACGCTTTCGGGCTTTTCTTCGGGAATACCTTTCAGCATGTAAAGCTTACTGTCAGCCATAATCTTGTATATCAGCCTCGGAGAGTCTTTGTGAAGCTGTTCAAGAATTTCTGTATCCGTGAAATCCCACTGCTTTAAAATTCTTTCAATCATATATACCCCTATTTCGTAGCCAAAGTTGCCATATACTGCGGAGAATAATCTCTTATCCTTGCACCACCCACTCTGTCCCTGTCCTCATATAAAGCTTTAAGAGTAAATCCAGCCTTAAGCTGACCGCCTATCTGTTCCTCAAGAGAATGGCTAAACTGTATTCCTTCACCGTTTTTCGCCATTGCTTCAAATCGCTCTTTTGGCATTTTAAGCGGATTAAACGGGAGCTTGTTTACAACCAACAAGGGATTATCGTCTTCAAAAAGAAAATTGATACCGTTATCAAAGCCAGCAAGCAGACGCCCGCCTTTTTTCAGAACACGGTAACATTCATTCCAAATATGATAAACATCCTCAACATAGCAATTTGAAACAGGATGAAAAATTATATCAAAGCTTTCATCTTCAAATGGGAGTTTTTTTGTCATATCGCCCTTGATAATTTGTATTGAATAACCCTCACGCTCTGAAACTGTCCTTTCAGCTTCGAGCTGTCTGTCGGAATAATCAAAAACAGTGCAGATTGCACCAAGCTTTGAAAACACAGGCATTTGCTGACCGCCTCCACTTGCAAGACCAAGAAGCCTTTTGCTCTTTAAATCTCCGAACCATTCATGGGGAACAGTTATGCAGGGTGTAAGATATGTGCCGAAATTATCTTCAGATACAGCTTCATATTCATCATGTGAAATCGGAACAGACCATTCACAGCCGTTATCAGCCCACAAGTCCCAAGTCTGCGAATTTATTTTTGTATAATCACTCATAGAAGTCACTCCTTTTCGGACAGTATACCATGATTTTAAAGTGTAGGCAAGTGTAGTGTTTGGTTTAATAGGAAAAATACACTGTTAAATAGCTTAAGCCTCCTTTGATAGTTCAAAAGAGGCTTATGAAACGTACTCACCTATATAAAATCCGTTTAATAGTATCTTCGGAAAGATTGTACTCATTGGCAAGCTGTGAAACGGTCACACCATTGCCTTTTCTGATACGGATTTCATTGTTTCTTGCTTCAAGCATTTGCTTTGCACCCGATTTGCTACCCCATTCTCTGCGAATGGATTTGTCGGGTGGAATGTAGATAAGTCCATCACCTGTGTAGTTTCTGATTTCATCAATCAACCACGCAGGTAGAACCTTTTCTGCGTTGATATATGACATTTTTATCACTCCATAGTAAGTATAATTCAAAAAACAGAGTGCAGCATATATCAAATTGTTAAGCGGCAAAACCGCTCTGTGCACAGCCGCTTACTTCATTGTATAAGCTGCACAGAGCATATATGGTGAAAAATTTGCTTTCTTGATTGACATCGGCATAGCGTTCACTCCTTTCATAGGATATGTTTGGATATATTATAGCATTTGGTGGTACTTGTTGTCAATAATGGTACATTTTGATATTTGACTTTTTAAGGCAAATATGCTAAAATAATTGCAAACCAAGATTCTAACTCTGATACTGTTAGCAATATTTAATATTATCTCAATAGAAGACCTCAACTTATTATTAACTGTAATAAGCATTATGATTACAACAATAAATACTGTAGTAACATTTGGAGGTGCTATAATGACAACATATTTAACGGCGGCAATGGGTGTAACTGGGGTGACCAAGCGATATGTGGATAATCATTAATATTGTGGTATCAGTTGACGAGATGGAATAGACACCCAGAGGTTCGAGTCCTCAACACCTCACCAAAGGAGCCGTAAAAGGCTCCTTTTTCATTATATAATTTGATTTTAAGGAGAAATATAATGTATAAATGTATTTACTGTAACTCTGAAGATTTATCTGTATCAGATGTAATATCATGTGCACTTACAGGAGCAAAGGTAACAAGGAAATTTGTCTGCAAATACCATAACAAATTTACTAATCAATACGAAAACATTGCTATTAAAAAACTGAATTTCTTTAGAAATAAGATTGGATTAACAGAAAGAGATGGCAGTGTAATTAAATACACCACTGATTTAATCATCAATGGAGTGAATATTAATAAAACATCTTTGAGTGACAGAGCATCGCTATATGAAGATAAGAAAAGACTTTTTCGTGGAAGCCATAATGACAAAAAAGTGTTAGTAGGTAATTTAAATAAATTGAAACAAAAGAATGGTATTCAAGAAAAAGATATAGAAATTTTAGATATGCATGATGTTGTTGAAAGTGTAACATTTTCCATACAAGATTTGTTCGCTTCTGAAGAAATACTGAGAACAATAGCTAAAACAGCTTATGAATGGTATTGCTATATTAATGACATTGATTTTTATGATAATAAACACAAAAATATTGTTGATTGTGTTCTGTGTAAATGCCCTGTTGAGGAATTTGTTGAGATATGTATAGATTTAAATTTAGAAACAGCACTGAATAAAATGTGCGATTTAGGTAGTCACGGTCTGTTCGAATATACTGACACAGATGGATATAAATATGTAATTATGTTTTTCTGGGGAATTATATGTTACAAAATCCGAATGTGTGATGAACCTTTTACAAATCAATGTGTAGCAAATGAACTTGAGTTATTTACGTATAGTATTGATGGAGAGAAAAATAAAATCTGTTTTGGCATATTAGGGAAACTTCATATTCATTCTGCGTCAGCAGTAGAAGTTATAAATGCAAACCACCAGATTTTTAGCGATAGACTACAGAAGCTTATATCCACTAAGATTTTGACATTTAAAGCTGTAGAAAAAATGGTTGATAAATTAAAGGAATCTTTTGTTAAGTATAAAAACAACTCTATTGAGTTTGCTTCATTTATAGACTATGAAGACCCAGATAGAATAAATATTATACACTTGTTGTTTTTACTTTATGAAAACAGAAATGCCTATTCATTCGAGAAAAGTTTTAATGAGAATCTATTTTTAATGCACGATTCTGAAGACGCTGTAATTTTTTCATACGATGATAGGAAAGATTATGTGAATTACCTTATGCGATTGCACGAAGACGGTCAGCTGATTGATAGCATAGAGAGTAGTTTAAAATTCTTTGATGAAATTGTTATAAATGAAAAACAGGCACATGGTTGATTTCCATGTGCCTGTCTACATAATCCGCTGTGTTAAGATTTAAATAATTTTCGGGAAACTTCTATATTGGTAGCCATTCAATGCTCCCTTTTTTATTTGTCTGCCCCCATCTGAGCGTTCAGCGTTGTAAAAAAGATAATATAAACAGCACAGGATCGCTCTGTTTTTGTTGTATCAGTTTTATGTGGTGGGGATCAGCTTACTAATTCGCCGTCCTTAAAGGTGCCCTCTTTGACCTGGGTTACCTCGCCCTCGCTGTTGTAGTACACGACCTTGCCATCGCCGTTGAACGTGCCGTCAGCGAACTGTCCTTCATAGATGAAGTAATTGCCTGAAGCCAATGTATATGTCAGCTTACCCTGACCGTGTCTCTCAAAGTTTTTGAACGTACCCTCATAGATAGCTATATCGCCGTTTGATAAATGCAGGGTGTGCTTGGCTTCGATAACATAACCATCGGTAAATGTGCCTTCATACAGGGAAGTTGAGCCATTTACGAGCAGTCTGAGCAATGAACCTGATCCTGTGAATTTGTCATCCGTCCATTCGCCGTCGCGTATCTGCTGCCATCCATCCGCTGTAGTATATGTTTCTTTGCCCTGGCCCTCACGGACTCCGTCCTTGTAGTAGCCTTCGTACAATCTGACAGAGCCGTCCTCATTATTTGTGAATGTGCAGGTGGCAAATCCGTTCTTCTTGCCATCGGAAAAGGAACCTTCATACACCTCCACGTCACCGTTGGCAAATCTACTTGTCATAATTCCATTGTCATCGGAAGTGTCATCATTGTATTCGTCGATATATTCGTAAACGTTGCCGTCGGTGTTGTAGAGCGTCACCTTGCAGGTGCCGTGTTTTGCGCCATCCTTGAATTCGCCCTCGGTCACGATCTTTGTGCCGTCGGCATATTCTGTTGTTTCAGTGCCCTTTCCCGTCTTTTTGCCATCAACAAAAGAACCCTCGTATGTTGTTTTGTCGCCGTTGGCACAGGTCTTTACGCTTGTGCCTTGTCCGTTTGTGCTGCCATAGGTATGATTGATCTCCGATACTTCAACATCACCGTTGGCGAAGGAGCAGGTATTTACTGCATGTCCGCTTAACTGACCGTTGACCCAGTTGCCCTCAAGTACTTCATAATCGCCGTTTGCGTGGGTCGTTGTCTGTATGCTTGCTCCGGACTTCAGGTCGTTGACAAATTCACCTTCCCATACTATCACTTTGCCGTCTGCACCGGTGAATGTCCATTTGCCATGGCCGTTGCTTTTGCCGTTTGCAAATTCACCATCGAAGGTCTCGGCGTCATCGTTCGCGTATAAATACGCCCAGACACCGGATCCGTTCTTTTCATCATCTTTATATTCGCCTTCGAATACCTTGACATCACCGTTGGCGTGAGTGGTTGTTTCTTTGATGGTTCCTGTCCTCTGGTTGTCCTTCCATTGACCTTCCCATGTTACCTTATCGCCGTTTGCATAGGTGCGGGTGGCAGTAGCTTTACCGTTGGCTTCGTTTCCCTCCCATCTGCCATCAAATACAAAGCTGCCGCCGTCTGAGTAGGTCAATGCCCATGTGCCGTTGCCGTCACGACCGCCTGATTCAAATGAACCCTCATATACGCCCACATCGCCGTTGTCATAGTTTATGGTATATGTGCCTTCTCCGTCGAATTTGCCGTCTGCGAATCCGCCTGTGTAGATCATCTCATCGTCATTGCTGTTCGTGCCGATGAATTCGCCCTGGCCGCTGGCAACGCCTTTTTTCAGGTTTCCTGTATATGTGCCGATATAATCGTTGTTTGCGCCCTCGTAGGTGAAGTCGATGGACTTCGGACCTGATGTTAGCACGATGATAGCCGCAATGATAGCGATAACAGCAGCCGAAGCTCCGATGATGATGCCTGTTCCAAGCTTGGATTTGAAGCTGAACTTCTTTTTCTCCTGCGGAGCTGCCGTGACGGTCTGCACAGGAGCAGGACTAGCTGCGGGAACTGCTGCAGGCTGAACAGGTTGGGCAGCAGCAGTAGCGGTGAACTGCGAAACAGCACTTGCAGCTGCATCGTTAATATCAGCGGAAGTGTTTGGCATAAGCAGTTGCTCCAACTTGCTTGCTAAGAAATCGGGGTCATCGCTTGCCTGCATCATCTGGATATCGGTAAGATAGAAGTTAAAGGGTGAGATAAGCTGGTAGTTGCCGATTCTGATAGGGAATATCAGCTTGTTGAGGTTCACCGCCAGGTCGATCTCCTTGCGCACCCAGATGGAATTCTGAGAGTTTTCCGAAAGGATGAGCACAAACACTTGCGCATCCTGAATAGCCTTGGGGATCTCAACTGCGTAGTTAGAGCCAATCGGAATAGATTCGGGCGCCATCCAGCACTTCATGCCCTTGGCAGTGAACGCGTTAAAAAATTTAATGGCTACATCGTATTCCTTTGAGCTATAACTTATAAAGATCCTGTTCATGTAATTATGTCCTCTCTCGTTGATTTATCACGACGCCAATGGGCATCGCATGGATCTGTATATGTGATATATATCATAATGTTGTATCATATTCTGACAAAAATTGCAATAGCAACTGTCGTGATTTGAGTTGTTGAGTTGTCAATGATATGTTACACTTGCCCTCAAAAAATAAGATGTTAAGGAAAAGCGGAAAGCAAATTGCCAAATATGAGGAGCGGAGCGACGAGGATTTGGCAATTTGCGGCGACTCACAGCACTGATAAATAATCTGACAGAACAGTGTTATATTAGGAACAGGCGTTAACTGTTGCTGGATTGTTTGTATATTTCTCTTGATTTGTTATAGTTTTTGCGATATAATAAGAATCAGATTAATATGATCTCAAATCATTACTTTGAGCGCTGCTTTCCGGAGGTTCGTGTAATAATTAAGTAATGCTGTTTTGAGTGTTTTTCTTAAAATGGAAAACTGCTGAGTCGTGTTTTTGAGGAAAGGTAAGGGAGTTTTAAGATTATGGCAATGGTGATCAGATCTGCTAAGGAAAAGGCTAGAGCCGTACGTGTTTTCACTGACAGAGAGGAGCCGCGTGAATCTTTCTGGAAAAAGTTTGAGTATCGCAAAGCAACTCTGAACGATGCAACCAAAGGGCCTTGTGTTCTTGCGTATTATGGTATAGGTGGAATAGGAAAAACCAGTCTTCTTAGAAAACTGGAAGAGGATTTGGTTGGCAGGGAAGAACATCAGCTGTATATCAGGCATGATTTTGAAAATGATAAGGTAAAAGAACCTGTTGAGATCATGAAAAATATGGTGCAGGCTTTTGTGGAAAAGTGCAGCTTTGATATGTCTTTGTTTGATATGGGGTACTATCAGTATAAGAAGCTGTGCTATAATGAAGCAGTCAAACCGGAAATGGATTCTTACATTGAAAAAAGCCGTTTGTTGAGCTACGTGGTGGATGTTACCGGTGATATTCCTGGTGTGGATATTGTATCAAAGCTGTTTGCAGCAATTGATAAGGGTCAGGCAATAATACGTACTTCCCTGAGAAATAATAAAAAGATTTTTGCAGATATTTTAAGTGTTACTGATGAAAAGGAGATGCTCAGAAAGCTTCCTGACCTGCTTGCTATCGATCTGGAGGAGAACCTATCTGATAAAGACAAGCCGTTGGTGGTGTTTCTGGATACTTATGAGAGCCTTGTAAACGAAGCGGCTTCTCTCGGCGATCCTTTAGCTTCAGATGAATGGTTAAGAAACGAGATCATTCCTTATGTGCCGAATACTCTTTGGGTCATAGCAGGCAGAGAAAAGCTCAAATGGAAGGAGCGTGCAGGTAGCTCGGATTGGTGTGATGCGGACGAACAAAATCTTGAACAGCATTGTCTGGGAGCACTTGCACCCACTGACGCTAATAGATTTCTGTATGAATCAGGGATAGATGATGAGCTTCTGCGCAGCCAGATATATAAGCTTACAAATGGTGTCCCGCTTTATCTTGATATCTGCGTAGATACATATGAATCCTTAAGAGGAAGAGGACAAATTCCCGTTATAGATGATTTTGGCAAAGATACAGAATCAATGATAAATCGGTACATCAGATATCTTGATGCAGACAAGCAGCAGATGGCATATATTATGGCTTGTTTAAAACGCTGGGACAGGGAGATGTTCGGATGTGTTGTCTTAGCTTTGAATTACAATATCAATGAGCTTACTTATAAAGCTCTTGTCAATATGTCGTTTGTTTGTCATGAAGGGTCTTATTGTAGCATTCATTCGGTTGTAGGAGATATCCTTGTCGCAAATTGCGATCAATATCTGTTTTCTAATACACTTCGTCAGGCTATTGAGTATTGTCGTGAAAAGCTCAGACATTGTAGCGTACGATCTGAGGATTACGGTTATTACTTCGGATGGATCATAAAGTATGCATTGTGGTATTTCAAGGAAGATAATGATCTTCATGAGTTCTATCGCGATGTTTTATCAGGCTTATTGAATCAATTGTGCAGTGTCGGTAGATTTGTTTTGGCAGAGAGCTTGTTTGTGCACTTCATAGAAAGAGCCGATAAGGATAAAGCTGGGATCCTGTATGCTGATATGTTAAGCGGGCTGTTAGATATAGATGGTTTTGCAGGACGCTTTGATGATATTCTGGAAAAAGCTCAGCAGGCATACAATTTTTATCAGGAATTATGCAGCGATGATCATTGTCAGATCGTTAGGGCAGGCGAGAATATAGTTAAAGCGTATATGCGCTGCGGCAATTACCAGCAGGCGCTTAATGTCTGCGAAGCTCTTTATAGAATGACGCTTGACCTGTCTGATCTCGACCAGGAAAGGATTGATGCGGTATTACATCTGCTTTCAAAGTGTTATAATGATATGAGCATGCTTCAGGAGTCATTGGATATTCAGATGAAGTTGCTGGAGCGCTATCGTGAAATGTATGGCGAGGATGATTACCGTACGATCGATATTATGAGTAGTATCGCGATGAATTGTACAGAGCTTGGAAAAAATGACATTGCACTTCAATATAATCTTATAGTGCTCGAAAAACGTATGCAAAGCCAGATTGAGGATTCGTCTACGCTCTTGGCAATGCATAGTGTTGCCCAGAATTATCATAATCTCGGTGACTATGATAATTCTATGAGATATTATGAGGAAGCATTGGAAATATGCAGAAGAACTTATGGCGAAGAGCATGTTATGTGCTCAGATTTCATAGAAGGTGTTGCTAATGTTTGTTCAGCAGTTGGTGATTACAGCGAGGCATTGTCTTACTACGGGGCTGCATATGATCTGCGCAAAAAACATTTGCCTGCCGATCATCCGCTGCTTATCAATATAGAAACGTACATTGCTGACCTGAATGTTAAACTTGGCAGACCTGAAGTGTCACTTGAAAAATACATACAGCTATATGATAGATTTGTAACAGCGTACGGAGAAAAACATCTGTACACGCTTAGTATATTGTTGAAGACCTCTGATGCTTTATTTGCATTGAATAATTACGAAGACAGCCTGAAATTAGCATTGAAGTCAGAAAAAGAGCATACCGAATATTTCGGCGAGGAGCACTTTCAATCAATAATGGCAACAGAGAGGGTATCAAACTGCTATCGTCAGCTCGGCGATTATGAGAAGGCTCTTGAAAAAGGAACGCAATGCTATGAGCTGAAGTGCAGGACTCAGGGATCGGATCATCCTAATACACTTTATTATCTTGACGGACTGGCTGATCTTTGCATTCAGATGGGTATGTATGATACGGCTGCCGATATGCTTACGACATGCTTGAATGGCTATAATGTGGTGTTTCCCTCACACGACCCGATAATATTGAATGCTCTTTTGAGGGTAGGTGATCTATATGCTGCTCTTGGTGAATATGAAAGATCACTGAATATCTATAATGAACTGCTGGAGCGGCAAAAGCTCGTTTGCAGTGAAGAAGATGAATGTGTTATCGAAACAATGGAGAAGATAAGATTGGTGCAAGACGCACTGGTTGATTTAAAGTAACAGTGACGCGTATTTGGTTAGTCGGTATATGTGATCTGCACCAATACAGATTTATCATATTGTCGATCATGTTCTTCTCGTTAAATCCAGCCAATTTTATTTGTGGTTTTGCGCATATTCGACAAATGCAAACAATTGGTAATGGTGGTGCTTAGGAAACTCCTGCGTTTTGTTCTGGAATGACAAAATTCCGCATAACCAAGCGGTTTGTGCAGTATAAATATCCCGAGGATGTCGAGCTTGCAGGGAAGAGCGGCCCAGAAGTTCATGCACTTCCACTCAATTTAAGGCTCAGGTACCATCGTCTGCGTACGAAGCTTACTGAGAATGAGAATCAGCTTTCGCACACATCGACCGCTGTACGCTTATGAATTATGAGCAGGAAGGACTAGGAGGATGAAGTGCAGGACGGTTGAGCGACTTGTGGAGATCAATACAAAAACTTAACGGGAGCAGATTATCTGCTCCCGTGTTTCTGTGTTTTTATTACTCTGCGATTCCAACCAGTGATTCAATAAATTCAGGGTTTTTGAAAGTGCAGATGGATCTCATGTATTCGCCGCCTGGAGTGTCCCAGAGTACAGGACATATCTGCCTGCTGTATGAGGCGTTAGCTACATCCATCATCCATTGCACGCGTGTTTCAAGAGTCTTGTTGCCACCGAAACATCCGAACTCGCCCACGATAACGGGAATACCCTTGCTGATGAAATGCTCCGTCAGCATATCGAACCACATATTAAGTTCCTCGTAATCCGCTTCGCTGCCCCAGTCGGTGCGAGCCTTGCCCCAGTCCGCATCATGCGTCAGCAGGGTAAGGGTGGAGGGACCGTAGTAATGTACCGAAACCGCCATACGCCCTGCGGGATCATCCGGCAGGATGAACATGGGGTCACATGCACGCTCGACTGATGTCCAATAAGACGCTATCAGCAGATGACGCTTCTCATTATTTGCGCCCGAGCCACGCACCACATCAACAAATTTCTGATTAATTGCGTTGAATATGTCGTATGCTTCCTGCTTGCCTTCTGTTCCCGCATACTGATTCCATATGCTGTCAAATCCGACCTCGTTCATTGATTCGAACATCAGCTTTTCGCCGTACTTGTTGAATCTTCTCGATATCTGCGTCCACACATTCTCATATATCTTCATAGCCTTGTCATAATCCTCTGGGAACTTTTCTGACCAGCCGTCGTGGTGAGAGTTAAGGATGCAGTACATTCCGCTGTCCAGTATCCAGCCTACCACTTCGTCGATCCTGTCAAGAAATGCTGGATCTATGTTTCCCTCGGGATCCATAAGGCTTGCCCAGGATACGGGAAGCCGCATCACGCCAAAGCCTGCATCCGCATATCCTTGTATCATCTCCTGCGTTATGGTTGGGCTGCCCCAAGCTCTTTCTACCTCGCCTGGCGTGCCGCCTGTGGAATACCAGTCGCCCATGCAGTCAAAGGTGTTGCCGAGATTTATTCCGATTCCCATGTCACGCACGTATTCCATAGTGGTACGAGAGCCCATATCGAGCAGCTCAACAGGGTCGACAACATCGGTAAAATCAATACTGTTCATATCCTCGGTCACTCCATGAAGTTCATTGGCTATTTTCCGTATCACCATTCTGTCTGCGCCCGACTTTATACGATACTGTGTGCGTGAATAGAAATTGTCGTTAACATCCCATATGACGGGTACAAAGCCGTTTATCAGCAGCATTCTCAGAACATAATCAACACATTCGGGGGACTTTGAATAACCTGCGTTGCGGTCGAAATTGCTCCTTGGATAATTCACTGAAGTTTCGCCCACAAACACGGGGATATTCCTGTCGGAAAAAGCAGCTCTTAGCTTTCCTATCTGGTCATCTATATATTTCACCCAGTCATCGCCGCCGATCCTGTTCGTCCAGTACATCATATTGTCCACATAATGCACGGAAACCATAAGCCTGTCTGCAACTATATCTGTGGGCATCACGAACTCGGGGGAGGTCGTCTTGTCGATGTTCGTCCAGTAGCCGGATACTATCAGCACTCGTTCGGCGTTCTTGCCGCCTGTTGCTCTTACTGCGTCAACGAAAGTCTGATTGAGGGTATTAGTCATAGCGAAGCCTTCCGCCTCACTCAGCTCACTCAGCTCTCCGTTTTCGTCAAAGCGATTTCCGCCAAGATACTCGTTGTAGCCCTCGAAGACAACCGTATAGGGACAGTCCTTGAAGTATTCTGCGATCTGAGTCCATAGATTAGTGAATATCTCCACACATTCATCGTCACTGTTGCGGCGGATAATAAACTCGTCAAAATGATGGATGTTTATTACCGCATACAGATCTGCGTTGCAGCAGTATTCCACGATCTCCTTGACACGGGCGATATACTCGTCGTTTATCGTATATGTGCCGTCATTTGCCATCATATTGCCCCAGAAAACAGGAATACGAACAGTGTCAAAACCCTCTGCCTTGATTCCGTTTATGACCTCCTGTGTTGTCTCAACAGCACCCCAGCAGGTCTCGTAATCGATAGGTCGGTCATCGCCAATGACAGGTATCCATTCGTAGTATGTCTTATCACAATCGGTGGCTTCGTAGGCTTCCATGGTATTGCCGAGGTTAAGTCCCATGCCCATGCGCATTGCAGTTTCTGAGGCTGTCAGCGGCTTATCTTTTGTAAACAGCGGTGTGTCGCAGCCTGTGCTGGTGCAAAAAATGACCGCCGCAAGAGCAGCACTAAGTATCTTCCTGATCATATCATTTTCTCCTTTTCGCAGTTGATCTGTATTTTAATTTTACTCCTTTTTTCAGCGCCATGCAATAAACTCATTTGCGGAATACTTGTATTATTTTGCTTAATAAAGTGCCTCGTGCGTAGGATTGCCATTCATATGTAGTACAATCGGGGGGAATCGCCTGGTGCAATGAGCGCTCCGTGTTTTTCGAAATAACCATCTCCGCATGGGCGTTGAATCTGACAACGCTCATTTCTTCACCAAGCCTCTCCATAAGTTTATCTAGCGTCTCGATATATACGACCGAGATATCCCCGGTTCCTTAGCGTTTTCGGCAAACATTATAAGTGCCCGGAGATGCCCGTGCCTGTTTGACATTATGTATGACTGATGCTATAATAATATTCACACCACAACGCACAGGGAACTGCTTCTGTTGCCCCGCGGCGGTATGGTGATAGATACTCCTTGCCGCAAAACAACGCAAATTCAAGGAGATCGCAAAATACAATAAAGCTAACAAAAAGAGATGATATGGATATCATCCATTCAGCAAGTCCAACAAAACGATCGGAGGTAATGATCATGAGCAAAACTGCCGCATTCAATCCATATCTGCCGAGCTGGGAGTATATTCCCGACGGTGAACCGTATGTATTCGGCGACAGGGTGTATGTTTATGGCTCGCATGACTATTATAACGGATATGTGTTCTGCATGGGCGATTATGTGTGCTGGTCCGCACCGCTCGATGATCTTGGCAACTGGCGTTATGAGGGCGTCATATATGACCGCTGTGCCGACCCGATGAATAAGCAGGGCAAGATGTGCCTGTATGCTCCTGATGTGACTGTGGGTGCGGATGGAAGATATTATCTGTATTATGTGCTGGATAAGACCTCAGTAATGTCTGTGGCGGTATGCGATACACCTGCAGGTAAGTATGAGTTTTACGGATATGTCCGTTACCCTGACGGAACAAGGCTCGGAGAGCGTGACGGTGATGAGCCGCAGTTCGATCCGGGAGTTATCACCGAGGGCGAAAATACCTATCTGTACAGCGGCTTCTGCGGCAGGGGTGATAAGAGCAGGACAGGCTCCCGTGTGGTGGTCCTCGATAAGGATATGCTGACTGTAAAAACAGAGCCTGTAACGGTCATTCCGGGCTGTGAATACAGTGCAGGCACCGGTTTTGAGGGACACGCTTTTTTCGAGGCTTCGTCTATACGCAAGGCAGGTGAAAAGTACGTCCTTATCTATTCGTCCGAGGTCATGCATGAGCTTTGTTATGCCGTAAGCGACAGTCCGCTTGGCGGATTTGTTTACGGCGGAGTGCTGATAAGCAATACAGACCTCCACATCGACAGCTATAAGACTGCTGATATGCCGATGGCATACGGTGCAAACAATCATGGCAGTATAGTGGAGCTGAACGGAAGCTGGTATATATTCTATCATCGTCATACCAACGGAACATGGTACAGCAGGCAGGGCTGTGCGGAAAGGCTTATTCGCCATGCGGACGGTTCCTTTGCGCAGGCGGAGATGACCTCCTGCGGACTGAATGATACTCCGCTTGAGGGCAAGGGCGAATATCCTGCCTATCTCGCCTGCAACCTGTTTACCGAAAAGCACTCGCTGTATGTCGGTGAAGAGGGCGCGCCCAGAGTGATGCAGGACGGCAGGGACGGAGATGAGGAAACAGGCTACATCGGCAATATCACAAACGGTGCGACTGCAGGCTTCAAGTTTTTTGAATGCAAGGGTGTCAGCAGGTTTTCTGTTACTGCAAGAGGCTATGCCAAGGGTGTGTACGAGGTCCGTACAAAGTGGGATGGCGACATTCTCGCGCGGATACCTGTCGAGTTCAGCAATGTGTGGGAGACCTACAGTGTACAGGTCGATATCCCGGATGGAGTAAATGCGATATATCTTACATTCAGTGGCGAGGGAAACGGTATGCTCAAGTCCTTTACGCTTGAATAAACAGAGGTATATCGTAGCATCACGATCGTAAACCGCTTATATCATCACCCCCAATAAAGTAGCCATTATTTGATAAAACAGATTGACTTTTTCTCTGAAATGTGCTATAGTTATAAGGTTTGTCGGATTATTTCATTTCAGGAGGCATATTAAAATGAATAACGCACAAAGCTTTACAGAGGGACGGATTTTCTTACCCCTGATACGTTTTGCACTGCCTGTTCTTCTGGCAATGTTTTTACAAGCGATGTATGGTGCTGTTGACCTGCTTGTTGTGGGTCAGTTCGGAGGCGATCTCGCGGATGTCTATGTATCGGCTGTGTCTACGGGCAGTCATATCATGCAGACGCTTACGGTAGTTATAACAGGACTTGCTATGGGACTTACCATTTTCGTGGGCAGAAAAATAGGTGAAAAAAAGAGAGATGAGGCTGGAAAGATCATCGGCAGCGGTATATGTATGTTCGGTATTTTTGCTGTCGTTGTTACAGCTGTTATGTTACTTGCGGCTCCTGCATTCACCCGACTTATGCATGCCCCGACAGAAGCTTTTGATGATACTGTGTTATATGTTGTCATCTGCTCTGCAGGAACGATATTCATCGTTGCATATAACCTGCTGGGAAGTGTCTTCAGAGGTATCGGTGACTCGAAGATGCCGCTTATCACGGTAGCGATAGCGTGTGTATTCAATATTGCGGGTGATCTGCTGCTTGTCGCGGTTTTCGACATGGGAGCGGCAGGTGCGGCGGTGGCAACGATAGTTGCACAGGCGATAAGTGTTTTTCTTTCGCTTGTCATCATCCGAAAAAAAGAACTGCCATTTGACTTCTCTTTAAAAAGTATCAGACCGAACGGTTATTATATCAAAAGGACCCTGAAGCTCGGTGCTCCGATCGCTCTTCAGGATCTGTTGGTCAGCTTTTCATTTCTTGTGATCATTGCGATCGTTAATGATATCGGTTTGATTGAATCGGCAGGCGTTGGCGTGGCAGAAAAGGTAGTTGTATTTATAATGCTGGTTCCGTCTGCGTTTATGCAGTCGATGTCTGCATTCGTGGCACAGAATATCGGTGCAGCCAAGCCTGAACGTGCAAAAAAAGCTTTATTGTGCGGTATAGCATCCTCCTTGGCAATAGGTATAGTGATGGGATACATAACCTTCTTCCACGGCGATCTGCTTGCGAATATTTTCGCAAAGGATGCTGAGATCATTCTGCCTGCTGCAGAATATCTGAAAGCCTATGCCTTTGACTGTATCCTGACATCGTTCCTGTTTTGCTTCATCGGATATTTCAACGGCTGCGGCAATACCACCTTCGTTATGCTCCAGGGTATCATTGGCGGAATCTGCGTACGTCTGCCCGTTTCCTGGATAATGAGTAAAATTGTACCTGTATCCTTGTTCCGTATAGGACTTGCTACCCCGATATCAACTGTTGTGCAGATCTTATTCTGCGTTGGGTTCTTTATGATCATGAGCCGAAAGTATAAGAAAGTGCTATCAGCAAACTGAAAATCAGTATTGTCACATTATTGTTCTTATGTGGCAGGTTAGGCTGTCATAGCACTTTTGGTGATAAGTGATCCGATTTAACGGGCATCGTTTCAGCGATGCCCATTACTTTACCCAAACCTCCCCCTCAGCTTCTCCAAAGCCCGTTTCTCTATCCTCGATATATACGAGCGTGATATCCCCAGCTCCTTAGCTATCTCACGCTGTGTGAGCGGCTTGTGGAGATCTACACAAAAACATAACGGGCGCAGATTATTTGCTCCCGTGTTTGTATGCAGAATATCATTGACATAATATATGAAGAAAGCTACATTTATAGATTATGTTAATGGCTTAAAGCCCTATATGAGGCAAGCATGTGAACCACTGGATTTGAAAAAAATATCTAAAGAGATATATAATCGTTATATTGGAATGTTTGATGTTGAAAAGTTGAGTTATATGGCCAGTATTTTTTCTCAAGTTGGTTCTACTACTTTTTTTCGCAATGAATTAAAGTCAAAAGATGAATTATTCATAGATTTACACTGGACGTTTTCTGCATGTATATGGGATGATTTGAATATTCTGGTAAATAAGGTTGGTGTTATAAGAAACTGTGCAGGAATCATTGAAACCATTTATATTTCAGAATTAGGGAAATATTACAATCATAATCATGATATGATTGCTGATTGCAATGAATTATTATTTGATTATTTGTCATCTACTGAATATAATTTTCATCCTGTCATTGAGGAGCGAACATTTACCATTTTAAAGTCAAATGGATGGCATGAAAACAGATATACAGATACTTCTTTGTTTTATCGATATATGAGTGATATGGGAGTAGTCTTAACTGAAAAGCAACTTAAAGTCATTAGCGAATTCAATGGTTTGCACTACACCTCAGAAGCGGGATATTTTGAGTTTTATTCAATAAATGAATTATGTGAATTTGAATTGGAGTTTTTGGAAAAAGCAGAATGGCATGGTGAGAATATTGGTTGTAATGTTTTGGAAATCGGACAATCAAGCATAGGAAAAATATGTGTTGATTCAAATGGAGTCTTACTAAATTCAGGTTCATATCCTATTGGGCGAACATTAATGGAATGTATTCAAAGCCTTGTTAATTCTATATATCAATTTGATAGATAAATCCCAATCTACCAAACACCATATTTCAAGCCGTACCCGTAAAAACGAGTACGGCCTTTGTCGTAAAAACACCCTTATCCTGCGCTTTTTATACTTTTTGCGAGAATTTATCCTGCGTTTTTCTGTATCCTCTGTCAACCTCAGGTTGCGGAAAATCCGAAAAAGTCAAGCTTATTGTGGTTGAATGCTCAGTTGTTCTGTGTTATAATTTTCTCGTAAGCTTACAGTATCGATTTGAAAGGATGATAAATATGAGCTTTGGAAAAAATCTTCAGCATTTACGCAGACTTAATTGGAATATGACGCAGGAGACTATCGCAGAGAAGCTTGATGTTTCACGTCAGACTGTTTCAAAGTGGGAGAATGATGAGTGTAAGCCCGAGATCGAAAAGGCGATAGAGCTGTGCAGTCTTTTTAACTGCTCTCTTGACAATCTTTTCAGAGATGATCTCGGTGCTTTTGATGAAGCGTACTCAGATCTGCGTGTGGAGATCGTCCCCTCGTTCCGATATGTAATGTACACCGCCATAAGCACCAACCCCGAGGGTGACGCACTTGACAGGATATATAAAATCGCAAAGGAACACGGAGTAGATGCTCCGAGGGTCATCGGATGGGATTTCCCGTATCTTTCTCAGGAGCAGATAAATGTATATAATATGCACGGCTACACCGCCGCATGGGTATTGCCTGAAGATCTCACTCCTGACGGTCTTGAGGTCAAGGAGCAGAAAGCGCAGAAGTATGCGGCCGTACATATCGAAAGTCCGTTTGACAATCCGTTTGTGACCATTCCGAACGGCTATAAGGCTATTGACGAGTATATGAAGATAAACGGATTAAAGCACGTCTGGGAGGGCGTTATTCCTTGCTTTGAAACGGATGGAGAGAGTATGGATATCTATATTGCGTGCGAATAATAGTTTAAAGCGGTCAGTTCCCCTGACCGTTTTGACTTTGCGCTTGATTTTTTGCGGGAATGGTGGTACAATATAGTAAAGCTACACGGAAAGGAGAATGACTATGCCTTATAACATCAACGAGATAAAGGAACGGCTCGTGCCTGTGTTTAAGAGCCACAATGTCCGTAGAGTCGTGCTTTTCGGCTCGGCAAGCAGGGGAAATTCCTCCGCAGGCAGCGACCTTGATATCATGGTCGACAGCGGACTGAAAGGGCTGTCGTTCTTCGGACTTCTGGAGGATGTCTGCAGCTCGGTGGATTGCCCTGTTGACCTTATCGACATTCAGGATATCGAGCCGGGCTCGGTGATAGAAAGTGAGATTCTGCGGACGGGGGTAACGATATATGAATCTGCATGACGAAAAAACTCTTATCGCTATCAATAAGCATATTCGCAGCATCATGGACTACTGCAAGAGCTTCGATGACCTTGACAGCTTTGTTGCAAATTCAATGCTGGTGGAGGCGTGCGTATTCAACCTGATGCAGATAGGCGAGCTTGCGAAAAGCGAACTTAGCGATGAATGCAAGGGCGAGATAAAGACTATCCCGTGGAATCAGCTTTACGGTATGAGAAACAGGATAGTTCACGGATATAGCGGTGTAAAGCTTCGTATCGTGTGGGATACGATAAAGGAAGATCTGCCTGCGCTGCATAAGGAAATTTCGGGATTTCTGAATACACAGGAGTGAGTAAAATGGCACAGATGACACCCGAGCGTGCTGTTGACAATGCGATAGCTTCTACAAAAATGGATGGCTTCGAGGTCACAGAGGAGCACAGAGAGCTTATTATAAAGCTGATGTCGGGGGAGATTACTACTGACGATGCATTTGAGGTATTAAAGAAAAAGTACGAATAAACAACATCGGCGGTGAGCAATTCTCCGCCGTTTCCTGTTGCACAAACAATGCCGTCAGGCTTGATTTTTGGCTGCAATAATGGTACAATATGTGCATACCAGAGGAATAATTAACGGCAAGGAAGCGTTACAGATGGCACATAAAATAATAATATGCGGCGGCAACGGTGCAGGAAAAAGCACACTCGGAAAGGCGCTGGCAGAAAAAACAGGCTGGGAGTTCAGAGATGTTGAGGACTACTATTTCCCTAAGACTGACCCTGATTATCTCTATGCAGTGCAGAGAACTCAGGAAGAGGTCGTAAGCCTTTTATACGATGACCTGAATAAGCATGACGACCTGATATTTGCATCGGTGCGAGGGAATTACAGCGAACAGACAGCGGCAATGTTTACCTGTGCAGTATTCGTGAGCGTGCCAAAGGAAACAAGAATGAAGCGTGTGCGTCAGCGTGCTTATGACAAGTTCGGCAACAGAGTATGCGAGGGCGGCGACTTATACGAAAGAGAAAAGGCGTTCTATGAACTTATCGAAAAACGCACGGATAAGACCGTGACAGACTGGCTTGATACGATGGATATTCCAGTGATAAGGGTGGATGGTACTAAGCCGATAGAAGAAAACATCGAAGCTATCACTGATTGGCTTATGCAGATGGAGAGGATACAGGGGGCGAAATGAGACCTGTTTTGATTACTTATTTTTCAGGAGTAGGCAACACAAGGGCTGTTGCTGAATATATCAGAAGCATTACTGCGAAAATACCGACAGAGATATATTCAGTTGAAAGGCTTCCTGATAATTTTAATATCGACAGCTATTCGGCTGTTATAATGGGTACGCCTACATATCATTCCGAGCCTGCACAGCCGCTGATGAGATTTCTTAAAAAGATGGAATCAAGCAGAAATATACCTGCGGTTCTTTTTACTACCTGCGGCTTGTATTCGGAAAACTGTCTGCGTATTCTGGCAAAGGAGTGTATAAGACATAAGCTCATACCGCTGCATTGCGCAAGCTATCGCTGCTCCGCAACAGATGGAATGCTCCTTGTGCCGTTTATGGAATGTTGGTTTAAGAATGAAAAGGATATACAGTCGAAGATCAGAAAGGATATTGGCATATTTATAAGCAGGCTGAAGACCCGTTCAAAGCCTGATATTCCGTCCTCTAAGTGGTATGCACCGCTGAATTATCCTAACAAGATACTGGGCAGGAATTCTACTTTTCCGATATATCTTTATGAAGAAAGATGTATAAAATGCGGCAAGTGTCAGAGGGATTGCCCGATGGGAGCGATCTCTTTGAAAGATGGCTATCCCATGATAAGCAAGGCGGATTGTATGAACTGCTACCGCTGTATTCACCACTGTCCCTCGCTGGCGCTATCTTTGTTTAAAAACAAGCCTGTGGAAAGAGTGTGGACAGATC
>JAZQGZ010000007.1:0-2009 GCA_045540255.1 Oscillospiraceae bacterium | reverse complement strand
CCCACCACATCGAGAAATTCCTCCGTCTGCGGCTTTATCTCACGCATCTTCATGCCCTTGAGCGAGCCTATGTAGTGCAGAAATGCACGGGCGGAAAAGTCCTCGTACATGCGCTGAAGCTCCGCAGTATAACCGACCTTTTTGCGGAATTTCGCGCCTAGCTTCAGTATATCTGTTCCGTTGTAAAGTATCTCGCCATCGGTACGCTTTATATTGTCTGTGATAAGATTCATCAGCGTGGATTTACCTGCGCCGTTTGCGCCGAGAAGTCCGTAAACTCCCGTTCCAAAGGTGAAGTTAATATCATTCAGCACAACATTCTCGCCGTACTTTTTCGTGAGGTGTTTAAGCTCCAGCATTGTTATCCTCCTTTGGTTTCAGAAGCTGATAGAAATCGAAAGGCTCATACCATTCTGCCTGTCCCGAAATGATGTCCTCTATCTCACAGCACAGGACAAGCTCGTTAAATCTATCGGTGTAATATACACGAGGATCGTCGCGATTGAAGTGAGTGCAGATATACAGCTTTCCGTTCTGAGATTTCAAACCGTATTCGATGTATTCTTTATCATTAAATTCATCAATGTGACGAGGGACAGGAGCGTCCCACATATTGTAATCAACAACGGCATTTCCGCCCTTATCCATAAAAAGCACCTTGTCTTTGTTTGCGGCTGCAATGCCCTCGCTGCCCGTCCAGTAATGCCTGTCCTGTATAATGAGGTACTCGCCGTTCCACATAAGCACCGCGTTGCTGAACGGCGTTCCGTCTATTGCAAGCTGCTCGGAGAGGTCTGTCACAGTGCCGCTTTCATGGTCGTACTTGAATAATTTAGATGGTGTTTCTCCCTTCGTCGGGGTTGAGTAATAAACACAACCATCTATCACCGCATAAGAGGTGAATTTCACCGTGATATCCACCTTTTCGCTCACTCCGCTGACCAAATTATAGCGGTACAGCGACTTGAAGAAATTGCTGTGTTCCATCGAGATGGTGTAGTACAGCCAGTCCTCGTACAGGAAATAATCCCCCTGTCCGTACTGTGTTTTTGTGAGGTCAACATCGGGCGAGGGCAACTTATAATAACTGCCGCTTTCGATGTCGATTATCATGGTATTCGGGGTGTAGTCTGTCATGAGCGTAGGCAGGTCATAATCGTAGAACGGCACTATCGCCAGACCACGATGTACCGCCATCACTCTGCCGTAGTTTTCGGCAGAAATTCCGTGCATCATAGCATTACCCATAGTCGTCTGGTAGGTGCACAGCTCGGTGAATTCCGTACCGTCAGCCTTTGCACGGATGAGCTTGTAGTATTCCTTTTCGTCCTCCTGCACATACTCAGAAGCGGAATAATACACATATCCGCCGCTCATGCAGATATTCGCGTCATAGAATACGCCCTCTTTGGTGGCGGTGCAGTATTCGTTGCCGTCGTGGGTACATTCGGGCTTTGCGCAGAGGTACACAGCCTTTCCCGTAGCCTTGTCGTAATAGCACAGTGACAGCAGGAAATGGTCGATATTGCGGTAAAAGCCGTCCTCGGTCTCCATGATAGCATTTCCCCAGATGTCAGAGGGGTTGCCGCTGATGTAGTCGGGGTATTCTGTTTTGTTATCCGCACACCCTGTAAGCGAAAGTGCTATACACGCCGCAGAGATTATTGAAATAAGCTTTTTCATATCTATCCCTCCATTTTATTCAGGCATACGGCTGTCGTTAAACTCATAGAAATCAAATGCCTGCGTCCATGTCGGCTTTCCGTTTATGATATCCTCAACGGGACTGTACCATGCAACGGAACTTGTTGTCGGTATATCATCAATATCCGCAGGATGCTGTATCTCCGCAACAAGGTATGCCTTGCCGCCGCTAAGCTTAAGCTCCGCATCATGACCATACAGCGGCTCGGGCTTTATGAAGTCAGCAAGGATATCTCCGTCCCCTGTCATAATGATGTAGGTCTTTCCCGCATCCTTGTCGAAATGATTTGTGGAACGGTCACAGA
>JAZQGZ010000006.1:0-2561 GCA_045540255.1 Oscillospiraceae bacterium | reverse complement strand
AATTATGTGACGAATGTATATAACATCACTGCCGTTTTCATCGTACTGGTGTATAAGCTCATTCACTGCGGCAGTCAGCTCAGCGGTGTTGTAGGCAAACTTTGCTTTTCTTTTCTCATAGAGATAGTCGTTCTGCATATCAATTACAATGAGTGCTGTTTTCATTTTGTACCTCTTTTCAGTCACAATTCTTCGGCTGCTCCCTAGTAAAATTCCTCACTGCATAGCGGAAGCCTTTCAGCATAAATCCCGTTGCCGCCTTGCCAACCTTTGAATTCGGGCACATGATGTCAAACGCATGATAGCAGCCCTTGTACAGCCTGAACGCAACCCTCACGCCGCTTGCTTTGAGCTTTCTCACGAACTCTGTCGTTTCATCACGGAACGGCTCTATTCCGCCAACGAATGTGAGCGTCGGCGGCAGGTCGGAGAGGTCCTCCGCCCTTGCGGGAGCTGCGTATATCGGAACGCTGTCGCTGCCGTAAAGCTCGCCCAGATACAGCTTCCAGCTAAGAAGATTTGACTTGCTGTTCCACACGGGAGCGTCGTTATCCTGCGAGGACTCGGTCATCATGCGGTCGTCTATCATCGGGTACAGCGGCATCTGGAATGCGATGGACACCTCGCCCCTGTCCCTTGCATAAAGGCTGACCGCCGCCGCAAGTCCGCCGCCTGCACTGTCGCCGCCCACAAAAAGCTGATTGGAGCGGATGTTGTATCTGCCGCAGTTGTCACGCATCCACAGCAGCGCCTGATAGCAGTCCTCCAGTGCCGCAGAGTACGGCGCATCCACTGACTTTCTGTAATCGGGAGCCACCACCACGCAGTCTGCGGCGGCGATGAAATTCTCGACAAAGCGGATGTCCTGCTCGGGCAGACCAAGTCCGTAGCCGCCGCCGTGCATCCACAACAGACCAACGCAGGAAGAGGTCTTTTTCTTGCCCGTATAAACGCAGACACGCAGCTTGCTGCCGTCAGGTCGGTCGAGCCACACCTGCTCGCAGTTCACCTTGAGGGAGAAGCTCCTGCCCTCGCCGAAAAAGCGGTACATCCTGTTCATGGAACGCAGACCTTTCTCGTCGAACACTGGCATTACCTTGCGTATCACGCCGCCCATAAGACGAAGCTCGGGGCGTATCATTTCGGGGGTTATTTTCATGGGGGTGTCCTTTCTGTCAGCTTTTGATGTGCTTTTTCCACTCGCCCATCTCGCCCAGCTTTTCTCCGATCGAGAAATAATTGTACGGAGCGTAGATGGCAGGTCTGAGCTTAGTCAGGTCTATCTTTTTCATATCCATTTGTTCGTACTCTTTATCTATCTGTATATTCCTTATCGCCGCAAGGAACAGATGTGCGCCGTCAAGCTCGATGACTTTCGTCACTTCACATTCATACGCCCAATGACATTCATCAATAACGGGGACATCAACAACACTTCCCCACTGAAAGCCATAAGGCACGGCGTTTTTCTTTTCGTCCTCGCCGTTTGTATTGCCGAAATAATCTGCCAGCCACAGATTATCCTCGGTTATCATATTTGCTGAAAATTTCTTTTCACGAAGTATATTCGTCTTTGTCAGCTTAGTTCCGCCGACGGTCATCATCAGGTGCGGTCCGTTATCGAATGAAAATCCGAGCCATGTTATTATACAAAAATTCGGCGTTCCGTCCTCATTCTTCGTTCCTATGATGTACATAGGCTGTGGGCTGAACACCCAATCGGGGGAAAGGTTTATCTTCTCCATTGCTTACACCTCCGTCAGAATTGCGCTCTCACACCTGCTTTGAAACAAAATGAACTATCTGCCCTGTCGGCTGGACGATATGCGGTATCAGCTCCAGCGGATATACCTTTGTGCCGTTCTTCAGCTCGTCCAGAGGTACCCAGCAGAAATCGAGATCTATCCTTTCATTATCCAGCTCGTCATAGCCGTGAAAGACACCGTCAAGCGGAATACTGTCATCAAGCAGATGGACTTTGTAATACAGACATATCTGATGGCAGGGTTTGTCGCCCCAAGGGAAATATATCTCACCTATCGCAAGCAGGTCATCAACAGCTATTTTTGCGTGAAGCTCCTCCTCAAACTCTCGCTTCAGTGTCTCCGCACTAGTCTCCATAGCCGTTACATGACCGCCTATTATCGCATAATCATCATCGGCAGGGCGCTGCAGCAATATCTTGCCGTTATGCACCAGTATTCCGCCGACTCTGTATGAGAAAACAAAGTCGTCATTTTTGAACAGGATGTCCATATTATCACCTCTGTAAATTGCAAAATATCATCAGGTACATTGTACCATATTTTTCTTGCTTATGCAACAACAGAAAATCCACTTATGATCTGCACAACAAACAGCAAAGCTCCCGAGCGTTTCGGGAGCTGTTTTGTTATTCACTGAACTCATCCATCACAGTCGATCTGTCCACACTCTTTCCACAGGCTTGTTTTTAAACAAAGATAGCGCCAGCGAGGGACAGTGGTGAATACAGCGGTAGCAGTTCATACAATCCGCCTTGCTTATCATGGGATAGCCATCTTTCAAAGAGATCGCTCCCA
>JAZQGZ010000005.1:0-37808 GCA_045540255.1 Oscillospiraceae bacterium | reverse complement strand
TACTGTTCAATTTTCAAGGAGCTTGTTCGCGTCCCGCTTTCGCGTGACAGCTTTTTAATTATATCACATCACTTCGGGTTTGTCAAGTACTTTTTTCAAATTTTTTTGAACTTTTTCTCGACATCCTTCGAGGTGATGCGCTTCTTACGAAGCTTTACTATTTTATCACATTTCAAAGCGTTTGTCAAGGGGTTTTTTAAACTTTTTTAAAAAATCTTGATTTTTTGTTTTGATCTGTGGCTTTCTGCTATGTGTCTTTCGCAGACAGCTTTTGTATTATAACACCGCCGAAGCTTTTTGTCAAGCGTTTTTTCGTCATTTTTTGCAACTCTGTGCAAATAGTCACAAGCACCCACTTTTTACACTATGGTTTATAAGCACCTTGCACAACGAACCGCACTGTTAAGCCAACCAATTAATACCACACATTGACAAGCGCACCCGAATGTGTTAAACTACCTTTTGTAAAAAAACAAAAGGAAGTGTAGAATTGAACAACCAATCAGCAACACATAAAGAAAACAAACTCGGTACAATGCCGATCCGACGTCTTGTCGGGTCTATGGCTCTACCACTTATCGTATCAAATCTTGTACAAGCTCTTTATAATATAGTAGATAGTATATTCGTCGCACAGATAAACCAGAATGCCACGACCGCTGTTTCTCTTGCATTCCCTATCCAGATGCTGATCATCGCTGTAGCAGTCGGCACCGGAGTGGGTACAAGCAGCCTTATGTCCCGAAAGCTTGGCGAGAAAAATTTCACGGATGCGTCCATCGCTGCAAATCAGGGCTTCTTCCTGGCAATATGCAGCTCCCTGCTTTTTGTTATATTCGGTATATTCTTTTCAAGTGTATTCTTCAACGCCAATACCGACAATCCCGAAATACTTGAAATGGGTATACCTTATTTACAGATCTGCTGCACCTGTTCCCTCGGTGTTTTCATCCAGATAAACTGCGAGCGCATAATGCAGGGCACAGGTAACGCACTGATGAGCATGATAATGCAGCTTATCGGATGCGTCACCAATATCATACTGGATCCCATCCTGATCTTCGGCTGGTTCGGTCTGCCCGCTATGGGAGTTTCAGGTGCCGCCATCGCCACAATAATCGGTCAGTTTACCGCCGCTATTGTGTCTGTTATTGTTATACTACTGAAGGTTAAGGATGTAAAAATAACTATTAAAGGTATGAAACCCCATCCCACAATGATACTCACCATATATAAAGTCGGATTCCCCTCAATAGTAATGCAGGCACTCAATTCCTTTATAATAATGGCAACAAACGCACTGCTCATGCCCGTATCGGAGATATCAGTCTGGATACTCGGTGTATATTTCAAGATCCAGAGCTTCGTGTTCATGCCCGTTTTCGGACTCAACAACGGAGTTATTCCGATCGTTGCCTACAATTACGGCGCAAGAAACAAGGCCCGCATTACGGAAACCATCCGCTTTTCTTTGATAATAGCCCTGTCCGTCATGGCCGTAGGAACCCTTTTGTTCTGGATATGCCCCGAGCTGCTGCTCTCCATGTTCAATCCCGAACCCGAGACCATCTCCGCCGCCTGTCGCGCATTCCGTATAATCTCCATAAGTTTCGTGCTTTCAGGAGTGTCCATCGTATGCAGCGGTGTTTTCCAGGCACTGGGCAGAGGCTTCTCCAGCCTGCTGATATCCGCTATCCGCCAGGCACTGGTCCTTCTCCCCGCGCTGATTGCCCTGCTCTATCTCACAGGTGCCGAAAACGTATGGTTCTCCTATCCTATTGCCGAAGCAGTTGCCTGTGTTCTTTCTATAATTATAATGCTCCGCACCTATAAAAAGCATATCGCGGTAATATAAAACTCAGTTACACATCACTTAGCGTGTCTAAAAATGGTAAAAACGCACAAACTTATTGTGCGTTTTTATTTATTTGTTACGATTTTGGCGTTTTACCACTAGTGTTTTTTCCAAGTTCGTGATATGATTATATTTGTATTAGTATGCAAACCATGCGAGAGGTGCAAAAACATGAAAAGTAAAATCATCAGAATCGCAGCCGCCACCGCCGCTGCCCTTTCCCTTACAGGCTGTTACTTCTTCCCTGCGGAGGAAGAACTGCTTAAGCCCCCGACAGTAGCCATTGAAGATGTGGCTTACTCCACCTACACCGCTAAGGTAAAGGATATCGAAAACAAGACTATAGCAGCAGGCTATATAGTAAGCAAGAGCGAGAACGACTGCAGCTTCACCGAAAGCGGCGGCACACTGAAAAAGATATACGTTACCGCTGGCCAGTTCGTAGAGGAGGGTGAGCTCCTTGCCGAGCTGGACACAGGCAACCTTGAATACCTGTATGAACAGCAGAAGCTTATTACAGAAAAAGCGCGTCTTAAGTACAATTCCACAGGCAGTGCAAACGACAAGCTCGACTATGAAATGGAACAGAATACCCTCACAGAGTATGAGCGTCAGATGAACGTTTCCCACCTCTATGCGGGAATGTCGGGACAGGTGTGCTTTATTCAGGACATGAAGCCCGGCGACAAGGTAACCGCATATAAGACTATTATAAAGATAATAGATCCTACGCAGCTTTTTGTGCGCTATACCGCTTCCACGCTGAGAGCGTTCCCGCTTAAGCAGGATGTCACCATAACAGTTGACGGCATGGATTATCAGGGTTATGTGTCAAAGACCCCCTCGGACATGATAGAGGGTCTGTATGACGGAAACGAATCCGTAACCTCGGACACCGAGTCCATCTACTGCGAATTCAACGGCGATATTCCGGGCTATCTCACTGTAGGAAAGCTCGCCGATATCGCAGCAGTCTATGAAGTCCACAAGGATGCTGTAGTCATCTCCAAAAATCTGATCAAGACAGACGGTGACCGTTCATACGTTATTGTCCTCGATGAGAACGATAACAAAAAAGAGGTAGATGTCACCGTCGGAATCACCAACGCTACCGAAGCGGAAATACTCACAGGCCTCAAGGCAGGCGACAGAGTAGTGGTACGCTGATACATCACCCTCAGGACCACAGGAATCTTGACTGAAAAAATCGGAGGTACGGTTTGTTAACACTTCTTCTCAGAAAAATGCGCAATACCAAATGGATGGTACTGTGCCTTTTCATAGGATTTCTATTGGCAGCAGGTATGATGAGTACCGTGCCGATATATATGGACGCTTCCCTGCAGCGTATCCTTATAAAAGATATGCAGGCTTATCAGGAGAACACCGGACTTTACCCGGGTGAATACTCCGTTTCCACTACACTTCAGATGAAGACAAGCCTTGATGATCGCTTGTCCACTGTCGATACCCTGACCTCGCTTGTCGAAGAACGCACATCAAAGATCGATATCCCCAGTGCCGACAACAAGACGATACTCCTTGATGAATATGTATACATCTTCGCAGGCTCCAACCTGCGTATCAAGATGGGCTCCATGAGCAATCTCCAGGACCACATAAACATCATCGAGGGCAGGATGTACAATCCCGGCAGAGCAGCAGACGGCAGCTACGAGGTAATATGCAGCGCCGAATGTCTTAAGATACTCGGCATCGTATGCGGCGAGACCTACAATGTTCAGAACAGCTTCTACAGCAAGACTGAGCCGCTTTCCGTAACGGTAGTAGGTGTATTCGAACAGTCCAGCGAGAACGACAGCTACTGGTCGGAGACCCTGGACGACTATATAAACGCTCTTTTCTTCGATTACGACACCTTCCTCGATGATTATCTTATGACAGGCACAACGATGCTGTCCAGCATCAATTGCCGTTACAGCTTTGATTATCAGGAAATGGACCTCAACTCCCTCGGCAGCATAACCAAGAGCATTGAGGATGATTTCACCATTTATCCCAGCTACGGCTATAAATTCTCCATGGGCATTTACGATATCCTCGTGGAATATGCAGAGCGCGCCGAAAGCCTGAAGTCCATGCTGTGGATACTCCAGATTCCTACTATAGTAATGCTGGCATTCTATCTGTTCATGGTCTCCCAGCTCAATGTGGAGCAGGAGAAGAACGAGATCGCCGTGTTCAAGAGCCGTGGTGCCTCCTCAAGACAGATATTCGGCATCTACGCCATGGAAACAGGTATACTGGGACTTGTAACACTGATATTCGCGCCGCTCATAGGACTTTGTCTGTGTAGCTTCCTGGGCGTTTCCAACGGCTTCCTTGAGTTCGTAAACAGAACAGGTCTTGCCGCTAAGATAAGCCTTGACGCGTTCGGTTATGCACTGCTTGCGATCATCGTATTCTTTATGACGACCATGCTCCCCATAATCCCCGCCTCAAAGCTCTCTATCGTAAAGTACAAGCAGAGCAAGGCCAAGGTTGTCAAGATGGCACTGTGGGAAAAGATCTGTGTCGATGTCCTGCTGCTGGGCGGCTCCCTTGTATGGTATTACTTCACCGCACGCAGCATCACAAGAAAATTCGAAGACGGCACATTCGAGACCGACGGCGGAATCAACCCGCTCTACTTCGTGTTCTCCACAATGTTTATAATGGGCTGCGGTCTGTTATTCATAAGACTGTACCCCTATCTCCTCAAGCTTATCTATAAGATAGGAAACCGCTTCTGGTCGCCGTCACAGTACGTTGCGATCACAGCCGTTGCTCGTTCGCAGGGTGGCCGCGAGCGTTTCCTTATGCTGTTCCTTGTTATCACCTTCGGCCTTGGAATATTCTCCGCAAATACCGCAAGAGCGATAAACAACAGCAAATCCGACAGAATATACTACGCAACAGGAACCGATGTAGTACTGGATGCATTCTGGCGCCTTGAATCCGTAGAAGATGAGTCCAGCTACGTTGAGCTTGACTTCTCCACATACGAAAACCTTGCAGGCGTAGAAAGTGCCACAAAGGTACTCCGCGTTGATGCCAAGACCTCCGTAAACGGAGTAAAAAGCGACGGTGAATCCACACTGATGTGTATAGAGCCGGGTAAATTCTCACAGACCGCATGGTTCAGAGATGACCTGCTGCCCGTGCACTGGTGGAATTACTGCTCTGCACTGGTGGATTGCAAATCAGGTGTACTCGCATCCCGCTCATGGGAGGCAAAGGGTGTACAGCTCGGTGATACCATCTCTGTAAAATGGAGTGGCAACGAAACCGTAAAGCTCACCGTTCTGGCATTCATTGACTACTGGCCGGGAATAGATCCCTCCGAAACTGTTGAGATCGACTCGCGCACAGGCGAGACCGCAACAAAGGACTTCCTTGTATGTAACTACAACTATATAAGAAAGCTTACGAATTTCCAGCCTTATCAGATATGGCTGAATCTCGCAGATGACGCAAAAAGCGAGGAGCTTTATGCAGACATCGAGGCGAAGAACATAAAGCTTCAGCACATCACCGACAGCTCTCAGCTTCTTATCGAAGAAAAGACCGACCCCGAGTTACAGGGTATGAACGGTGCACTTACACTGGGCTTCGTTGTTATCATGCTGATGACGGTAATCGGCTTCCTTATCTACTGGATAATCTCTATACGCTCCAGAACACTGCAATTCGGTGTTCTCCGTGCGATGGGCGTTACCTTTAAAGAGATAATCGCCACACTGGGATATGAACAGCTTCTTGTCAGCGTGGCTTCTATCGCGGCAGGCTTTATAGTCGGAGGCATAGCCAGCGACCTGTTCGTTCCGCTGTTCCGCACTATGTATGATGCCGCAAGCCAGATACCTCCCTTTATTGTACAGGGCGAAGGCGGCGACTACATAAAGATGTATATTATCATCGCATTCATGCTGCTGGGTGGTTTCTCAGTTCTTGGCAGCATAATCCGTCGCATCAACATCAACAAAGCACTTAAGCTCGGCGAGGATTGATGCCGACACCTCAACAACACAGCCAAAACGCCCTGAGGCTCACTTCCTCAGGGCGTTTTCGATTCTATAAACAACACTGCAATAACGTTAATAAACATCCGCTTCGTGCAAATGCAAAGCGGATGTTTGTGGTTTTTATCAGCTGTCGGAATTACTCCTCGATATATACCTTCTTCATGCGGATATCTGTACGGGGTCTGTCGTTGAAATCGGTTGCAGTTTCAGCAATCTCATCAACAGCATCCATACCCTCGGTAACTCTGCCGAATGCAGCGTACTGTCCATCGAGGAATTTTGAATCCTTATGAACGATAAAGAACTGGGAGCTTGCAGAGTTGGGGTTCTGCGCTCTCGCCATGGAGATAACACCACGCTCGTGGCTGAGATTGTTGGGAACGCCATTCATAAGGAACTCACCCTTGATCTTATCCTTGGCACCGCCCATGCCGGTACCCTCAGGATCGCCGCCCTGGATCATAAAGTCCTTGATAACGCGGTGGAAAATAAGGCCATCGTAAAAGCCTTCTCCAACCAACTTCAGAAAATTCTCAACAGTTATGGGGGCCTTGTCAGGATAAAGCTCCAGCTTTATCTTCTTTCCGTTTTCCATTTCGATAACTACCATTTTGCTTCTCCTTTTCGTTTTTCATAACAGAAACGCGGGGCGGTCATGCCGCCCTGCGCAGTTTTTTATTACAGGGGATTCTCAGCGTTGTACTTTTCAATGTCGCGTTTTCTGATCTCGGTACGCTTGATCTTGCCGCTGATCGTCTTGGGAAGCTCGTCAACGAACTCCACGATCCTGGGATATTTGTAAGGAGCAGTACTCTTCTTAACATGGTCTTGAAGCTCCTTCACAAGCTCATCGCTTGCTGTATAACCCTTGGCAAGAACGATAGTAGCCTTTACTACCATACCTCTGATGGGGTGAGGTGCACCTGTTACCGCACACTCAAGCACCGCAGGATGGGCGATAAGCACGCTCTCTATCTCGAACGGGCCTATACGGTAACCGCTGGCCTTGATAACGTCATCGTTTCTGCCAACATACCAGTAGTAGCCGTCCTCATCCCTCCAGGCAGTATCACCTGTATGGTACAGACCATCGTGCCATACTTCGTCAGTGATCTCCTTATTACGGTAATATCCGCGGCACAATCCGCGTACATTTGTATATTCGCCACGGATACATATCTCACCTGTCTCACCTACGGGCACTTCATCACCGTCAGCATCAACAAGCACAACGTCATACAGCGGTGTGGGCTTTCCCATAGAACCGGGCTTGGGAGTCATGCCAATGGTGTTTGCAAGGATAAGCGCAGACTCCGTCTGTCCGAAGCCCTCCATAAGCTTGATGCCCGTATACTCCAGCCACTTGTTATAGACCTCGGGATTTAGAGCCTCACCCGCGATCGTGCAGTACTTAAGGCTGGACAGATCATAGTTTCCGAGACCTGTCTTTATAAAGAATCTGAACATGGTAGGAGGAGCGCAGAATGTTGTGATCTTGTACTTCTCCATAACCGCCAGCATATTCTCAGGGACAAACTTGTCAAAGTCATACACAAACAGGCAGGTGCCCATGATAAGCTGTCCGTACATCTTGCCCCACGCAGCCTTGCCCCATCCGGTATCGGAAATAGTAAGATGGATACCATCAGGATCTACATTGTGCCAGTGCTTTGCAGTCTGGACATGAGCCAGTGCGTATGTGTGGTCATGAATAACCATCTTGGGATAGCCTGTAGTACCTGAAGTGAAATACATCAGGAAGATATCATCCCATCTGGTGGGAACTCGCTCCATAGTATCGGGGTACTTCTCGATCTCTTCATCAAAGGTGGTCCATCCGTCACGTGTGCCGTTTACGATGTACTTTGCATTAAGACATCCGCCAAGCTTTTCATCAGCTTCCTCTACATAGTGAGATACATCTGCATGGCTGGTAGCAATAACAGCCTTTACGTCAGCAGCCTCAAAACGGTATACAAAGTCCTTTGTTGTAAGCAGGTGAGTCGCAGGGATTGCGATAGCGCCTATCTTCAGCAGTGCCATGACAACATACCAGAACTGGTAGTTTCTCTTAAGCACCAGCATAACGTGGTCGCCCTTCTTTATTCCCATGGCCGTAAACATATTTGCGGCTTTTGTGGAAAGTCTGGAAAGATCGCCGAAGGTAAAGGTACGCTCGTTGCCCTCAAGGTCAACCCACATAAGTGCGCGGCGGTCCGGCTCTATCTCAGCATACTTGTCGATAATGTCATAACTGAAGTTGAAGTTTTCGGGATATTTGATCTCAAACTTATTGAGTATACCGTTCTTATCGAAACCCTCATTAACAAAATTGAGATGATATGATGGGATATCCATTTCTTATTGTGTCCTTTCTTTTTATATATGTATAACGTTAAGAAACGAGAATAGCTATAAAAGTGCAGTCCTGTCCGCCGACAGCGATCATGCCGTGGGGATTCTTGCTGTCAAGGTAAAGGCTGTCGCCGGGGCCGAGTATCTCCTCGTGACCGTTGATGATGAATTTCATCTGTCCCGAAATGATGTAGTCGAACTCCTGTCCTTCATGAGAGGACATCTTGATAGGCGCATCCTGCTGCTCCTCGAGATAGGGGGCAGTTACCAGCATAGGCTCAAGGCACTTGTTCTTGAACATATACGCAAGGTGATAATACTCAAAACGCTCACGGCGCTCTATGCGCAGACCCTCGCCGTTTCTGACGATGGAGTACTTGGTAAGCTTAGGAGACTGTCCTGTAAGCAGTGCGATCAGCTCCATTCCAAGAGCCTCGGCACAGTTGTTCATGAACGACAAGGAAAGATCACGCTCACCGTTTTCAAGTGCGATGTACTCTTCTACAGTTACCTGTGTACGCTCCGCCATGTATTCGGGAGTGAAATCCAGCGCTTCACGGCAGGCACGAAGTCGCTGGGAAACTTCTTTAATATTATAGTCCATAAGATCAGTTCCTTTCATAGTTGATATTATATTGCCGTTTGTTATATCTCGACACGAACTCCTCAGCAGCAAGAACTACGAAGGAGCTTAATAAAAAAACCCTCTTTACCACTAAAGGATAGAGGGCAATAAGATAAGCAAAACTCAGCCTCTGTATATCCGGCAATGCACTTACCTGTAACGGGAAGATCCGCACAGTCCTACTGTTGATTCAGATCGTCTGCTATAGAAGGATCATGTGCAACGCCCATAATGCAGCTTTCTGAAAAGGGTGGTAGAGTACACAGCGGCATAGTCGCACCCATCAAAGTATTTATAATTGTACATTTTGATTATACAACGCTTTAAAAAGTTTGTCAAGTATATACAATGTTTTTTGTAATTTTATTGTATGTAAGTGTTATTAACGCATCTGTTATAGACTAAATTGACAACTCGCAAGCTCTGATGTTTATACCCAAAGTATAAACGTGTACAAGTTGCCTTTGGGTTATCCAACGGCACGTTCGTTAAAAGCGGTATCCTCAATGCTGACTACCGATTCGGGGATACTCATTTCTCCAAGAGCCGTGCAACCATCGAACGAGTATGCACCTATACTCTTCAGCCCCTCTCCGAAAGTGATATCGGAAAGGCCCGAGCATTTTCCGAATGCCCAGTCACCTATCTCAACAGCACGGGAGATATCTATATCCTCAAGCAAAGCGCACTCGTAAAAAGCATGATTTTCTATCACCAGATCATCCGCTTGCATAACCACCTCTGTAAGCAGCGGACTGCGACTGAACGCCGAGCTTTTCACTCTTGTAACCGTCTGCGGCACAAACACACTTCTTAGCGTGGAGCCTGCGAAAGTGCGGTTCTCACCCCATTTATATGCAGCGGGAATGTTCATCTTCTCAACGCCTATACCGGCATACTGTCCTCTGTGCTTTTCTATGTTGGCCTTTATATCCTCGGAAAGTTGCTCTGCCGATACTATAATGTCCTCATAGCGTTCTGCCGAAATAAATTCAACACAATCAGGAACGATAAGCAGGCGGATATCCCTTTCGCAGCTTCTGAGCTCCACCTTTTTCACAGTATACCTATTGTGCACGTTCAGCGGATCTTCAAGCTCGCTCGGAATACGCACCACCTGACTCTGTCCTGTATAGTCATTCACCGTAATGCCGTTTCTTTCGCTTACGTAAAAAAAGGAAAGGTGCATCTGATGTGTAACATTAGTGCCATAATACTGCGACACTATATCTTCATGCCGTACTATGCGCACATCCTCCACTGTATCGGGAAGGATCAACGCCTTGATGTATTTATAGCAATAACGAAGATCTACTTCGGTAACCAAATGTCCGTCTATATATTCAGGCACTTTCACCTCATAGTCGTCGCCTATATATTGAGTAATAACCGCATTTCCTGTTCCCTCGTCGAAGTAATAAAGGAAATCCTCGGCAGGGGTCTCCGCAATATCATTCTGCTCTCCCCAGAACTCCTCCAGAGCAGCACGATGAGCATCCCAGTCGATAGCTTGATCCGTACCCGTCGGCGCAGCACAGCCACCCGTAAGCATCGTCCCCGCTAGAATCAGCAGAATTGCCTTTTTCAGATCCATCAGAACTCTCCTTCTGTATACATTAACGGCGGGATGATCGCTCACCCCGCCCTACGAAAATATTTACTTAGTAGAGATACGACAGATCGTATCCGTTAATGATCAAACGGCACTATCAAAGTGCACCCTTTGCCTTTGAAGCCGCACTTGTAGCAGCATTTACATAGCTGTTTACAGTGGACTTGAAGTTAGCAAGTGTGTTGTCATACTGTGCCAGACAGAATACATCAAATGTTTCCGACAGATTGCTGCAAGCAGTCTTAAGGTTGTTGTAGGCACCGGAGTAAGCAGCGGGAGCGGATGCAAGTATACTGCAATAGGACGCCGCAGCCTGTGTGTACTTAGCAGCCTTGAGGTATGTATTGATGTTATCGTTCAGCTTGTCATTGAACTTGCTGCTGAAATTGCTCTCGCTGAGAGATGCGATCTTGGTGCGCAGTGTGGAATAAGCAGAAGCTGCATTCTCAACCGCTGTAACAGCCTCACCGAGAACATAAGCATAATATGCGTTCTTATCTGCTGTGGTCTGGGCACTTGTTTCCATTCTGGACAGTGCAAAGCTTGTCTTTACAGCATTGTTATATGCGTTGAGGTAGCTGTCGCACTTGGACTCATAGTTGCCGAAGCTTGTAGCATTCACTACATAATCGTAGTAAGCAAGATACTTATCCTGAAGCGAGCACAGTGCATTATATGCGGTCTTAAGCTCGGAAGCCGAGGGCTTTGCCGAACTGATCGCAGAAGCCACACTGCTCTTTCCGCTCTTGATGTTTTTCAGCATGGAAGCTGCAACATCACGTGTGTAGAAGGACTTACCAGCTGCGTCAGCAGATCTGGAGTCGAACATGATAGCGGTGATGGTGGATCTTGCCAGCAGATCGACCTTACCAACTTCAGCGGAAAGTGTTTCAAAAGCATCTATCAGCTTATCGCGCTGCTTATCCTGATTTACCACTGTAGCAGAAGGAGTATGTGTGGTGCTCTGCTGGGGAGTGGAAACAGAAGTCTTGGGTGTAGTGGACGATACAGGAGGCTTAGGTGTAGAGGATGATGCAGGGGGCTTGGGTGTTGTAGAAGATGATACAGGAGGCTTGGGTGTAGTGTTGGGTGTGGTAGAAGATGCCGGTGTAGAAGATGATTCAGGAGTAGAAGATACGGGCGGAACATCCGGTCCGGGAGTCTCCTCTGTCTCGGGTGCAACAGGCTCTGTTGTTTCGGTAACAGGAGGCACTATCGGCTCTGTCTGTTCAGGAGTTGAAACCGTATCATCAGGATCGGACTCTACAGGCTTATCCTCATCCGAAGCTGTGGTAGCAGAAGATGTCGTGTTAGCTCCGGCATTAAGCTGCTCGTTGCCGCTTACGGAAGAATTGGATGTGTTTCCGCTTACAGGCGGTTTGTTGGTGTTGCTGAAAACAGAGGGAGCAATTATCAGTGCAAGCACTACAAGTGCCGCTCCGACACCTACAAGAGCAGGAATACTGAATATTCCGAACAGCTTGAAAGGCTCCTTCTTCTTTCTCTGCTGCTTTACAGACGGCGGAACATACTCGGGACGCTTAGGCGCACCGCAATTACGGCACACAAGCTCCTTTTCGTACATATCCTGTCCGCAGGTACGGCAATATACCAGCTTGCCGAGATCGACCTCAGGCTCAGCCTCTGCCACAGGAGCTGCCGCAGGTGCCACACTCTCAGGAACAGGCGCACTGTAACCGTAAGCCGATGCGTTGCTGTTTGCATCATAGGAAGAATAAGCAGGTGTACTGTCATAGGAAGCTGCTGCAACTCCGGCGGCTGCAAATCCTATGGTTGCCTCAGGATCTGCCTGCTCTTCGTAGGAAGGTACAGAATTGTCCTCGTAAGCGGGAACTGCATCCTCGTAAGTGGGTATTACAGGATCTTCGTATGCGGGAACAGCAGCTTCAGACTCTGCGTTCGGATCACTGTAAAGCGGAATGTCAGACGAGAAAGAAGACGTTTCGTCATAACCGTTATATACAGCTTCACCTGCATTGTCTGCAGTATCATCCTCGCCAAACACAGGAATAGTATATGCAGGAATAGCTGCACTTTCTTCGTAAGCAGCAGGCTCCTCAGCTACAGGCTCTTCGTAAACGGGAACTTCCTCTGCTACGGGTTCTTCATAAACAGGAGCTGCCGCTACGGGCTCTTCGTAAACAGGTGCTGCCGCCACGGGCTCTTCGTAAACAGGTGCTGCCGCTACGGGTTCTTCGTAAACGGGAACTCCCTCCGCTACAGGCTCTTCATAAGCAGGAGCTGCCGCTACGGGCTCCTCATAAACGGGAGTATCCTCCTCGACAGTTTCCGGAACATACTGGGGGGTAATATCCTCGATAGCCTCAGGAGTCATTACAAACGCATTGGGATCCTCAGGCTCAGGCTCATCGGGATCATACTCCATGGAAGCGCCTTCGATAACAGGCAGTGCACCTGTATCTACATAGTCAGAATCTACATAGGATGAATCCATGGCAAAGTTCTCTACCTTTACTACCTCATCATGGATCACATTATCCTTGGCACCGATCGCAGGCATTTCGCTTCCCGAAGGACAGATGCTGGCAAGCTGTGCAGTGATAGACTCAATCTCAGCGGCGCTGTTATCTGCACTTGCTGAACCGACAGCATCCATTCCACCGCCGCCCAGCGCGTCATAGCCGGACACTCCAAGCGGATCATAGTCGCCGGAAGCCTCGTAATCGGGAGCAGCAATACCGCCGCCATTGATAAAGTTGTTGATCTGCTCAATGTCACCATCGGTCATATTCTCATAACCGTAATCGACTCTTTCGGTGTTCCACAGGGGAACCTCACCGTTTTTAGGCAGATTGGAATAGTTTCCGCCATCGGCAGAATTGGCCTGAAGTCTTTCGCCGCACTTTTCACAATATGCCGTGCTCTGCTGCATGTGCATACCACAGTTAGGACAGAACACCAGTGAGCCTTCACTGCTCATGGGCTCTACCTGGGGCATACCCTCCTGCTGGGCCTCTGCAGCAACGGGCTGCTCATCCTCTTCAGCAGGCTGGGGCGGCACGGGAGTACCGCACTCAAGGCAGAACTGATAGCCTCTTATAAGGCTTTTTCCGCAATTTTCGCAATACATATATAATCCTCCTGACGTACTTTTTGGGGTACGTATTAATACGATATCTCTGATCCCGATATACAGAAACGGCCACAGAAATAGTATTACAATCCATTATTCAGTATACTATATTACAGAAAAAAAGTCAATTCTTTTGCCACAATATTGTACAAAAGAAATAACATTACGGAGAAATGTTTGTGCACTATTTTATTATCATAAATAGAAATATGAAAGAGAATATTCTTTGTTGAAACATAGTCTGAACCCGCTTTTCATCGGCATCTATCGATATAACACAGAGAAAAAGGGGTGTTTTGTTTAAATTTTTTCTGATCGTTTGTTGCATTTTCACAAATAGCCGATGGCTTAAATCCGCGGTTGTTCGACATAAAAATGCAGGATTTCACATATTCTCCCTGCATTCGATTTTCAACAGTTTCAAAGTTGAAAACTGTTGAAATCGTTGTTGAAAACGTTGAATTTCCACCCTTATCAAGGCGGTTTTCAACACAAGGCCAGCAAAAACGGCTTTATTATCACATTATTGTCATTTTACTTTGTGGAAAACTGTGTTGAATTCGTGGAAAAACAGCTATTTCGATTCAACATGGCTGAATGGTAATTTTTTCAATTTTCTTAACACTTGTTAAGAATTCTTAACACTTTATGTAATATATACTTAAAAATCGCCCGTTTGTAATTGTCGAATTTGTCTGATATATAAAAAATTGCCGCAAAAAGCAATTCTTAACGGAATGTTAACGGAAATTTTTCAAAAAGTTTGCTATAATTTTACACAGAGATATAAAAACATCAGGGGAAAGAAAAAGACAGAGAGGAACCTGACCATGTGGAAACTGACAGAAAACAGAATGACCGACGAGAACGGAAATATTTACACCGCCTATGGTTTTATTTGCGGAGATGTTCACGTCACAGATTTCAGCTCGCTGAAAGAAGATGCACAGAATTTTCTCGATCTGCTGAACAGGATGGAGGTGTCGCCGATACATATATACGATGTTATTGAAGACTATTTCGCGCAGGTGTAACAAAAAAGAGCGTGCATATAATACACGCTCATATCCTATGTATCAGGGCAGCGAAAAAGTACCATCCTGATTTCGCACGATCGCATCCATCAACTCCAGCCCAAGGATAACAGAACAGATCTCGTCATGCTTTTTGCCTGTTCTGTCGATAAGCTCATCCATGGTGAGCGGCTTACTTTTAAGCTGCAGAACTATCGCGGCTTCCTCAGGACTGAGATCGGTCACATCCGGCTCACGGTCATGCCTGCCCACATCCTCCGATGGCACCTCCGCGATACGGGCTGTTACGGAAGCAATCTTGGGCTTTGGCCTTACAGGTTTAGGACGCGCTATGCGCCGTTCTATCAGTGCTGCAATACCATCGTGAGTAAGGGAAAGCTCCTTATAGATATCGGTGATGTCGAATACAGGAACAGCACCGTCGCGTATCAGACCCGCTGCACCCTCATAACGTTCGGCGAAAATATCATGAGGCGGTATGCAAAACAAAGCGCGCCCCTGCTTCACAGTGTGTTCTGCTGTCAGCAGACATCCGCTTCGGGTAGAAGCTTCAACCACCAATGTGCCCGCCGCAAGTCCTGAGATGATACGGTTCCTGCGCTTGAAATAACCCGCAGATACCGAAGTATACGGCAACAGTTCGGAGATAAGTGCACCACCCGTTTCAACAATAGCTTTTCTCAGCTCTTCGTTTTCGGTGGGATAATTCACCATAAGTCCGCAGCCCATTACTCCAACAGTATAGCCGTTCTTATTTACGGCGCATCGGTGTGCGGCAGCGTCAATGCCTACAGCAAGACCGCTAATCAATGCGCAGCCATCCTCTACAAGCTGTGTACAGAAGATATCTGCAGCTTTTCTGCTATATTCCGAGGGAGAACGCGGCCCTACCACTGCCAGCGAAAGCCTTCCGGCAAGCGGCTTAAGATCTCCTTTCACAAACAGCACCACAGGCGGATCGGAGATCGCTTTCAGCGGGGCTGGATATTCCTCGTCGTCTAACGTGACGATACGGATACCCAGTCGCTCGCACTCACTTATAAGTGCGCGTACTTCCCTTGTGCGGGTGCGCTCAACACGCTGCTTCTCCGCGTCCGTAAGGATATCACATTTTCCGTCACGCATGGCTCTTGCCGCTTCCAGAGCGGAGCCGTATTGGCTGATAAGTGTGGCTGTGCGGCTGTTATGCGGAAGCATGACCAGCAGTATCCAAAGCCATATTTCAACATTATTCATCGTCCGACCTCCTTGCTGTAAAGTATCCCCTGCCCTCACGGGCAAGGGATAGAAGAATTATACTTTAAGCACCATGCTTGCATAAGCAGGCAGTGTAAGTCCGCCCATCTCCACCTCGGTGTCCGTAAGCAGATCAATAGCCTTGCCGCCACGTCTGAGATCAAAGGTAAAGGGTGCGCCATCAGCATTGATTACGGTTATAAGCGTCTCGTCACCGCAGGTCCTTGAGAATGCGTACTGGCGGTTTGTAAGCTGCACCATGTTATAGCTGCCATCCGCTGCCGCAGGATGGTTCTTCTGGATATCCGCAAGCTTTGCGATATGCGCAGTAAGATCACAGATGCCCTCACCCCTCATTCTTTCGAGATCAAACTCGGGACGCAGGATATCATCACTGTTGCCACGCTTGTCACCAAGGACACCAAACTCACTTCCGTAATATACCGCAGGAATACCGGGCATCATGAACATGAGGGTATAGATAGCGGGCAGATGCTCCTTGACCTTAAGCATGGATGCGATCCTTGTGACATCGTGATTATCCACAAAGGTAAACAGATGCTTGCCTCTGTAGATGCACCAGTTCTCACTTCCGAACTGACGATTGATGGAGTGGGAGATCTCGAACATATTCATGTCGTTGAAGCTGGAGAACAAGCCCTTGTAGCACTCATAATTGGTCACGCTGTCCAGCATCTGATCGTTCATCCATGTGTTATAGTCACCGTGAAGAGTCTCACCCAGCAGGAAGAAATCCTCGCTGAGCCACTTACAATGACCGCGCAGCTCCTTAAGGAAATTGAGATCCAGACAATATGCTACGTCAAGACGCAGGCCGTCAATACCAAACTCGTTCTTCCAGCCTGTGATGCAATCCTTGATGTAGTTCTTGACATCGGGATTGTAGAGATTCAGCTTTACAAGCTCATAGTGGCCCTCCCAGCCCTCATAGTAGATACCGTCGTTGTAGGGGGAGTTGCCCTCGCGTACATGGAACCAGTCCTTTTTCGCGCTGCCAAGTTTGTACTCACGCACATCGCGGAATGCGCCGAAATCTCTGCCGACATGGTTGAACACACCGTCAAGAACGACTTTTATGCCGTTCTCGTGAAGGGCATCGCACACTTTCTTGAAATCCTCATTAGTACCAAGACGACGGTCAATGGTAGTGTAGTCTATCGTATCGTAGCCATGAGCCACAGACTCGAAAACCGGGCCAAAGTAGATGGCATTACAGCCAAGCTCCTTGATATGGGGAATATCATCGATGAGCTTCAGAATAACATGAGAGGGCTCAGACTGCTGATCGTTCACCCTGTCACATCCAAAGTAACCGATGGGATAGATGTGATAAAAAACTGCATTTTCATACCATTTCATAGTAAGTTCTCCTGCATTGAATCGTTATTTGATGCCAATTTGGATCCTTACGGACCGTATGGCGTATATCTTATTATACTTCACTAGTCACAAAATGTCAAGTTTTTTGTTGATAGTGCCCAAAGAATTCAATTTTTTTTGCCTTAATATGAGATTTTAGCACAATCTTATTGAATTTTGCCATATAAACTGATATAATAAATAGGTAACAGATGAGGGATAATTCTCATCTTAATAGTTTTTTAGGAGATAATATTATGCTGAACAAAAAGCTGAAAAAGATAATATCATTTTTGCTTGTTTCGGCGCTTTTGATATGTACATTCCCTTTTACGGTATTGGCTGCTGACAAGGGCGAAACGGTGCGTGTAGGTGCATGTCCCGATTTCGGAATAACCAAGGTCGGTGGAAAATACAGTGGATTTGCCTATGACTATCTTGCCGAAATACAAAGATATACAGGGCATCGCTATACATATATCGAAGCTTCTCCGGACGAGCTGCTGGATATGCTGACAGAAGGCGTCATCGACATAATCCCTTGCGTATCAACAGCGGAATACCAGGAGCTGATATCCGGATATTATGCATCCCGATCAGTCGAAGACGGTATGCCGCCCCAGCTATGCAGTGTTTCGCTGATGAGGAAGTATACTGCGATTTATATCAACGCAAACAACGAAACTGATATAAGCTATTTCGATACCCAGGCATTGAACAAGGCATCGATAGGCTATCTCACAGAAAATTACAACAAATATTTCATTGACGGCACATTCAGACGCGGCGATATCGACAGCGCAGATTACGTGGAATACAGCACTGAAGCGCAGATGCAGATGGATTTCGACTCAGGCAAGATCGACGCTGTGATAAAAGAGGCTTTCCGTCCGTGGGAGGGCGAACATATCGTATACCAGTACGATACAAAGGACTGTTATTTCCTTGTGTCTGGCAAGGATTCACTTCTTGCCAACCAGCTTGATGTTGCTATGAACAGCATACACATGTCCAACAGTGCCTTTGCCTATACCACCTATAAAAACAACATAGAAAAATACAACCCGCCCCGCTTTGCTTACAGCAAGGAGGAAAAAGCCTACATTGAAAAGAATCCTGTCGTAGAGGTCGCATATAACCTCAGCTCCAATTCGATAGAAACCTTCAACGGAGAAAAACTCACAGGTTACACCCAGACCGTTATCGACAAGATTGAAGAATACTCGGGATTTGAAATACGTCTGCGCACCTGCGATACCCTAGGAGAGTGTGTAAAACTGCTTGAAAACGGAGAGGTACAGGCAATATGCGGAGGAGTCAATACGGTAAGTATGGAGCCTTTCGGCAACTTCCGCATCTCAACTTCATACGATGATGTCCCGATAGTAATCGCGGCAAAGCCCGACACCGTTCTCGGCAGCAGCATGAAGATAGCCATCCCTTACAGCGGAGATGACATTTCAGGCTATGCGGTGAACACATTCACCAACGCGACACTCCTACCCTACGAAAGCGTAGAAGCCTGCCTTAACGCCGTGCTGCGCGATGAGGCGGATTGTGTATGTGCTGACATTTTTGAAGTCATATATCTGCTGAACAACGGATACAGCGACCTGGAGATCGTTCGGGCCTGCAGCGATTTTCACAGAGAATGCTTCGCTTACGCCGAAAACGCCCCTGCTGAGCTTACAAGCGCAATAGGAAAAGCTATAACCGCCATGGGAAAGACCGATGCCATCGTAGAGTATTACATCAAATCGTTGGCAGCAAGCGAGGATCACTCCGAAAACACAGTGCGTGTGGAAGTCATGTATGCCGCTGCGATAATACTGGCCCTTATAGCTATAGGAGCCCTGATCTTCATGGCACTGGTGAAACTTAAGAGCAAGCGCGCCAACGAGATAGATCCCCTTACAGGAGGCAGAAACAGAAGCAAATTCATCGAGGATTCCCAGAAGCTGATCAAAAAGACCTCCGCAGACAAGTGGGCACTGGCATTGTTCGACATCCAGAAGTTCAAGTTCGTAAACGACCGCCTGGGCTACGAAGAGGGCGACAGACTGCTTGAGCGTTTGTATAAGACTATATCCGACAATATGGAACCGGATGAGGTGTTTGCAAGAATATCCGACGACAACTTCGCCTGCGTGATAAAGAATGCGCAGGATCAGGAGCTTTCATCCCGACTTAACACCATATTTGACGAGTTCGATCACCGCAACAGCCTGTTCGTAAAATATCCCGTTGCATTCAGCGCAGGTGTGTGCCGTCTTGGCCAGTGCCGCGACAGCGGCAGAGATATCGACATGAATGCCGCCCTCGACCGATGCACCATCGCCAAAAGGACACTGAAGGGATTGCATTACTCATCCATCGCGTTCTATGACGGCTCTATCCGCGACAAGGCGCTGCGTGAAAAAGACTATGAAAATATAATGCCTGCTGCACTGGAACACAGAGAATTTGAGTGTTATCTCCAGCCTAAATATGGTCTCAAATCCCGCCATATCGAAGGCGCGGAGGCCCTTATCCGCTGGAACAGCAAGGAATTCGGATTTGTATTCCCGAACGAGTTTATACCGATAAGCGAAAAGAACGGCTTTGTCATAGAGCTGGATTTCTTCATCCTTGAGGAAGTATGCCGTGCGATGCGTCGCTGGATAGACCAGGGCAAGACCCCCGTGGTTGTCTCGGTAAACCAATCAAGACTTCACCTTAACTACGATGACTATATCTGGCGTCTGCGTGAGATAGTCGACAAATACGAGATACCTTATGAATACATCGAGCTTGAGCTTACGGAAAGCGTATTCATGGAAAACGCCGAAAAACTGCTGACGATCATGCAGAAGCTTCATGATATCGGCTTCAAGCTGTCGCTGGATGACTTCGGAAGTGGATACTCCTCTCTCAATATGCTCAAGGATATCCCCGTTGATGTGGTAAAGATAGACCGTGAATTCTTTAACGGCACGGTAAACTCAGAAAAAGGCAGAGCGGTTATCTCCACAGTTGTCGATCTCGCCGCAAACCTCAATATGGAGGTCATCTCCGAGGGCGTTGAAACAAAGGAACAGGTAGATTTCCTTTCAGAGATCAACTGTGCTATGGTGCAGGGATATTATTTTGCAAAGCCCATGACCATAGCCTCATTCGAAGAACTGTGGGCGAAGGATACACAGCAGCAAGCAAATGACGGATCCGCTTGCTGATAACAACGACTACGGCGGGAGCAATACGCTCCCGCCGTAATTTAACTGACAAGGAGATAAAATGACAACAGAATATCTGAATATAAACGGAATACCCGCAAAGCTTTATATAGCAGAAAACGCCTGCGGAACAGTGCTTGCTGTTCACGGTTTCGGTGGCAGTAAGGAGAGCGGTGCAATATCAGCACTGGCGGAGCGTGTATGCGGAAAGGGATTGAACGTCCTGACCTACGATCTGCCCGCCCACGGCGAACGCACCGAAAAAGCCGAGGCCCTGGCTATAGATCGCTGTATCTCCGAAATAGTACTCATCGAACAATATATCCATGATCATTTCAGTGGCGACATCTGCACCTTCGCTACCAGTTTCGGAGGATTGTGTATGCTATACCGTATTGCCCATAGTAGCGATCCTTACCGAAAGATAGTGTTAAGGGTCCCCGCAGTAAATATGTCAGACACACTAATTACAATATCAAAAATGTGCGATCCGGAATTCACTATGCAAAAAGCGGAGAAAAACGGATTTTTTATCAGAATGTCAAGGGATTATGTAATACCATATCGTTTCTATAACGAGCTTTGTAATCTTTCCTGCCTGAGAAGCTGCAAAGAATGGAACGACGGCAGGATAATGACTATATACGCCGAAAATGATGAACTTGTTTCGCTTAAGGATACCGAAACATTCCTTGACTGCAATCCTGCAATAAAGAGCCTGCTGATAAAAGGCAGTGATCACAGGATGACAGGCGAGCCTGTATATCTTGAGCAAGCCCTTGATGCGGCGGCGCACCACCTGCTTGAACGAGTCTGATGGAATTTTTATGCAACTATCTCGTTGAACAGCACAAGTTTATTAACGCTATTTTGTGACAATGCCACAAGAGCCTTATGTGCTTTTTGCACAAATTTATTCAACCGCTTGACATCCTCTTCAGCACAAGCTATAATATACATATATCAATATACATTGTACTTAATTATCCTTTCAGGAGGTGATACGGAATGGGTACCGATAACGAAAACAGAATTAAAGAGCTTGAACAGCAGCTACTCGACGCAAAGCGAGAGGTGAACTCCCTGAAACTTGCAGTGCGTGCGGAAAACCTGAAAGTAAGGATATCTTCCGAGTACAGCAGCTTTGCCTTGTGGGAGTACGATATAGCGGACGATATCTGCTATCAGTACAAAAAACTCAGCGGCATTTACGAATCCAATCTGGATCCCATCCGTAATTTCAGAGATACTATAATAAGCTGGGGCTCGGTATATTCCGATGATATTCCTGTGTTCCACAAAATGTGTGATGCCATGGAGCGCGGCGATGCGGAAATTCGTTTTGATGTCCGCGTTATCAACGACTACAGCGATATCGTGTGGTTCAGATATGAGGGCAAGACTGTATTTGACGACAACGGAAATCCCCTGCGTGTTATCGGCAGAACACTTGATGTCACCGAAGAAAAGGGCGGCACAGATATCACCAGCGATGACCGCCACGATCCTATAACGGGCGCACTTATTTATGATGCTTTTGTGGAGCTGGCTGAGCAGCGCTCTCAGGAAAAAGGTTTCAAAAACTCGGCGCTGATGGTAGTGGGTCTTGATAATTACGAAAAGCTTTGCGCCTCTGCGGAATGTGATACAGATAATTTGCGCCTGTCGGTCGCAAAGGTGCTTGAAGCACAGAGTGCTGTAGAACAAGGCAGTGCGTATTCCTTTTCCGATAACGAAAAATTTGTGTTCTATATCAAATTCAGCGATATACCGACCCTTAATGCTATAGCATCACGTCTTATCTACAGATTTCATGATCTCGGATTGAGTGACAGCACTACAGGTCATACCGCTTCTGTCAGTGTCGGAATTTCTATATTCAGATCAGGAAAAACCTACGATGTTATATTCAAAGAAGCCTGTACCGCATTAAACGTCGCCAGATCCAAGGGCGGCAACGGATATATGCATTACAGCTCAACAATGGCTTCGATGAGGTTCGTAAACGACAGCGATGCTACAAAATACGATAATGTCAAAGGTGCAACAGGAGCAGAAAACATATATCATCTGATAAATTCTGCGTTGCTGGATGAACAGAACTGCCATGAAGCATTGGTAAATACCATGCGCGAAACCGGCAAATATACAGGTGCAAGTCAGGTGTATTTCTGCAGGTTCCTGGAAAACGGACACCCGGAAATGTATATGCCCTGGAGTGTCGATGGCAAGCAGAAATACGATCCCACACTTCCTGCGATAAGGCCTGTATGTGATCAGGCAAAGTTGTCTGAACTGCTTACAAAGCAGAAACGGATCATCGCAACAACAGAACTTGGTAATATCGGAAAGTACGGCCTCGAATTCGTTAACGGAGCTGTATGTGCAGTGTTCTGCCCGATATTCGCTTCTGATCTGGTGGCAGGTTACATAGCCTTTGTATCGGACAGCATGGTAACATGGCAGGAATCGGATATCATCATTATCGATATGCTGGTGTGTACGCTGAATCGTCTGTTTACAGACCGCTATGAAAAACAAAAATTCGATAAGCGAATGGATTTCACGGATGCTGTGATAAATAATCTCAGTATCGAGGGCTTTACTATCGATCCCGCCTCTTATGAAGTTGATTATGTGGGAAATAATGCAGAACACACCTTTGGATTGAAGCATGGCGATATCTGCTACCGCAGGATACGTGGCCTTGAAAGCCCCTGCGAGGATTGTCCCACCCATCAGCTCAAAACAGGTCAGCTCAATGCCTCCTGTGCGCATTATTTCCAAAATGCCAACCGCTGGGTAGATATAGCCGCCTCCCCGTTTGAAACAAGAGATGGCAAGCAGCGTTACGCTGTAAGCACCACCGATATCACCAACTGTATCAGCAAGGTGCAGACCCGCGACACACTGACAGGTGTAATGGGCTTTGACAAGTTCGCTGTGGATGCTATGCGCATCGCTGCGCAGAATCCCGACTGCGGATTTATCACTGTAATAAATATAGCAAACTTCCGTCGCCTGAATGAAACAAAAGGCTATGAATTCGGAAACTCCGTACTTATCGCGGTGGCAGATATACTCTCTTCCACACTGGGTGAGGGCGAGCTTCTTTGCCGCTCCGAAGGTGCCAGATTTATCGCACTGTACCGCAACACCAACCCTGACGAGCTTCTGACACGTCTGAAGCAGATGCTTCAGAGTGCCCAGAGCCAGGTGCTTGAAAAGTGCGGAATGCAGATATTCCTGATAGCAGGCGTATACGAGCAGAGCGGTGAAAGTGCAGGTATAATGTCTTCGCTTGACAGAGCGATAATCGCACAAAAGACTATCAAGGATAAGGCATATTACACCAACAATATGATCGCCTTTTACGACAACGCCCTGCGCGAGGAGCTGCAGACAAGGCAGTATATCGAAGCCCACATGCTGGAGGCTCTCGAAAACGACGAGTTCAAGGTGTTCTATCAGCCCAAGGTCAACACTATTACGGGAGAGGTCAAGGGTGCAGAGGCACTGGTGCGCTGGATAAGACCCAACGGCGAGATGATATCTCCCGGAAAATTCGTACCGCTGTTTGAACAAAACGGCTTCATCGCAGATATGGACTTCGCGATCTACCGCCGCGCTATCGCGGATATAAAACGCTGGATGCGCGACGGAATAGATGTGCCGCTCATTTCGCTCAATGTATCCCGACACCACATGCGAGATGAAACCTTCCCGTCCAAGATATGTGCCCTTGTGGATAACCTCGGCGTACCTCGTGACAAGATAGAGCTTGAGATAACCGAAAGTATGCTGACGGAAAACATGAACAAGCTGCTGGATGCTATGACTCAGCTTAAGGATGCAGGCTTCCGCATCTCAATAGACGACTTCGGCTCGGGCTATTCTTCTCTCAACCTCATTACGCTGCTGCCATTTGATACGCTTAAGATCGACGGCGGATTCTTCCTGAGGAATGCCCTTACCGAGAAGAATAAAAAGGTCATCACCTCTATCGTGGACCTTGCCAAAAACCTTAATTTCTCTACCGTATCAGAGGGCGTTGAAACTGACGAGCAGGTAAGCTTCCTGCGTGAGCTTGGCTGCGATATGATCCAGGGCTATTACTATTATAAGCCCATGCCAGTGAGCAGCTTTGAGGATATCCTGCGTGCCAAATAATGACCTCAAATAACAAAAAGACCGCTTTCAGCACTGTATCCGAAAGCGGTCTTTATTTTTTAATATCGTCTGTGTGTTATTGCACGCAAAGCATTTCGTCCATTACTCCGATATTTATTGTATCCCCCTGATGTACCTTATCAGCAAGGATCTCCTTTGCGATAAGAGTTTCAAGGTGACGCTGCATATATCTCTTGAGCGGTCTTGCACCATAGATCGGATCGTAGCTTGACTCTACTATGAACTGCTTTGCCTCGTCAGAGATAACAAGATCAAGTTGCTTTTCCTTGAGCCGCTTTTTAAGCGATGCCGCCTGAAGATCAATGATACCGAATATCTCGTCCTTAGTCAGCGGCTTGTAGAATACAGTTTCATCAAGACGGTTGAGGAACTCGGGACGGAATGAGCGTTTAAGCAGACTCTCGACATTCTCACGTGCTTCCCCGGATATCTCGCCGTTCTCGTTTATGCCCTCAAGAATGAACTGCGAACCGAGGTTTGATGTCAGGATGATGATAGTGTTCTTGAAATCCACAACTCTGCCCTGGCTGTCGGTAACGTGGCCATCATCAAGCACCTGTAAAAGCACATTGAACACATCGGGATGGGCTTTCTCCACCTCGTCAAAAAGAACCACGGAATAGGGCTTTCTGCGCACCGCTTCGGTAAGCTGTCCGCCCTCCTCGTAACCGATGTATCCGGGAGGCGCACCAATAAGACGGGAAACGCAGTGCTTCTCCATGTATTCACTCATATCAAGGCGAACGATGTTGTGTTCATCGTCAAACAGTGCTTCGGCAAGCGCCTTGGCAAGCTCGGTCTTACCTACGCCCGTAGGACCGAGGAACAGGAACGAGCCGAGCGGCTTCCTGGGATCGTTTATACCTGCACGGGAACGCATGATGGCCTCAGTGACTCTGTCAACAGCCTCATTCTGTCCGATGACACGCTTATGCAGCGTATCCGCAAGTCCGAGTATCTTCTGCCTCTCTCCCTCAACAAGCTTCTGCACAGGGATGCCCGTCCATCTGCCAACGATACGTGCGATCTCCTCGTCGGAGACCTTGTCACGCAGCAGCGAATTTGCCTTTGCCTGCTCCGCAAGCTCCTCTTCCTTTGCAAGCTCTGCCTGTAATGTGGGGAGAGTACCGTACTGCAGCTCGGCAGCCTTGTTCAGGTTGTATTCACGCTTTGCTTTTTCTATGTCCGCATTGGTCTGCTCTATCTCCTTGCGCAGCTCCTGCACCTTGGTGATGGCAGCCTTTTCGTTCTCCCACTTTGCCTTCATAGCAGAGAACTTCTCACGCATCTCGGCAAGCTCCTTCTGGATATCCGCAAGATGCTCCTGAGAAAGCTTGTCAGTCTCCTTTTTGAGCGCAGCCTCTTCGATCTCATGCTGCATTATACTGCGGCGTATCTCATCAAGCTCTGTCGGCATACTGTCCATCTCAGTGCGTATCATCGCACACGCCTCGTCGATAAGATCTATCGCCTTATCGGGCAGGAAGCGATCAGTAATATATCGGTTCGAGAGGGTCGCTGCTGCGATTATCGCATTGTCGTGGATCTTTACGCCGTGGAATACCTCGTAGCGTTCCTTGAGTCCCCTGAGGATGGAGATAGTGTCCTCGACCGTAGGCTCGTCAACAAGAACGGTCTGGAAACGTCTTTCAAGAGCGGGATCCTTTTCAATATATTTTGCATACTCGTCAAGAGTGGTCGCACCGATACAGTGAAGCTCGCCTCTTGCAAGCATGGGCTTCAGGATATTGCCTGCATCCATGGCACCATCTGTCTTGCCTGCGCCGACGATCAGATGCAGCTCATCGATAAACAGCAGTATCTTGCCCTCACTCTTTTTTACCTCCTGAAGAACGGCCTTAAGACGCTCCTCAAACTCTCCACGATACTTTGCACCCGCGATAAGGCTACCCATATCCAGCGAGAAAAGCTTTCTGTCCTTAAGGTTTGCAGGAACATCGCCACGTACTATTCTCAGTGCAAGACCTTCTGCAATAGCGGTCTTACCTACACCCGGCTCACCGATAAGGCAAGGATTGTTCTTGCTCTTACGTGAGAGGATACGGATAACGTTTCTTATCTCGCTGTCACGCCCGATAACAGGATCAAGCTTGTTCTGCCTTGCAAGCTCCACAAGATCCTGTCCGTACTTTTTCAGTACATCATAAGTATCCTCGGGATTCTGCGAGGTCACCCTTGCACTGCCACGTATCTCGGAAAGTGCCTTGAGCAGCTTGTCCTTTTCAATGCCGAAGCTCTTGCAGATGCCCTTTACACCGCTTCCCGCTTTCTCAACAAGTGCGATGAAAAGATGCTCCACCGAAACATACTCGTCCTTCATGCGGTCTGCCTGCGACTCAGCCTCGGTCAGCACCTTGTCAAGGTCCGGGGAAACAAAGATCTTTCCTGCCTCTCGTCCACTGCCCGAGACACGGGACAGCCCCTCCACAAATTTCAGTGCCGCCTGCTCAACTGCAGCAGCATCGATGTTCATTCTGGTGAGTATCTGAGGCACAAGTCCATTCTCCTGCGAAAGCAGCGAATAAAGCAGATGCTCCTGCTCTACGCAGTTATTCTGATAGCTCACAGAAAGATCCTGCGCAGACTGTATCGCCTCAAGGGATTTTTGTGTAAATTTGTTCGGATTCATTTCAATTCCTCCTTTATTATACGGATGTCATATTATTACTCTCTGCCTTGTGATATCCGCAGTATAGCTGCGCTCGGCTGCCGCCGAAGCCGTCACCGTATCGGGGAGATAGGTGAAATACTGCTTCATAGCCCCATCAAACATCGCCATATAATCCGCCACGGCACTGCCGAGAAGCTCGTCCGAAATATTCTCCGTTGGCATATTCAGCGTCCTTGTAAATCTGCCGCTCTCTATCGTATACAATATATCCTGCGATACCTTTGAAGCGATGTACTTCTGTTCCAGTCCCGCCCAGCATCGGAAAAATCCTGTAAGATCGTTGATAAGCTGCACATTCTGTGTGCGGAACGACACCTTAAGCTCTCCTGCTTTTTTGCCGCCTCGTGAGAAAATCTCCACCGAGTATCTTACAGTGGGCTTGTAACGGTATTTCAGCGCAGTACGACACGACAATGTAGCCGCTGTAGGCTGTTCCAGAAAATAGAACCCCTCGTTCATGGAACGCTGCACTGCTGCCAGCACCTCTTTAAGACGCATCTCGGGAGTGGTGTACGCCACCCTCTCTGCAAGTATCTGATTTATCATAGCAGAACGGCTCAACCCTGCTGCACGTGCCAGATCATCCACAGCCTCCACAACACTGTCTGAAAGGACAAGGCTGTATATATTCTTCTGCAAACAAGTCACTTCCTTTCTGTTAATAATGGTATCACACAATTATTAATTTGTCAAGCAATTTTAATAATTTTTTTCGCAAAATTAAAAGCGCATACTTAATATGCGCTCATTTTAATAAGTTATTCCATTTTCGGTACTCGGGGAAATGCTGCTGCAAAAACGCGTAGAACCTTTCCGAGTGGTCGTGGTGCCAGTAGTGAGCATATTCGTGCCACAATACAGACAGCACCGTTTCTCTCGGATATGCCTTAAGTCGGCTGTTTATCGAGATATGCCCTCTTGTATAGGAGCAGCTCCCCCAGCGACTCTTCATATCCTTTATGGATATCCTCGTAGGCGGCGGTGTAAGACCTGCGCTCTGTAAGTCGGAGCGCACCTCGGAATTTAGCTCCCTTATCAGTTCGGTGAAACGTTCCTCCGTCCATTTCACAAGCATCGCCTGTGCCTCGTCGGGATGAGTGGTAAACACCCGAAGCTCATTTTCTTCGAGAGCGACTCTTTCGCTGAAATTCCGTATCACTCTCACATGATATTCCTTGCCAAGCCACCGCATTTTATCTGAGTTGATCTCACTGCGCTGTTCACGCTCCTGCAAACGCTTTGCGGCTTCAAATATGTAATCGGCACGCTCGGTAAGCACCTGCTCGATGTATTTCACCGCCACACGGGTGCTTGCTGAAACGCTCACTGTACCGTCAGGCTTTATCCGCATATTGATGTTTTTTACACGCTTGCGGATCAGCTCGTATTTTATCTCCCGTCCGTCGGGGAGGCTGATTGTCTTCAAGTTTTCCTCCACGCTTATTCAATTTGTTGGTCTTGCTATCGATCCTCAACTTTTGATTAAGTATATCATGCTGTAAAGATTTTGTCAAGAAAATATAAAATAGTTGTCATAACTGTTTATTTGTGTTATACTTCTATTAATTATAATTTATTACAATGAAAGGAGGTGATATTTTATGAAAAAGTTCGCTTGTCTGCTTATTCTTTCAACGCTCCTACTTTCTTTTTCGGGATGCGTTGACGCAGAAAGCTCTGTAACGGATAAAGATTCGGCTTCGAACGAAATCGCATCATATATCCCTCAGCATCCCGGTTTCATGAGTATTGAACATCCTCATTTCACAGACATAGAAATTTATGAAGAAACCGATTATTCAAACATTGTTGCTTTTTCCGATGTCAATACATATACTGCCGACAATGCCGTAGTAGAATATTCTATCAAAAACACCAATAAAAACACGGGATTCTGGATCTATAACCGATCTAATGTCGAGTTCTACAACGACACCGAATGGGTAACGCTCCCTTATTATGGCGATGGTTCGGAGGACGAATCAGGATGGCTATTTTGTATGGCCGTCAACGATGACGGCTGTGTCGAAACCGGCTGTAAAAAAGATCTCAATAAAACCGTGGCTGTCGAAATTGTTCCCGGCGATTATCGTATGGTTACATTTCTGGCTGACAGATCTCTTTATTTTTATTTTGAAATCAAATAACAGGTCAGCCTTCAACGCTACAAAGCTATTTAATATAACAAAAATCCCTCCGAAAACTCGGAGGGATCTCTTATTACTGAAATTAAACAAGCTCAATGATAGCCATCTCAGCAGCGTCGCCGCGGCGAGGACCGATCTTGTAGATTCTTGTGTAACCGCCGTTCTTGTCTGCGTACTTAGGAGCGATCTCGTCGAATACCTTCTTAGCTACATCTTCCTTTGTAACATAGGAAAGAACCTGGCGCTTTGTATGCAGGGTGTTAGCCTTGCCGAGTGTGATCATCTTCTCTGCCTCCGCACGAACTTCCTTCGCACGTGTAACGGTAGTCTCGATCTTGCCGTTCTCCAGCAGGAATGTAACCATGGCTCTGAGCATTGCTTTTCTGTGGTCGCTGGGTCTGCCCAGCTTTCTTGTACCTGGCATTTTTATTCTCCTTTCAATAGGAATTCGGTTTTATTGCCAACTATTAGTTGTTATCTTCAGATGGTGTTAAGTCAAATCCAAGGGAGTTGAGCTTAGCCTTGACCTCGTCAAAGGACTTCTTACCGAGGTTTCTAACCTTCATCATGTCCTCGGGGGACTTGTTGATGAGGTCGTCAACGGTGTTGATACCTGCTCTCTTCAGGCAGTTGAAAGAACGAACGGACAGCTCGAGCTCTTCGATAGTCATCTCAAGCAGCTTGTCCTTGCGGTTCTCTTCCTTCTCTACCATCAGCTCGGGCTGCTCCGAATCATCGGAGAGCTCAGCGAACAGCTTCAGTCTTTCAATGAGGATCTTTGCTGCGTAGGAAACAGCTTCCTTAGCGGAAATAGTGCCGTCTGTCCAGATCTCGATAATGAGCTTCTCATAATCGGTTCTCTGACCAACACGGGTGTTCTCTACTGTGTAATTGCACTTGAGAACGGGAGTATAGATACTGTCGATCGGAATAACACCGATAACAGGCTGGAGATACTCCTTGTTCTGCTCAGCAGAAACATAGCCTCTGCCGCGGTCAAGTGTAATGTCCATGTACAGCTTTGCGCCTGCACTGAGAGTAGCGATGTGCATACCGGGATCGAGGATCTCAACCTCGCTGTCGGTCTTGATATCGCCGGCGGTAACTTCGCCTTCGCCCTCAGCTTCGATATAGATAGTCTTGGGAGCCTCGCCGTACATCTTGGCTCTGAGTCCCTTGATGTTGAGGATTATCTCTGTAACATCTTCTTTAACTCCGGGAATAGTCGAAAATTCGTGCTGAACACCGTCGATCTTAACGGATGTAGCAGCAACACCCGGTAATGAGGAGAGTAAAACCCTTCTCAGGCTGTTGCCCAAGGTGTTTCCGTATCCGCTCTGGAGCGGCTCCAAAACGAACATTCCATAAGTTCCGTCAGACCTTAATTTCGAGGTCTCAATATTGAGCTTTTCGATTTTTTCAAGCATTTGGTAACCCTCCACAAGTTCTCGTCTGTTAATTATCCTGTGCTTATTGTCGTATTCGCTGTTAATTTTAAATCACACTCTGCCTGTGCCTTTACATTTAAGTATTGGCACAGTCCGCGAAATTTAAACAGCGGGAGCAGATCATGAATTAAAAATAACTGCACTAAACATCTGTATGCCGAGTGGCTATTATTTAGAATACAACTCGATAATTAAGTGCTCAGCGATCTCGAAATCGAGTTCCTCACGCTGGAATGCACGGAGTACCTTAGCTGTGCAAGCTTCCTTGTTAACTTCCAGCCACAGGGGAGTGATTCTGCCGCCTGCAACTTCAGCAACCTGCTCAAACTTCTTGCTCTTCTTGCTTGTTTCCTTAAGGGAGATAACGTCGCCAACCTTGATTCTGTAGGAAGGAATGTCAACTCTCTTACCGTTCACACAGAAATGACCGTGGGAAACCAGCTGTCTGGCCTCACGACGAGTGCATGCAAGACCCATTCTGAAAGCTACGTTGTCAAGACGGGACTCAAGCAGCTTGATGAGGTTCTCACCGGCGATGCCTTCCATCTTTGTAGCCAGCTCATAGTAGTGGTAGAACTGCTTCTCAGAAACGCCGTATACGAACTTCAGCTTCTGCTTTTCCTTCAGCTGCATGCCGTACTCGGACTCCTTCTTTCTTCTGTTACCACCGGGGTTTCTGTTGGACTTCTTGTCATAACCGAGAACTGCGGGGCTGAGGTCCAGCGCTCTGCATCTCTTTAAAATCGGATCACGATTAACTGCCATTGTAAATTTCCTCCGTTATTTAATAGTAATATCGGCACTCAAGCTGCCGACGCCGAGTAAACGAATAGCTCGGATTCAGATCTGTTATACACGTCTTCTCTTGGGGGGACGGCATCCGTTGTGGGGGATGGGTGTAACGTCCTTGATGAGCTTAACCTCAAGACCAGCTGCCTGAAGTGCTCTGATAGCAGCCTCACGACCAGCGCCGGGGCCCTTTACGAATACTTCAACAGTCTTGAGACCGTGTTCCATAGCTGCCTTTGCAGCAACGTCAGCTGCAGTCTGAGCTGCGAAGGGAGTGGACTTTCTGGAGCCTCTGAAGCCGAGTCCGCCTGCGCTTGCCCAGGAGAGGGCGTTGCCCTGAAGGTCTGTGATGGTCACGATTGTGTTATTAAATGTGGACTGGATATGAGCAGCGCCGTTTTCGATGTTCTTGCGCTCGCGGCGTCTGCGGATAACCTGCTTGCCCTTAGTTGCCATTAAAATACCACCTTTCTCGTGTGATTACTTCTTCTTGTTAGCAATAGTCTTCTTGGGACCCTTGCGAGTTCTTGCGTTGGTCTTTGTACGCTGACCACGGCAGGGAAGACCCTTGCGATGACGTGTTCCGCGATAGCAGTTGATTTCAACCAGGCGCTTGATGTTGAGAGCAACAGTTCTTCTGAGGTCGCCCTCTACGAGGTAGCCGTGGTCGATAACCTCACGAATTCTGTTCTCTTCGTCGTCAGTGAGGTCCTTAACGCGTGTATCGGGATTTACGCCGGCCTTAGCCAGAATATCATTTGCAGACTTTCTGCCGATGCCGTAAACATAGGTCAGGCCTATCTCTACACGCTTTTCCTTGGGCAGGTCTACACCAGCAATTCTTGCCATAGTTTTTCCTCCTCTTAAATTGGGGTCAGGGAATTAGCCCTGTCTCTGCTTGTGTTTAGGTTCAACACAAATAACCATAACTTTGCCCTTGCGCTTGATAACCTTGCACTTATCGCAAATGGGCTTTACTGAAGGTCTTACTTTCATTTAAATAACCCTCCTTATAGGTTTGTTTACTTTGCCGCAATCACTTGGCACGCCATGTGATTCTGCCTTTAGTGAGGTCGTAGGGCGACATTTCAACGGTCACTTTGTCACCGGGCAGGATTCGAATGAAGTTCATTCTCAGCTTGCCGCTGATGTGAGCCAAAATCTTATGACCGTTTGAAAGCTCAACCTTGAACTGTGCGTTCGGAAGAGCCTCAAGAATTACGCCTTCAACTTCCAATACATCTTCTTTAGACAAGCTTTTCACTCTCCTCGGCGATGCTTTGCTTGCACAACGCATTCAATGCGCGGCGAAGCCCTTTATCCGTCATGGCGGTGACATCCACCGTCAATCCGGTCTTACAGATGTGTTTTGGGTTTTTGCGTTTCGGGGAAGCGAGCTTTCGCTCTTTACCATCAGCGATATAAACATATCGCCCGTCAGCTCCTGTCACTGCGAACCACTGTCCGCAATCGTGCCCCGCGGAGCTTATAACAACCATGCCTGAAACAAATTCCATATCAGTGCTCCGGTAATGTCAGGATGAGCGCCTCACCATTCGTGATGGCTACGGTGTGCTCGAAATGACAGCTGAGGCTTCCGTCAGTAGTTACGACCGTCCACTTATCTCCAAGGATGTTCACCTCGGGGAAGTTGGTGTTGACCATCGGCTCTATTGCGATAGTCATACCGGGTGTAAGTCTGGGACCTCTGCCGGGCTTTCCGAAATTCGGAACCTCAGGATCCTCATGCATATCCCTGCCGACGCCGTGACCTATGAACTTGCGAACTACCGCATATCCGTAGGACTCAACGTGCTGCTGGATAGCATTGGAGATATCTCCGACCCTGTTACCTGCCACCGCCTGCTCGATGCCCTTATAAAGAGCCTCTTCAGTTGCTTTCATAAGTCTTTCAGCCTCGTCAGAGACCTTTCCGATCTTGAAAGTCTTGGTGTTATCGCCCATGAAGCCGTTAAGCTCCGCAACGATATCGCAGGAGATTATGTCGCCCTCTTTAAGGATCTTATTCTTGGAAGCGATTCCGTGGATAAGCTCCTCGTTTACCGAAAAGCAGTTATTTGCGGGAAAGCCGCCGTAACCCTTACAGGGGCAGCTTCCGCCGTGGGACTTGATGTAATCGGCTACGATCCTGTCAAGCTCCCATGTGGAAATGCCTGGCACGGCATTCTTGCCTGCAAGCTCGAGAGCCTGCGCAGCAAGTTCGCCTGCCTTAAGCATCATTTTCAGTTCAGTTGGATTTTTGATCTGGATCATCTTACCACGCCTTTCGGGTGATTAACCCTTGACAGCTGCGAGAGTCAGTCTGGAAGTATCAGCGATCTCTTCCTGACCTTCAACTGTAACCAGCTTGCCCTTGGAAGCATAGAAATCCTTGAGGGGAGCTGTCTTTTCGTGATAAGTTGCAAGACGGCCGAGAACTGTCTCGGGCTTGTCGTCAACTCTCTGAACAACCTTTGCGCCGCAAGCGTCGCAGATGCCTTCAACCTTTGTGGGCTTGTACTCGATGTGATAAGAGTTACCGCAGCCCTCGCAAACACGTCTGCCGGACATTCTTGAAGTGATCTTCTCGTCAGCAACGTGGATCTCAACGACCTTGTCGATCTGAACGCCCATCTTCTCAAGCGCCTCAGCCTGGGAAACAGTTCTGGGGAAGCCGTCGAGGATAAAGCCGTTCTTAGCGTCGTCCTGAGCAATTCTGTCCTTGAGGATACCGATCACGATCTCATCGGGAACAAGGTCACCCTTGTCCATGCACTCCTTAGCTGCAAGACCGGCAGGTGTGCCGTTCTTTACTGCCTCACGGAGCATATTGCCGGTAGAGATGGCGGGGATGTTAAGCTCGTTGCAGACAACCTCTGCCTGAGTACCTTTACCCGCACCGGGGGCACCTAAAAAAATCAGATTCATAATATTCTCCTATTCACAAATTGTCTTTCAGGATCATTCAAGGAATCCCTTGTGATGACGCATCATCATCTGGCTCTCGAGAGAACGTACAGTCTCAAGCGCAACGCTTACAATGATCAGCAGTGTTGTACCACCAAGGCTGATACCGTTGAGTGCGGGAACGCACAGAGAAAGGATGATGGGGAATACTGCGATGATTCCGAGGAATATCGCACCGATCAGTGTGATCTTGTTGAGAGAGTTGTAAATAAAATCGGAAGTGGGCTTGCCGGGTCTGTAACCGGGGATAGCACCGTTGTTCTTCTTCAGGTTATTTGCGATCTCAACGGGATTGTACTGAATGGATACATAGAAATAGTTAAATGCGATGATCAGCACGAAGTAGATGATTGCATATACAATACTGTTCGGGCTGAAGAATCTTACAAAGCCATCCCAGAAGGTTGTGCCGTTTCCGGTGATACCGAAGAAATAGCAGATGGTCTGGGGAAGGCTGAGCAGGGACATCGCAAAGATGATGGGCATAACGCCTGCCATCGCAACCTTGATCGGGATGTGAGTGGACTGACCGCCGTACATCTTTCTGCCGACAACACGCTTAGCGTACTGAACGGGAATTCTGCGCTCTGCATTTGTCATAAGGATAACGAACCAGATCAGCGCAAGGAAGAGAATTATTGTAAGCAGTACCCAGATGATGTTGGACATATCGGAAGCACAGAGCTTAACAAAATAATCAATTACGCTGGGAACGTTGGAGATGATACCTGCAAACAGGATCATGGAAATACCGTTTCCGAGACCCTTCTCGTTGATGCGGTCGCCAAGCCAGATGATAAGCGAAGCACCCGCAACGAAGCAAGCAACGATAACGATTGCGGAAAGAATGATCGAAAACTGATCCGAATTATTCGCCGCACAGTACTTCAGCACGGGGTCACCTGTGCCATCACCATTGGTGTCGCTGTTGGAAAGCGTCAGATAGAACGCGATCGCCTGGAACAGCGCAATACCAAGGGAAGTGAACTTTGTTATCATGTTGATCTTCTTTCTGCCGACATCGCCTTCCTTGGAGAGTCTCTCCAGAGGAGGGATAGCAACAGTCAGAAGCTGGATGATGATCGACGCATTGATGTAAGGCGTGATCGACATCGCAAGCAGTGTGCCCTTTCCGAGCGAACCACCTGTCATAACATCCAGATAGTTGAGAAGGGAAACACCCTTAACCATCTCACCGACAGCAGCGCTGTCGATGAAAGGTACGAAAATGCTGGAACCTAAACGGAAAAGAATGATGATAAAAAGTGTGTACAAAATCTTTGTGCGCAGCTGCGTGTCAACCCACGCATTACGGAAGACTTGAAACATTAGATCACCTCTGCCTTTCCGCCTGCCTTTTCAATTTTTTCCTGAGCAGCAGCAGTGAACTTAGCAGCCTTGACTGTAAGGCTCTTTGTAAGCTCGCCGTTGCCGAGGATCTTGATGCCGTCCTTTGCGTCCTTGATAAGGCCGCAAGCCTTCAGAGCTTCAGCATCAACTGTTGCACCAGCCTCGAAACGCTCCTCAAGAGCGGAAACGTTAACTGTTGCATATTCTGTAGCGAAGATATTGTTGAAGCCTCTCTTAGGCATTCTTCTCTGCAGAGGCATCTGACCGCCTTCAAAACCGGGTCTGATAGAGCCGCCGGAACGTGCCTTCTGACCCTTGTGACCCTTGCCGGCTGTCTTACCGCTGCCGGAGCCGTGGCCACGACCGATACGCTTAACGTCCTTTACAGAACCTGCTGCGGGCTGTAATTCGTAAAGCTTCATTACTTTGCACCCCCTAGTAATATGGTATAAGAATTTAATGTGTGAATATTAATCAAACCTCTTCAACCTTTACAAGGTGAGCGATAGTATTGATCTTACCTTTTGTAGCCGCATTATCGGGCTGAGTTGTTTCAGAATTTACCTTGCGCAGACCGAGGGAATACGCAGTGGCAATCTGATTCTTCTTGCAGCTGTTGAGCGAGCGTACAAGTGTGATTTTAAGAGCCATTGTAATACTTCCTTTCGTTCTGCTTATAAGATTTCCTTAACGGTCTTGCCTCTGAGAGCAGCAACTTCTTCAGCTGTTCTGAGGGAGGTCAGACCTTCCATTGTTGCACGAACAACGTTGCAGGGGTTGTTGGAACGCAGGGACTTTGTACGGATGTTCTTGATACCAGCCATCTCGATGACTGCACGAACGGGGCCGCCTGCGATAACACCGGTACCCTCGGGAGCGGGACGCATCAGAACTGCGCCAGCACCGAATTTACCTGTAACCTCGTGAGGAATTGTTGTTCCCTTGAGAGCGATCTTGTGAAGATTCTTCTTTGCGTCCTCAATACCCTTGCGGATAGCGTCGGGAACTTCGTTTGATTTACCCATGCCAAAACCTACTACGCCATTGCCGTCGCCGACAACAACCAGTGCGGAGAACTTCATAACACGTCCACCCTTAACGGTCTTGGAAACACGGTTTATAGCAACTACCTTTTCGGCAAGCTCATAATTGTTTGCATCTAAAAGTGCCAAGTTTGTGTCCCTCCTTATTAGAAATTAAGTCCGCCTTCTCTAGCGCCCTCGGCCAGAGCAGCAACTCTGCCGTGGTACACATAGCCGCCTCTGTCGAATACGACATCGGTGATGCCTGCTGCCTTTGCCTTCTCAGCAATCATCAGGCCTACCTTCTTAGCAGCCTCTACGTTACCGCCGAAGCCCTCAAAACCCTTCTCGGTAGAGGAAGCAGCAGCGAGTGTAACACCCTTTACGTCGTCAATGATCTGAGCGTAAATGTGCTGTGAAGAACGGAAAACATTAAGACGCGGGCACTCTGCAGTACCATTGATCTTAGCGCGGACACGCTTATGACGGCGAAGTCTGCTCTTGTTTTTATCGATGATTTTAACCATTTATTTTCAGTCCTTTCATTCTGGGAATTACTTCTTACCCTTGCCGGCTTTACCTTCCTTGCGGCGGATAACTTCGTTGGCATACTTAATGCCCTTGCCCTTATAAGGCTCGGGGGGACGCTTACCTCTGATCTCGGAAGCCATCTGGCCAACCTTCTGCTTATCGATACCCTTAACGATGATCTTGTTGGGGGCAGGAACCTCCAGTGTGATATCGTCTGTATCG
>JAZQGZ010000004.1:0-2186 GCA_045540255.1 Oscillospiraceae bacterium | reverse complement strand
GGACCATTACAGAGACATGGAGGATATATGAATCTTATTACAAGAACAAACGACCTCTCACGAGAGGAATGGCTTGAATTCCGTCGTGGAGGTCTCGGTGGTTCGGATGCCGCTGTCGTATGCGGATTAAGCCCTTATCGTTCAAAAATAGAACTGTGGGCAGATAAAACGAGAAGGCTTCCGGATCAGGAAGATAACGAGGCTATGCGTATAGGCCGAGATCTTGAGGATTATGTTGCAAAGCGTTTCTGCGAGAAAACAGGCAAGAAAGTGCGCCGACATAACGCTATGTATTCACACAGTGATTATGGTTTCATTCGTGCGAATGTAGACAGAGATATTATCGGAGAAAACGCCGGTCTGGAATGTAAGACGACATCAGCTTTTGCAAAGTCTGATTTCGAGAGCGGTGAGATTCCCGCATATTATTACTGCCAGTGCTGCCATTACATGAACGTTATGGGTTATGACAGAATGTATCTTGCAGTATTGGTTATGGGCAAGGGCTTCTACTGGTTTACTATCGAACGCAATGAGGATGACTGCAAGGCGCTTCTCGATGCGGAAATAAGCTTCTGGAATGAACATATTCTTCCCGATGTAAGACCTGACCCCGATGGCAGCGAGAGTGCATCAAGAACTATATCCGCACTCCATGAGGATTGGAAAGACAATGCAATCACCATGTTTGAGCAGAACGACACAGCGGCAGAGCTTATGACTGTTCAGGAACAGAAGAAAGCAATTGAATTGAAAGAAAAAGAGCTCAAACAGCGCTTGCAGCTCGCTCTTGATGGTAACACAGACGGATTTACAGTCGATTATAAGATCACATACAGACCGCAGAGCAGAACAACGGTTGATAGTAAGAAACTGAAAGCCGATCACCCTGATATCTACGAAAGATATTCCAATACCACAACAAGCAGAGTGTTCAGAATTTCTGAAAGAAAGGATTAATTTATGAGTACAGTAACCAATACAAGCGGCATCATCGCCGCAGCAACGCAGGCAAAGCCTGTTGAGAACAAGCCCAGAACTCCCTCGCAGCTTCTCAATTCCCTGCTGAACGGTGCTGCTATTCAGCAGACCTTGAAAAACACGCTCAAAGAGAACTCGGGCGCTTTTGTGACATCGGTAATGAATCTGTTCAACGAGGATAAGCTTCTCCAGCAGTGCGAGCCTAAGGCGGTGCTTGGCGAGGCGCTGAAAGCGGCCGCACTGAAACTTCCCGTAGAAAAACAGCTCGGTTTTGCTTACATAATTCCTTTCAAAGATCACGGTATACCGAAGCCGCAGTTTCAGCTTGGCTATAAAGGCTATATACAGCTTGCTATGCGCACAGGCGAATACAAGTACATAAATGCCGATGTTGTGTATGAGGGTGAGCTGAAAAGCGTTGACAGGCTTACGGGTGCAATAGATCTGTCTGGTGAGAGGGTTTCGGATAAGATCATCGGATATTTTGCATACATTGAGACCATCAACGGCTTTTCCAAGACTTTTTATTGGAGCAAAGAAAAGGTTATTGCTCATGCAAAAAGATACAGTAAATCCTATAAGCCCAATTCAGGTGTATGGGGCAGCAATTTCGACGAAATGGCAATCAAAACGGTGCTTAGAAATTTGCTGTCACACTATGGTGTAATGTCAATTGAAATGAGCGAGGCTATTACTTCCGAAAATGTCAGCGGAAACTATGAAAACAGCACCGATAACGGCGCTGAAATCATCATAGAGGGCACGATCAACGAAGAGGATACCACTGCTCCAACCGAACCCGAAACACCCGTCACAGAAGCGCTGAGCGGCACTGATGAAGATTATCCTTTTGCTGACGGATGATATATAAATACAAACTCCCTGAAATCCCGCCGAGCAACAACAAATTTATCGGCCGTAACGCTCGGTGGGAATACCAGCAGGAGAAAAAGCGGTGGGCGCAGATGATACAGCTTCTCTGCCGCCCGAAACCGCTGCAACCTCTCCCGAAAGCAACTGTGCGGCTGATATATCACTTTGAAAACAAGATCCGCCGAGACCCAGATAATTATTCCGGCAAGATGATACTTGACGGACTTGTTAGGTCAGGTGTCCTTGCAGATGACAGCTTTAATTGCATAGAATTGCAGTTGGCAGCGGTCTACGATAAAGGCGGTTATACCGAAATTCTCATTGAGGAGGTA
>JAZQGZ010000003.1:0-9509 GCA_045540255.1 Oscillospiraceae bacterium | reverse complement strand
TCGGCAACAGTGACAGAAGCCACATCACAGAGCACAACAGCGTCAACCACTACATCTGCTGCAACTGCGGAGCCCGTTTCTGATGATACACCGACCGTCGAAACTGACGAAGCAAGACCCGTTACCACGGAAGCACCCGTGCAGGACAACGATACCTCTGCTGTGGTGGAAACAACGGAAGCGCAGGTGGAGCAGGACGCAGATAACCCTGACAAACCGTCTGACTCCAACGATGGCAACGCATCTCAGTCCACCTCTAACAAGACACCGGATGGCAAATACAATATTGCCGAAACCGACCTGGTTAACACCGACGGCACCTACACCCAGGACTGTTCTCCTGGCAACGTCGTAGTCCCCTCATTTGTAACCAACAGTTTTTCTGAGTGGACTGCTGAAAGCGCAGCTGAGCGCGGCGGGCAGTCTAACCCCTCGCAGATTCCATATTCCGAAATCACTCTCCAGAACGCCGCGGAGGCATTCCCTTATCTTGGATTTATAGGCTACACACCTGACTATATCGAGATATTCCCTACGGATAGTACAGACATAATTGAGCATAAAGTATGGTGCAATTTAGTAGGCAAAACGGTACCCTCATATTACGCCGGCTACTACTCAAACCCCAGGCTTGCGCCTGGTCACTTCTTCAAATCCCAGGCCGAGTATGACGCATGGGATGCTCAGCAGAAAGCCGAACGCGAAGAAGCCGCCCGCCTTGACGCAGAGTCCAAAGAACGTCACGATTCAGGTAATTATGAAGGCAACTTCGACGACGCCGACACTGAGCAGATCTTTGAAGATATCTTTGGCCCGCGTTGAGCCTTCTGGTAATAAGAAACCATCATACCCCAGCCTTAAAGCTGGGGTATGTTAGTTTAATAAATTAGCCCACATCTTTAACAGGTGTGAGTCAAGATTGCCTCTTGATTATTCTCTGCATACTATTGCTTTTTCGTATATATTGTGTTATAATTTACTGGATATTAAAACCATAAGAGGGCTGATTATGAAGAAATTTATTATACCTGCAGTTGCAGTTGCTTCGGTTGCTGTAGTGGCTGTAGTGGCAGTGGTCATCGCAGTTTTCACAGGCGGCGGAAAAGAAGATGTGTACCGTCTTATCAAGGTCAACAGCTTTGAGGGTACCGTCACAGTTCAGCGTGAGGAAAAAATGGACGCTTTCGAGGGACTCCAGCTTGTTTCTGAGGACCTTGTAGAGGTAGGAAACCAGTCGCTTTTGGAGCTTCTTGCAGACAGCGACAAGCATATCGTGGCTGAAGCGGATACTTCATTCAGGCTTCATTCCACAGGCACCGAGACCAGTGGAAACATCACTATCGACCTGCTTTACGGAAAATCGCTCTTCACCATTGAAAACAAGCTTTCGGAGGAATCCTTCTTCTCTGTAAAGACTCCCAATGCGACTCTTTCTGTAAGGGGCACGACATTTGAGGTGTCCTATGACCCGCAGACCGAAACCACTGTTGTCAAGGTCACAGAGGGTATTGTTGCGGTCGTTTCCGACGTGTTGACCGATGACCTAACGGCAGGCGAGTCTGCGGTCATCCGAAATGAAGAAACCGTGGAAAGCACAGAACCGACCGAGGAAGTTACAGTTGAAACTCAGCAGGCGACCGCAGAAACAGCAGAAACAACAGAAACAGCGGAGACCGCTGAATCCATGCTTGAGCCGTTGTTTTTTGAACACACGGAAGATGTTGCGTTCAATATCAGATACAGTGATCTGACTACATATTCGGGACTGCACGCAAAGCACCTGAATGGATTTATAACACCAATTGGACCCGATAATGTTCCCTTTCCCAGTTTCGATTCCCTTAATGACAAGTCGACCCTTATGTATATGGCTTTGACAGCGGATGAAGCACAGCAGAAAAAAGCAGATCTGGAAAGTAAGGGTTATAAGATCCATACCCTTGTAAACGGTGATGGCGATACGATAGAGGTCGTGAAATTCAACTACAGCGGTGGCTCGCACACGCTTCCGATGCCGGACGGTTCACCGTCCATATCGGCAGTAGCTGTCAGCGAACAGGGATACGAGTATTTCAAGAAAGTAACCGATGATCTGTATCTGTCGATATCTGTTTCATTAGCCAAAAAGGAACAGTTTGAAACCACCGATATCAATTCGTATATACAGCTTACGCAGGATGAGTTCTATATACTTAGTTTTTCAACCGAGCCTCTGAATTTTGAGGCAGGAACCGCACCGGCGTTCAACATAAGACGCCTTGGAACGAATGAGTATTCGGGAGTTATCATAAATGAACTGGTTGACTTCATGCAAGTGCGTTCATCGTCTGCAAATCCCGATGGTTTTATCAACAAGGATAACACCTTGATCTATCTGTGGGTCATGACAAAGACCGAGATGGATCAGGAAAGGATCGAAAGATTTTCAAATGGTTATGAACAGTACGATTTGACGCTTAAAAACAGAGATAGGCAGACGGTAGAATTCGTGAAATGTGACTTCAAAGAAGACAAGACCATGAAGGAAAAAGGATACGGTGTAGTCAGAGAAGCATTCCAGTTTTACAAGGAAGTAACGGATGAACTGTACCTTTCCATATTGGTATGCCCGCAGAAAGACGTTTCTCTTGATGATACCCTTATCGAATCGTATTTACAGCTTACGGAAGAGAGATTTTATACATACAGTCTTAATCTGTCAGACAGAACGAATCTGGCAGTAACGGATTCGGGTTCAGGTGTGATTTTGCCAGCGCCTGCACCTCAGACAACTCCTGCTCCCGTACTGGTACCTGTCCCTGAAGAGGAGTACCCCGATAACAGCAGTACAGGTGGCCTTGTTACGATACCACTGGCTGAGTTTGAATCCGACTATGTGGAGGAAATAATTGAGCTGACAGCAGAAAACGCCTCGGAGTATTTTGAGGCGGCCGAAAATAACGGCTCTCTCTATTTTGCATTGAAACCTGGGTATGCATCTTATGGTGACGGTTATAATGTAGAGACCGACTATGTTTCTTTCAGCACTACAGCACTGGGTGGTGAAAGATATAATTTTGCTCTGTCGGAGGATGAGGATATACAGAAGCAGATGAACATCAACAGAGCAAGTGGAAGCATCGTTAAATACAACATCCCTGATGATATGTGGTTAAGTTCAGGAAACAACTATATAGTATACATAGAAAATCCTGACGGTTCCTTACATATTCTCATACGATGATCTTTTATATATGATACGGGCGGTAAGACCGCCCGTATCAGGCTGTCGATAAAGTGCCATCTGCGTTGTCGCTCCGCACTGTGACAGGCACAAAGCCTGGTCGCAGTGCGGGCTTCTAGCATCTGGCACTTTCTCGTTCGCCTGAAAAATGGTTCTATCTGATATAATAAGACCAGGAAAATTTCTCTATGGAGGCCATTATGGATAATATAATCGGCTCAAAAAGATCCGAAAAAATAAAATGCTTCATCAGAATAGCATTATCTCTGTTGCTTGGCATAGCATCGGGTGTGATGTCGTTCAACAGCTTTCCCGAAAGCCTTGAGAACATGACGGCAGACGCTATTTATCAGAACGCTGATGTGATCCCCGACAATATCAAGGTAATCGCCATCGACGAGCAGACGCTGTCTGTTCTCGGGCCGTATTCCGACTGGGACAGGAGCTGCTTCGCAAGGCTTATCGAGGTGCTTAATGCAGACCCTGCAAAAGCCCCTGCCGTGATCGGTGTGGATGTGGTTTTTTCGGGAACTAATGACAGCGATAACGATCAGCTTCTTGTAGATACCGTTTCGGAGTATGATAATATCGTGCTTGCTTCTACCGCATCTCTTGATACCTATCTTTATCGTGACGACAGCGGAGAATATATGCTCGGAAGTCATATCCTGACAGACGGAAAGCCTTTCGATAAGCTTGCCGAGGTTTCGGAATACGGCTTCACAAATGCTATTTACGACAACGACGGATATGTCCGTAAGGCATACACCTGTCTTACCTCGCAGAAGGACGATACAAGCTACGATTCCTTTGCCTATGCTATCTCAAAAAGGCTGGGCGCAAAAGCCGACCTGCCCTCTGTGATAGAGATCGCGTATACGGGAAATGCGGGCGAATTTGAGAACATCTCAATGCTTGATGTGCTTGAAGGCGCTGTTCCTGCGTCATATTTTGCAGACTCGGTCGTGCTTGTCGGCGCATACGAGGAGGGGCTTATGGACTCCTACCGTGTGCCGATCGATCGTTCAAGCGAGATGTACGGCGTTGAGCTACAGGCGAATATAATCAACGCAATTCTTAACGACAGGATAATATATTCCGCCGATCCTGTGTTTCAGTTTATTGCCGCGGTGCTTATAGTGGGAATACTTGCGTATCTTTCGCTTGATACGAAGCTGCGGAACTCGGTTATATGCTATTTTGCGGCAGTGCTCGGCTATATAGCCTTTGCGGTGGTATTCTTTAAGATCACTGCAATATCCGTGAATATCCTTGCTGTCCCGATCGGTCTGACACTGGCATTTCTTGCCGCCCTTTTATTCAGATATATCGATATGCAGAAGAAGCAGCTTATCGAAACACGTGGTATGCTGTTTTCAATGGCGGAAGCAATGGCGGAGGCTATCGACGGCAGAACGCCGTACAACGCCAGCCATACCAAGAATGTTGCGAAAAGATGCGTGGAGATGCTTGAATATATAAATCAGCTCCACCGCGAAAAAAAGACGGAGCTTTGCTTTTCTGAGGACGATAAAAGGCAGCTTTATCTTGCGGCGATGCTCCACGATGTAGGAAAAATGGATACACCGTTAGAGGTAATGGACAAGCCCACCAAGCTCGGCGACAGGGAAAAGGAGCTTCGGAGCAGGCTGGAGATAATCTCCCTGCACATAAGAAACGACGCACTTAGCGGAACCATAACTCAGGCGGAGGCTGACAGCCGTCTTGAGAGGATACAGGAGTTTCTCGGCAATCTGGATGGTTTTAATTGTGGAAGACCGCTCAGGGACGATGAATGGGCGCTTATTAAGGAGATAGAAGAAAGCGTTTATAAAGCTCCCGATGGAAAAGAGATATCCTATCTCTCAGCGGAGGAGCGTGACGATCTGCATATCAGGGCGGGCACGCTTTCCGATGCGGAGCGCACGATCATGCAGGACCATGTTGTGTATACAGATAAGATCCTTTCGCACATGCAGTTCGGCGAAAAATTCAAGGATGTTCGCAGGATGGCTGCAGATCATCACGAGCTTTTGAACGGCAAGGGATATCCAAAAGGAATAGGCGGCGAAAAGCTGGATACCATGACAAGAATACTCACGATCATGGATATCTACGATGCGCTTATTGCTGATGACAGACCCTACAAAAAGCCGAAGCCAAACAATATTGCCTTTAAGATCCTTGACGAAGAAGCGGAGTTCGGGAAGATCGACAAGGAGTTGCTGGAGTACGCAAAGGAGCTTTATCTGAATCCTGTGGAAGAGGATAAAAAGCAATAACAGGATCTTGAAATCTCATAGGTATAACAGATTTTGTAAGACACATAAGTTGCATGAAGCAAGTTGTAGAATAAAAATTGACTTTAATGTATTATTGTGATATAATAATATGACACTTGTTTCCATGCAATAACACACGAGAGGATGCAATAATTATGAAGACACTAAAAAAGCTATTTGTTGCCGTATGTGCCGTGGTAACTATCGGCTGTTTATCGTTAGGCGCATCGGCGGTGACCTCGCCCGATGGCTTGTACGAGTACAGCGTCAACAGCGACGGCACGGCTACTATCACAAAATATCTGGGAGATTCCACGGCTGTCAGTGTGCCGTCGGCGATCGATGGGTATACTGTGACGGCGATAGGTAATAAAGCGTTTTATGACAATGATGTGATAACATCTGTAACGCTGCCGACTACCATGAAAGAAATAGGCAGAAATGCTTTCAATTATTGTCAAGCATTAACAACAATAAATTTTCCTGAGGGAATGACAAAAATTGATGAATTAGCATTTGCCAATTGTACTTCGCTTGAAACAGTCAAGCTTGCAGACAGCATAGCGACATTGGGAAATCGGGCATTTTTGAACTGCACAAACCTTACAAGCATAAACTATCCGCTTGGCGTGAAATATTATTCAGGCTCGACATCTATTTATGGCTTTGTTATGGGTTGCACAAATCTCACGTCTATAACCGTCCCTGAGGGTGTGACAGAACTGCCAAACAGTGTTTTTTATGATTGCGACGGGCTTACTTCTATTACATTGCCTTCTACCCTTACAACAATAGGCGCATCTGCTTTTCAATATTGCGACGGTCTGCGGAGCGTAGTTATATCCGACAATGTTGAAACTATCGGAAACTCAGCGTTTTATGGATGTAATAATCTTTCCAATGTAAAGCTGCCCCAAAAGTTAAATACAATAGGCAGAAATGCTTTCAATTATTGTCAAGCATTAACAACTATCAATTTCCCTGAGGGAATGACAAAAATTGATGAATTAGCATTTGCAAATTGTACTTCCCTCGAAACGGTCAAGCTTGCAGACAGCATCACAACATTGGGAAATCGGGCATTTTTGGATTGCACAAGCCTTACAAGCATAAACTATCCGCTTGGCGTAGAATATTATTCAGGCTCGACGTCCATTTATGGCTTTGTTATGGGGTGCACAAATCTCACGTCTATAACCATCCCTGAAGGTGTGACGGAGTTGCCTTATAGTATATTTTATGATTGCGACGGGCTTATTTCTGTAACATTGCCATCTACCCTTACAACAATACGTGCGGATGCTTTTTATGACTGCGACAGTCTGAAAAATATAGTTCTTCCTGACAGTGTGGAAACAATAGATGGACTTGCATTCGGATATTGTGATAAACTTGAATCTGTAACACTTCCCCAAAAACTGTCCGCTGTGGGCGGATATGTATTTGCAGAGTGCCCAAAGCTTGAAACAGTAGTGTTCCCTGATGGCATGACTACACTTGGTGGTTGTATGTTTTACAAATGCACTTCGCTTAAAAGTGTTACACTGCCTGAAGGATTAACAGAATTGCCCAGCGGTATTTTTCAGGAATCAGGACTTGAAACAGCAGTTCTGCCGTCTACTCTTAAGATCATACGCCATTTTGCATTTGATCTTTGCGAATCACTTACTACGATCAATTTTCCTGAGGGACTGACGGAAATAGAGTATCATGCATTTGCCAGATGTACATCTCTCCAAACCGCTGACCTTGCGGACAGCATAACTACATTAGGCGCAAGCGTTTTTACGGGTTGTACCAGCCTGCTTAATGTGCACTATCCCCTTAGTCTTGAAACGCATGCACATTCTGGTAGCAACGGTTTGTTTATCGGATGTACAAAATTAAGCGGTCTGTATATTCCTGAGGGTGTTAAAAAAATACCTGATTATCTGTTTCATCACTGTAACAGTCTTTCAATCATAACCCTGCCTTCTACCCTTGAGGAAATAGGCGATTACGCATTTAAAGGCTGCACGGGACTGGCAAGCGTCATTTACCTGGGCAGTGAGAAGCAGTGGGCGGATGTTACTATCGGCACGGGCAACGATCAGCTGTTCCTTGCTTTGGGCTCAAGCGGCTACGAGCTTGGCGAGCTTAGCACAGATAACCCGGGCGAGGTAGTAATTACCCAGAAGGACGGAAATCCCGCAACTGTAACATCCTCGTCAGGCCTTGATCTGAAGCTCAACAAAGCGATACTCAAATGCGGATTCAATACCTACGATCTGCTCAGCAGCAGCTACAAGATCGTAACTACTGACAACCTTACAAAGTATACGCTCACCTGCGACACAGGCAGAAGCGATGTGAGATACTCCCTTATGGCGGGAAGCGGTTCTATCTACATAAACGGCTCGGCTTCCAATACCTCGGGCGTGTTCGAGTTCCAGGGTCAGGACCTCCCTGCAAGCAATGAGCTTTATGTGCTTGTTACTCACGCTTCGGGAGCTTCCTCCAAAACAAGGATACTGCTTCAGACAGAGGCGGAGGAGTTTGAGTTCTTCCCCTTTGAGTTCGATCTCGGCGATGATATCGGCATAACCATCCCTGAAAATATTCCTGTCATCGGCGGCAAGGAACTCACTTTAAGCGAGATAAGCTGTCCAGTTAACGTACATATCGAGGGAAGCAAGGTGCGTGTAGGCGTTAACATCGCAGAAGCTTCTATTGAAAGTGAAACCGAATTCAATGATTTCAAGCGTGCTTTCAATAACTTTGCATCGGGAAGGTCAAAGACTGATTCTCTGAAAAAGCACTTGGCTAAGACCTCCCCCACAGGCAATAAGGGCTTTTTCAACATGACAGATGCGGTCGGAAAAGCAAAGGCCGAAATCGCTGTGTGCGGTTACGGTGAGGGCGAGTTTGACAAGAACGGTCTTGCAAAGATCAATGTAGGCGTTTCCGTCGCTATTGAAGCAGGCGTTGAGTTCGGAACCACTATTGTAGTTTGGGTGATTCCTGTAACATTTACTGTAGATGTTACGGGTAAGATTCAGGCGGATACCTACGTATCGTATGATATCAGAAACAATTGCTTTGACAGCGCAAACCTCGACCTTACATTTGAGGCAGGTCTTGAAGGCAGTGCGTTGGTTGGTGCTGACTTTGCAGGCCTTGGCGTCTACGGCGAGCTTGGTCTTGAAGTAGTTGTGGTTGCACTTACCAGCGACGTTGTGAATAATCCTGTTGGCATTAAGACCGTGACTCTTGAGGGCGCTATGGGTGCAAAGGGCGTATTGCTCGGACTTGAAGGTAAGTGGCCTATTGCAGAGGGCGGACCGTGGTACATCCATCAGCGTCCCGAAGCGACTACAATGTATCTCGCACCTACTACCACCTATTACAGCTACCCTGACCTCGAAGCCGGTCTTGACGACGTAGCCTCCACCGTAGAATACGGACAGATCTTCCTTGCACTCCCCTACGATGAGAGCGCAGCACAGACACTCATCAGCGATGCGTTCCTGTCCTCGATGCCTGCAATCATCGAAACAGAGGACATCGTGCTTATGACATACCTCGCATCTGACCTTGAAAGAGGAGCAGATAACCAGACCGTGCTGATGTACAGCGTATATGACAAGGCAACATCCAACTGGAGCACACCCGCTGCAGTGGACGCAAACGGCACACTGGATAATAACCACAAGCTGTTCGAGCTTAACGGCGACATCTGGGTAGCATACCAGGAGGCGTCCGAGCTGTATGCAGAAAACACAGCGTTTGAGGATAAGCCCGAAAAGCTGAACATCACAGTAGCAAGATACGACGCAGCAAGCGGCGGATTTGTGGACTTCGCAACAGTGGCAGACGAGGCAAATTACGATTACAGACCCGAAATGGGCCTTGTAAACGGCAATCCTGCCCTGGCATGGGTAAGCAACTCCGCAAACAGCTACTTCGGCACAGACGCAAACAATACTATCAAGTACAGTGTTCTCGAAGACGGCACATGGAGCGAT
>JAZQGZ010000002.1:0-37316 GCA_045540255.1 Oscillospiraceae bacterium | reverse complement strand
CTTTCTTGTAAGAATAATTTTCGGGTCATTAACAGTAAATCGTAGCATATTTACTGTAAGCATAAGCAGTTCTTCACAAGATTTTGGCTGTGGTGGAAGATTAGCTTCCGATCCGAAATGCTCTGCGTAATAGCTTTCCATTCTGTCAAGCAGACAGTTCCATATATCCTCTTTGCTCTTGTAGTGCTTATATAATGCGGATTTGCTTAGACCAAGCTGTGCCGCAAGGTCACGCAGATTTGTGCCCATATATCCGTTTTCGGCAAACATTATCAGTGCCTCATCGAGTATTCTGTTTTTAGTTGAGTTTTCCATTCTTAACTCCTTACAATGAAAAAGTGACCGTTTGGTCACTTTTATTATAGCAAAAATAATATTGGTTGTCAATAGTTGGATATCGCCCCATTCTTAAATCCGATTTACTGAATCGTGATTCGAAAAAAACATCAATACTCCTTTTCGAATATTGTAAGGTACAATCAAAAACTGATAAAAAAGAAAGAAAACGGCATTGTAATGCGAATATCAGTCAACCAGGCGTTATGAAATCTTATATGAGATAGGTTTTCTCTTCGCGAATATACAAAAACACCTCGCAGGTTTCCCCTGCGAGGTGTTTTGAATATGCTATTATTCATCAACAAACGAAAGCTTTTTTCGAAGCGAAATGCAAACGACCGACGCTGCTGTGATCTTCACCGCATCTCCTGCAAGAAACGGCACAACACACGCCATCAGAGCCGAAAGTATATCCGACCCAGTAAACATCACGAACCATACTATACCAATAACGTACAACAATAATGTTCCGAGCGTCATTCCAGATATCAAAGCAAGCGGCTTGCCGCCGAAGCTTTCGGAAAAAGCACCCGTAATGAATACACAGGGCAGATAACCTATAATATACCCACCAGTAGCACCGAATAGCACCGCAGGGCCTCCCATAAATCCCGAAAATACAGGAAGTCCCACAAGCCCCAGCAGGATATACACCGCTACTGCCGCGCTGCCTTTCGCTTTTCCGAGTAATGCTCCCGCAAGATATACCGCCAGCGTTGCAAGCGATAACGGCACCGCCGTGGGCATAGGTATGCTTAACGGAGCGGTTATGCATATCGCCGCCGCCATTATCGCAGTAAATACCATGCCACGTACCGTGAACAGATGTTTATTTTCCATCAGATCTCGTTACGGTTTTCAAGTGCCTTAAGCAGCGTAACATCATCCGCAAACTCAAGTGCAGAGCCCGCGGGAAGTCCGTAAGCAAGACGCGATACCTTTATTCCCATCGGCTTGATAAGACGACCGATATAAACAGCAGTCGCCTCTCCCTCTACCGTGGGATTAGTAGCCATAATGACCTCCTTTGCCGTGCCGAGACGAGCAAGAAGCTCCTTTATCTTAAGGCTTTCCGCTGTTATTCCATCCATCGGTGACAGCAATCCATGAAGCACATGATAAACACCGTCATAACCTCCCGAACGCTCAAACGCCGATACATCCTTAGGAGATTCCACGACGCATATCACATCCTTATCACGGCCCTCGTCACCGCAAAGCTCGCAGACATCACGGTCGGTGAAATTCTGACAGCATCTGCAGAGCTGCACGCCACGTCGTGCCTTTACAAGAGCAGATGCAAACTCGTCCACCTCCTCTGCGGGAAGATTGAGCATATAGTATGCCAGCCGCTGAGCGGTCTTGATCCCGACTCCGGGAAGCTTTGCAAACTGCTCCGCCGCAAGGGCTAAGGGTGCGGAAATAAATTCAGCCATAATTGGTCTCTCCCATTCAGTTAAGTTTTATTTCAAGATCGGTATCAAATATGTTTATCCCATTTTCGGGAATAATATTCTGCCGTGAGGACACATACAACGGAAGTGCCGCACCGTATTTCGGCTCGGACATCTTGTAACCATAGTACATGACTATATCCGCATTATTGTCCGTATCTCCCGCTTTAGCGCAGGATATGGAAATTCCATCAACTTCAAGCTCATTCATATCATCCACTGTAATAGTCAGTCCCGGACATTTTTTCGAGAGACTTTCTACACAGTATTCATCCGCGAACGTTATATTATCGACAGGATACAGCTTGTAGAGGTCCGACATCTCACTGACACCCGAATCCTCAAGCTGTGGCGCGACGATATAGCGAAGCTTGTAGATACCGTTTTCAAGCAGGCAATCAGCCAGCGGTATATCGATATTATCTCCGCTGCCACTGATAAGCACCCTCGCTTCATCCTTTATACAGACGACCGCTGCACCGCTTTTTCCGCTTGATACAAAATCCACTTTTCGCCTGTTCAAAGAGGATCCGAAGCTCAGCCCGAAAGCCAGTACGGCAGTCACACCAAATACGAACGTCCCCTGCTTCAGCACGTGCTTAGGAAACAGGACCGCTACAGTCAATACAATAAGCGAGCATAACGCCAGTGCTCCCGCATATTCGAAATCCATCACCAGCCATAATCTGCTTTGCGAACCAAAAAGCTTTATGATCTGGCAGCAGGCTTTCATTAATAACGCAAGCGAAGCAAGCGCGGTAGTAAACCCTGTAAGTGCATAAAAGATCGCAAAAGCCATGGCCATAGTAAATACAGGGGTAAGCACCAGTGTGGTAAAGGCACCGATCAGCGAAACTCCGCCAAAAACCTCTGCACTTATAGGCGCTATACATATCGTTGCACAGGAGGATACGATGATTGCATTTATCATCGCCTTTATCGCCCACGGAGTTCTGCGAAGCAACGGAGATGCCGCTTTTACAGCGTATTTACCCAGCACCGAAACACCAAGCACTCCCATGACCGACATCTGAAATCCTACGTCAAGCATGACGTAGGGAGTAAAAGCAGTCATTATAAGTACCGCGACGCATAACGAATTAAGCGTTTCTGCACGGCGTCCGAACAACGCGCTGCAATTGCACAGAAACAACATTATTCCCGCACGGAGCACCGAAGGCTCGGCGCCGTAAAACATTACAGCAAGCGGTATGATAATCGCCGATATCACTGCACGCAGCTTTTTGCGCTTTTCGCTGATAAACCCCAGCATCACTGTCATTATTATCACGAAATGCGAACCCGAAACAGCAGTGAAATGCATTATGCCGCTCACCTGTGCCGCGTGGCGCAAGCCTGCCGAAAAACTGCCCGTATCGCCAAATAACATTCCCCGTGAAAGCGCAGAAGTATCATCGTGATCAATAAACGACGCTATATCATTGGAAAGATTACGGCGATATTCGAAAAGCATACGCGAAAGATCGAACTCAGGTTTTTCTCTGTCAATGATCCTTTTTACCGTTCCGCTCAGCAAAATCTTTCTTGCCAGTGCAACGGGACTGTCGTTTTCTTTAAAACTGACCTCAGCGGTAACTATATCACCGACCCTCAGATAATTGCCCGAATAAAATGTGAGTCCCGTAACACGTCCGTTTATCTCAGTATCACATCTATAATACGCATAACCGCCATAATCCTGCACATCTGTTATACGGCAAGTCAGGATCTGAGTGGTTCCGTCCGAGGCTAATATCGGCTCACAAATAAGCGTTATGTAGCAAGTGATGGACAGCATACCCAGAAGCAATGCCACCGCACTGATAAATGCCTTGCGATATAACAAAAACACTGCAACAGCCGCAATCACAGCCGATAACATCAGCAGCCAAGGCTGATCCACTGCCGCGCATAGGATTATACCTGCCGCGAAAAAAGGAGCTATCCTTACAGGCGGCAGCTTAAGAACTGCCAGAAATTCCTTGTCCATATCCTATTAAGAAGCGGTCTTTTCGCAAAGACCGCCTTTTTATTAGAAGAATCCGGGGAAGGATACGCCGCCTGTTACCTTTTCCATCTCGGTTGCGCCGTAATCGTCAACTTCCTTGAGTATCTCGTTAACGCCGCTGATGATCAGATCCTGAAGCATCTCGATATCCTCGGGGTCAACTACCTCGGGCTTAAGAGTAACGGACTTGAGCTGCTTGTCGCCTGTCATTACAAGCTCAAGAGCACCGCCGCCAACCTGCTTTGTAAACTCCTTAACTGCCAGCTCATCCTGTACCTTTGCCATGTCCTCCTGCATCTTCTGTGCCTTCTTGACCATAGCATTCATGTTGGGAGCTGCATTCTGGTATTCCTTGGGTAATCTTGCTTTCATTTCGGTAATTCCTTTCAGTTTTTGATTTCAACATCTATTCCGAGCTGCCTTGCTTTCTGCAACAGCTCCTTAACAGCGGGATACGTATCCTCCGACGCTGTTTCTTCCTTTATTTCGCTTACCACTACCGCACGGACATTCTTGCCCATCAGCGCGCCAAGCTCCTTTTCTATCTCGCCGTAGCCTCTCTCCTTGACCATGTTGAGAAGCAGCAGATTATCGGAATGTATCTCAAGAACTCCGTCTGCGTTCACCACAGCATTGGAGTCCTCCAGCATATAGCTTATCATGCCATTCATAAGCTCCACGCAGGACTTCCAGTACTCGGGAGTGATGGGGGAAAGCTTTGTTGCTGCAGGCACAAGCGGCTCTGCAACAGGCTGAGGCTCCTGTACAACAGGTTCTTCCGTTTTCGCAGGCTGCTGAGCATTTATCTCCTCTGCAGGGAACATCGCCATAGACTCGAGCTCAGGAGCGGGAGCAGAGGGCGGTGCGGTTTCGAACTCTCTCGGTGGTACGTACTCCTCAGGAGGAAGCTCGGGCGGAGGCGCGAAGTCATCAAACGGTGCAGCGGGAGCACTGTTAAGCTCGGGGGGAGGCGCGGTTTCTTCCGAAACAGGCTGTACTTCAGGCTCTGCAGGCTGTACTACAGGTTTTTCGGCAGCCACAGATTCCTCTGCGGCTTTGGTTAAGCCCTCGCTTATCGCCTTTGTTTTGTTTATTATAGCCGCTACCTGCGGAGAAAGCTTATCATCGGGAACGGGAGCAAACTCCTGTCCCATGGGTTTGCTTACAGGTAAAGTCTGAGGTTTAGGCACTGCAACACGAACAGGTGCATTTTCATTTATCACGCTGCCCATGCACATACGTATCAGTGTCATTTCGGCGGTCGTCTTGCGATGACGTGTCTTGCCGATACTGTCGGCACATCTCTGCAGAAGCTCCAGACATCTCAGGATATCCTCAAGAGTATAGAGAGCGCAAAGGCGCTCAAGCTCGGGATATTCATCGGGGAGTGCGGAAAGCAGCCCCTTGTTTTCAGGTACTGTCTTATACAGCATAAGATCGCGGTAATGTCCGCTGAGCTCGTCAATAAGACGCGCGAGATCCTTTGAAGCACTGTAAAGCTGCTGAAGAAGATCAAGACAGCCCGACAGATCCTTTGCTGCTATCATCTCTGCAAAGCAGAAAAGATGTCGGTTATCCGCAACGCCTGCACAATTACGTACCACCTCACAGGTGACATTCTCGCCCGAAGTGATACAACGATCGAGGATAGACAGTGCATCTCTCATTCCACCGTCGGAAAGGCGGGAGATAAGCTCGGCTGCGTCCCGCTCAAGTGCGATACCCTCGGTCTTCGCAACATCCATAAGGCGGTCAGCACTGTCCGCTATGTCGATGCGGCGGAACTCAAAACGCTGACAACGGGATACTATCGTTGCAGGTACCTTATGAAGCTCAGTGGTCGCAAGGATGAATATAACATGCGCAGGCGGCTCCTCAAGGGTCTTGAGCAGTGCGTTGAACGCAGCGGTACTCATCATGTGTACCTCGTCAATTATATAGACACGGTATTTGCAGCTTACGGGGGTATACGCCACCTCGTCACGGAGCATACGCACATCATTTACGCCGTTGTTTGAAGCAGCGTCCATCTCCACGATATCAACTGCCGCACCGCTGGCGATCTCTTTGCACGCAGCGCACTCAAGACAAGGACTTCCGTTTTTTGGATCAAGGCAATTCACTGCCATGGAAAGTATCTTTGCACAGGTGGTCTTTCCGGTACCGCGGGAGCCTGTGAAAAGATAAGCGTGGCCGTGCTTGCCGCCGGTTATCTGGTTTTTCAGGGTGGTGGTGATATGCGGCTGAGATATAACGTCCTCAAATGTGGACGGACGGTATTTCCTGTATAACGCCAGATACATATCTGCACCTCCCGAAACATAATAAAGTAAATGCTCTCGATTATGAGAACAGGCTTGCTGCGGCACACGGTGAGATCCGCTTAATGCTGCTCGGTTCCCCGCCTGACATGGTTCACGGCACACCGTTGCACAGGGCCTGCCCCCATAATCGGGAGCATTTACAAATCAACTTTTATTATTATACTCTATAACACGGAAAAAATCAAGACCTTTTGCGAAAAATTAGATCCTGCCATTTGTCGCGCTCTTAAGATCACACCTTACAATAAATCACCGCGTAATCAAAGGGCGAAACGGTGATCTTTCCGTCTTTGATGCCCTTTCCGTAGCGGTCGAATGCGGGAACGAAATCGAAGAACATATCCGTCTTGTCGTTCACTATATCAAAGGTGTGTCCCTGTGTGGACTTGTTGAGGTACACAATAGCTGCCTCACGGGTGATCTTGTCATATCTTGCGAATGCTACTACCTTATCCGTTACCTCGATGAACTGGAAGTGGCCCTGCTCAAATGCACGGGTGCCCTTTCTAACCAGCGAAAGCTGACGGGTGAACTCGATAAGATCAAGGTTCTCCTTGCCCCAGGGATAGCAGCGGCGGTTGAACGGATCGCGGTAGCCCTCCATGCCCGCCTCGTCACCGTAGTAAACGGAGGGGATGCCCGGCAGGAAGAACTGGAGCACCATCGCACACTTAAGCAGCGAGATGCCATACATATACTGCTGACCATCAAGATAACGCTCACACTGCCAGTCCTTGTCGTGCCAGCCTATCTCCTCGCCGCCAAGGCGTGTTAATGCGCGCTCCGTATCGTGAGTGGAAAGGAAGTTCATCAGCATATCCACTGCAGGCTTGGGATAGTGGTCGAGGATGGTCATTATGCTGTCGTAGAACACCTTTGCATCGGCATACTTGACGTAGTTCAGTATAGCCTCCTTGAAGGGATAGTTCATAACACTGTCAAGCTGACCGCCTGTGAGATAGCGGCGGCGCACGCCGTAGCTCTCCTTGTTGGAGGCGTCCTCCCAGACCTCGCCATAGATGATCTTGTCATTTCCCATCGCTTTTACAGCCTTGTTCAGGTTATCAAGGAACTCATCGGGAAGCTCATCCGCAACATCAAGTCGCCAGCCGCAGGCGCCAAGCTTTATCCACTTCTGGAGGATACCCCCGTCGCCACAGATATAGTTGGTATACTGCTCGTTGTTCTCGTTTACGTTGGGAAGCGTTGTGATGCCCCACCAGCTCTCATATCTGTCGGGATAATGGGTGAAGCTGTACCAGGGATAGTAGGGAGAATTCCTGTCACGGTATGCACCCACATTGTCGCCGTATCGTCCGAACTTGTTGAAATATACGGAGTCAGCGCCTGTATGAGAGAACACACCGTCAAGGATGATATCCATTCCGTGTTCCTTTGCCTTCTGGCAAAGCTCCACAAAATCTTCCTCCGTGCCGAGGAGCGGGTCTATCTTCTCATAGCTTGCGGTGTTGTAGCGATGATTCTCATGCGCCTCGAAAATGGGGTTGAGGTAGATCACCGTAACGCCGAGACTCTTAAGATAAGGAAGCTTTTCAATGATGCCCTGCAGGTCGCCGCCGAAATAGTCATTGTTGCGCACGATGCCCTTTTCGTCAGGCTTGTACAGAGGGGTACCGTACCAGTCGTCACGCATTATTCTGTCAGCGGGAACGCCCTCATGATGTTTGCCGCTCTTTGCAAAACGGTCGGGGAATATCTGATACATGATACCGCCTCGGATGAATGAGGGGGTATAGAGATTTTCGTCAAAAACTGTTAACTGGAAAAGCTCCTCGCCCTCAAACACGCCCTCGGAAGCACCGTGGCGCTTGATATAACGGCGTCTGCCGTCCAGCACACAGGTGAAATAATAGTAGTGAAGACCGGTGTTGTTTGGTGTAAACACACAGGAATAGATATTGTCATCACCGCTCTCGTCCTGTAAGACAAGCTCGATAAAACGCTCCTTATAACCGGGACGGAACATCACCAGCATAAGATCAGACACTGCCATGTGCTTGGGAATACGCACATTGAAGATGCTAGGCTGACTGCGGCGAAGCGCACCGAAAGGATGCTTGTAATTATTATCAAAACAATCAAATAACGGAAGGCTCATTGGTTATTCTCCTAACGATTTGTTGGTTATTGGGCACGTTGAACGTGATATAAAAATGTGTAGGGGCGGAATCATTTTCCGCCCGTACACTATAAATAGATGCTGTTTCTGAATTACTTGAGATTCCAGATGTCGCGTGCGTAGTCTGTAACTGCTCTGTCAGCAGAGAAGCGGCCTGCGCCTGCGATATTGAACAGGGACTTTCTGTTCCACTCCTCAGCGTTCTTGTATACCTCGGAGATATACTGCTGAGTGCCACGGTAGCTGTCGAAGTCTGCCAGTGCCATGTAGAAGTCCTTGAACTTGATGGAGTTTGCAACCTCCTCGAATGTAGCACCGTTGATGCCGTTGTACATTCTCTGCATAGCGTCCTTGATGGTCTGGCTGTTGTTGATATACTGCTCGGGGTGGTAGCCTCTGATACGGAGCTCGTTTACCTCGGGAGTTCTCATACCGAATACGAAGATATTGTCATCGCCAACTGCCTCGTGGATCTCAACGTTAGCACCATCGTATGTGCCGACTGTAAGCGCACCGTTCAGCATGAACTTCATGTTACCTGTACCGGAAGCCTCTGTGCCTGCAAGAGAGATCTGCTCGGAAACCTCGGCTGCGGGCATCAGCATCTCGGACAGAGTTACACGGTAGTCCTCAAGGAATACAACCTGAAGCTTATCGCGCAGCTTGGGATCGTGCTTGATCTCCTCGCCGATGCACCAGATCATCTTGATGATCTGCTTAGCAATATAGTAACCGGGAGCTGCCTTTGCTGCGAAGATGTATGTCTTGGGAGTAAATGGAGCATCGGGATTCTGCTTGAGGTAGTTGTAATCAGCGATGATGTTCAGCGCATTGAGCTGCTGACGCTTGTATTCGTGCAGACGCTTAACCTGTACGTCGAAAATAGAATCGATGTTGAGCTTTACGCCTGTAGTGCTCTCAACATACTTTGCGAAACGCTCCTTATTTGCTCTCTTGATCTTGCCAAGCTTCTCAAGTACTGCCTTGTCGTTTGCGAACACCTGGAACTTGATGAGCTCGGAAGCGTCCTTCTTGAAGCCCTCGCCGATGCACTCGGACAGCAGGTCTGTCAGACCCTGGTTGGACTGGAGCAGCCATCTTCTGTAAGCGATACCATTGGTAACGTTCTTGAACTGAGAGGGCTTGTCTGTAGCCTGCAGATTGAATACATCATCCTTGATGATCTGGCTGTGCAGCTTGGAAACACCGTTTACGCTGTGGGAAGCTGCAACGCAGAGGTTAGCCATGTGGATCTTGTTATCCTGGATGATGGACATCTTTGTAACCTTCTCGCTGTTCTGTGTTCTGTTGAACAGCTCCTCGCAGTAGCGACGGTTGATCTCACAGATGATGGAGAAGATTCTGGGCAGGATCTTTTCGATAAGCGGAACATCCCACTTCTCAAGAGCCTCTGCCATAACGGTGTGGTTTGTATATGCAAATGCGTTTGTAACGATGTGCCATGCCTGCTCCCAACCGTAGCCGCAGTCATCAAGCAGTATTCTCATAAGCTCGGGAACTGCAAGTGTGGGGTGGGTATCGTTGATGTGGATAGCATTCTTCTCGTGGAAGTTATCAAGTGTGCCGTAAACCTTCATGTGGCGCATTACGATATCGCCAACGGAAGCTGCACACATGAAGTACTGCTGTCTCAGACGGAGAGCCTTACCTTCCATGTGATTATCGTTAGGATAAAGTACCTTGGAGATGGAGTGAGCGATGTTGGATGCGCCCAGAGCCTTTGCGTAATCACCGCTGTTGAAGCTGCCCATATCAAAGGACATATTCTCAGCACTCCACAGACGGAGCTTGGAAACAGCCTTGCTGTCATAACCGGATACATACATATCGTAGGGAACAGCGTTTACTGTTGTGTAGTCAACGTGCTCAAGATGGTGGTAGTTCTCGTCCCAGTACTCGTTGATGCGGCCGTCAAAGTGTACCTCTACAGCCTGATCGGGATTGGGAACCAGCCATGCACCGCCGCCGGGGAGCCAGTTATCGGGAAGCTCTGTCTGCCAGCCGTCTACGATCTTCTGCTTGAAGATACCGTACTCATAACGGATGGAGTAGCCTGTAGCGGGATAGTCGCAGGTTGCAAGACCATCAAGGTAGCAAGCTGCCAGACGGCCGAGACCGCCGTTACCGAGACCTGCATCGGGCTCTTCCTCGAAGATTCTGTCAAGCTTGATGCCCCAGTCGGAGAAAGCAGCCTCTGCTTCCTTTTCCATGCCGAGGTTGTAAAGGCTTGTCTTGAGGGAGCGACCCATCAGGAACTCCATGGAGAGGTAGTATACCTGCTTCTTGCCCTGGGAGTTTACCTGGCGCATATAGTTGTGGCGCTTTTCCTTAAGGTAGTTTACAACGATGGAGGACAGCGCACGGTAAAGCTGCGCGTCTGTTGCGTTTTTGGAATCTGTTCTGAAGTCGAACTCCAGAATGCCTTCGAGCTGTCTCTTCAGCTCTTCTTTGGTGAACGGAGATTTCATTTCTATTGTGACCCCTTTCTTTTATTTAGGCGCACCGCGCCCTATTTCTTACAATAATACTTTTTAATTATACATGGTTTCTTTTAAAAATGCAAGTGCAAAGGAGCATTACTGTTATTTAGAATAAATTTAGTCAGCTAAACCAAAAGAATTTATACATTTTTTATACTTCTTTTATTTTGAAAACGATAACATTTTACAAATATATCCATACTGTACCGCTACGGTGTCCGTATCGGGATTTGTTGGCTTTGTAATGCGGATTTTTTGTAGAATCGCATTGACAACTCTTTTAAAAAGTGGTAAAATTAACCTGACAGCATTTTATAAGCTTGTACCATACATCGACAAGTAAAGGTGGCATAAAATGAAAAGAACCGCTTACATTACAACCGCACTGGCATTATCCCTGCTTCTGTGCTCCTGCAAGTCTGCAACCGTAGACCCCCAGGGCGGAAGTCCTGCAGGCGGTGCGGCGAACAGCGGCGGCACCATTATACAGACAGCCGAAGACGCAAACGCTCCACAAGAGTCCAGGGAGAAGACCGAAGAGGAGACGGTATCTGCCGAAAGTGCGCAGGCACCTGAAGTTCCCACACAGGACGCTCCCTCCACCGAAGCCGCTCCCACGCAGGAAACAGCGGACGAAACTACCGCAGCACCTGCGGAAACCGTCACCCCCGAAACCACAGAGAGCATTGAAGCGGACTACCCCGAGGAAGTATACGCAAATCCCGTAAGCATAGTGTTCCCTGCACATCAGTATGCACGCAACCAGTACAACGGCTATAAGCTGGATATAGAGCCGTTCACGCTTACCTTTGCCCTGCCCGAGGGATGGAGTACCGCCCTGCCCGATGAGTCCGAGTACAGCGGCAAGATCACAATGAGTCTCTCTGCGGTAAGGATCCTTGACGAAAACGGCAGCATTGTCGGCAGCGTTGATTATAACACTTATGAGCTTAACCTTACAGGCGTAGAGGGAGAGCTTACCGAGATACCATACCGTGCAGTATACGGCGAGCTGATGTTACCCAATCACGCTACATGGGACTGCGAATATACCGTTGTAAAAGACCGTGGCAACGTAAACGCCGCCACCTGCAAGAGATGGACCGACGGAGTCGTGTCACAGTCAGGCGAGGATGAATACGCTCCCGCCGCTCTTGCATATAATTCCGAGCTGTCCGTTTATGTGAGCTTTATCTTTCATGACGGCAGCATAACCGATGAGGAGCGCACCACCCTTGCAAGATCTGTGGATATTTTCAGATAATATCAAAAAAGTATTGACAAATCCGAAAAGCGGTGATATACTGTACTAACAACCGAATAGCTAAACCGTTGAAGCGGAGATAACGGCAATCATGCCTTTACAGAGAGCCTGTGGTGCTGAGAGTCAGGTAAGAAACAAGTTGTCAAATGGACCGCTGAGGGCGCAGTCAAATGTACTTGATGTACAGAGTATTCTGCGACGTGTGGGCATACGTCAGTTGCCGGGGATATGCAGGTATCCCGCAAGTGCACAGCTCGCCGCTGTGAATCAGGGTGGCACCACGGATAAGTATTTATTCGTCCCTGACAGATGGAGTATCCTTCTGTCAGGGACGTTTTTGTTTCCCCGACAGTGAGGTATGGCAGATAACGGAGGTAAATACGATGTTCATACTCTCAAAGCGATGGCGAGGCAGGTAAAGTCCCAACAGCCAACAAAATACAACTGATATATACGGAGGAAACAATTATGAAACACAACAACTTTGAATTTGACACCTACTTCAAGAACTACCCTGACAAGGACGGATTTTTCGGCAAATACGGCGGCTCGTATATTACTGAGGATCTGAAAAAGGCCATGGACGAGATAACCGAAGCGTACTTCACGATATGCAAATCCAGCAGATTTATCGGCGAGCTTCGCAGGATCCGCAAGGAGTTCCAGGGCAGACCTACTCCTATCTCCTATCTCGAGCGTCTTTCCAACAGCCTCGGTAACGTACAGCTCTATGTAAAGCGTGAAGACCTCAACCACACAGGTGCACACAAGCTCAACCACTGCATGGGTGAGGCACTGCTTGCAAAATATATGGGCAAGAAAAAGGTGATAGCCGAAACAGGCGCAGGTCAGCATGGCGTTGCCCTTGCTACTGCGGCGGCTTATTTCGGGCTGGAATGTGACATATATATGGGCGCAGTGGATATCAAAAAGCAGGCACCTAATGTTGCAAGAATGAAGATACTGGGCGCAAACGTAGTAGAGGTGACAGACGGTCTTGCCACTCTGAAAGAAGCGGTAGACGCTGCCTTTGCCGCTTACAGCAGAGAATACAAGGATTGTATCTATTGCATAGGCTCGGTACTGGGCCCGCACCCGTTCCCCATGATGGTACGTGATTTCCAGAGCGTTGTGGGAATAGAGGCGCGCGAGCAGTTCCTTGAGATGACAGGCGAGCTTCCCGATGCTGTGGTTGCCTGTGTTGGTGGCGGCTCCAATGCGATGGGAATGTTCTCGGGCTTCCTTAATGATCCTGTCGATATCTACGGTATAGAACCCCTCGGACGAGGAACCGCCCTCGGTGATCACGCTGCAAGCCTTAAGTACGGCACAGAGGGTATCATGCATGGCTTCAACAGCATAATGCTGAAAGACGAAAACGGCGAGCCTGCTCCCGTTTACTCGGTTGCAAGCGGCCTTGATTATCCCTCCTCGGGACCCGAGCACGCATTCCTGCACGATCTCGGCAGAGTTAAGTATGATGTTATCAACGATGATGAAACCATCGACGCGTTCTTCACACTCTCCAGAATGGAGGGCATCATCCCCGCTATCGAGAGTGCCCACGCCGTTGCATACGGCATAAAGCTTGCAAAGCAGATGGGCAGAGGCTCGGTGCTCATCAACCTTTCAGGCAGAGGCGACAAGGATATGGATTATATCATCGAAAAGTATGGCATCCGCTGATATACACTGAAACCGCCGAATAACGATCAAAGAAGCTGCTGTCGGCTACATGCTGTCAGCGGCTTCTTTTTGCGCTTTTGAATGTGCTCCTCTTGAAAAAGTCTTGCCGTAGTGGTATAATTTTAGTATAGTCTATTCCTACAGAAAGAGGGTACCAAAATGGGCGGAAATTATTACGACAACCGAGAGCTTTCGTGGCTTAAATTCAACGAGCGCGTTCTTGAAGAGGCGCAGGACGGGGCGACTCCCCTGTTTGAACGGCTGCGCTTCGTACAGATATTCTGTTCAAACCTTGACGAGTTCTTCATGATAAGAGTCGGCAGCCTTAACGACAAGCATATTTTCTCGCCAAAGGACAGGGAAAACAAAACAAACATGACCGCAAAGGAGCAGCTTTCCGAGATCGCAAAGCGCGTGAAGGCTCTGCTTCCCGTTAAGGACGGCGCTTACGCGGATATCATGAATGGCATGACCGCCTACGGAATACAGCACCTTACCTGGGACAACCTCACCTCCGACGAGGACACTTTTCTCCGAACCTATTTCACAAAGGAAATACAGCCGCTGCTGTTTACGGGAGTGGTGGACAAAAAGCACCCTATCCCTTTCCTTAAAAGCGGTGAGATCTATGTAGGTGTGACCATCCGCAAAAAGGATGATCCCGCCGGTAAGATCACCTTTGGAATACTCCCTGCCTCCGAAAACTTCCCGCGGCTTATATGGCTGCCTGGTACAGGCAAATTCGTTCTTTGTGAGGAGCTTATCAGCCGCTACGCTGAGCTTGTTTTCAAAAACTTTGAGATAATCTCGCGCTGTATATTCCGCGTTACAAGAAACGCAGACATCGCCATGGACGAGGGATTGTACGACCACGACGTGGATTTCCGCGATGTCATGAGCGAGCTTGTAAAGAAACGCAAGAAGCTGCAGCCCGTACGCCTTGAATTACAGGGCAAGCCCTCCGCTGATATTATCGAAGTAATAGCAAAGACACTGCGTGTAAAGGACAATTTTATTTTCCGTCAGCAATCTCCGCTCAGTATGGATTTTCTTTCCTCGCTTGAACGCAGGCTGGAAAAGCAGAGCGAGCTGTTCTTCAAGCCGCTGACCCCCCAGCGTTCACCCGAGATAGATCCCAAAAAGCCGCTCATCGCCCAGATACAGCAGCGCGACATCATGCTGTCCTACCCTTATGAGAACATCAATCACTTTATCCGCCTGCTGGACGAGGCGGCAGACAATCCCGATGTAATGTCCATAAAGATAACACTGTACCGTGTTGCAAGGGACAGCAAGATAATCAACGCCCTTATCCGTGCCGCCGAAAACGGCAAGGATGTGCTGGCACTGGTCGAGCTGCGCGCCCGCTTCGACGAGGAGAACAACATCGGCTGGTCCAAACAGCTTGAAGAAGCAGGTGTCAATGTCATCTACGGTCTTGAGGAGCTTAAAGTGCACTCAAAACTGCTGCTGATAACCCTGCGCAACGGCAACGGAGTAAGCTACATCACACAGGTGGGTACCGGAAACTATAACGAGCGCACTTCAAAGCTGTACACTGACCTTACCCTTATGACAGCAGACAGGGATTTCGGCTCGGACGCATCCGTTGTATTCAATGCGCTCACCGTAGGAAACACCGTTGAAAGCACCAACAAGCTTCTGGTAGCGCCTAAGGGACTAAAAAGCCGCATAGTGGAATTCATCGACAACGAGATAACCTACGGCAAGGACGGATACATCGGCATCAAGATGAACTCTCTCACCGATAAGGACATTATACGCAAGCTTGCCGAGGCAAGCCGCGCGGGAGTGAAGATCGAGCTTGTTGTGAGAGGTATATGCTGTCTTATCGCAGGTGTGAAAGACGAAACAGAGAACATCCGTGTTATCTCGATAGTAGGCCGTTTTCTTGAACACAGCCGCATCTATATTTTCGGAAAGAACGAACGCCGCCGGGTATATATCTCCAGCGCGGACTTTATGACACGAAACACCGAGCGACGGGTAGAGGTCGCTGCACCCGTGCTTGATATCAGGCTCGCAGACAGGATAACCGAGATGTTTGACATAATGCTCCGCGATAATGTAAAAGCACGCGAGCAGGATGATGATGGCAGATACCATCATGTTATTGCAAAGGATGGCGAGCAACCGCTCAATTCCCAGCTCTATTTCTACGATAAAGCCTACGAAGCCGCAGCAGAGATTATCTCCGCAGAAGCTAAGCCTATCGAAGCACCAAGGCCTGTCCACAAAGTGAAGATACGCCGAGTGCGCTGAAAAACAAAACAGGTATAAATCCCTCCTTCGGCGGTATAATACCGTCAAAAGGAGGGATCTTATGTCTTTTTACGGAAAAGCCACTGCTGCACTGATCGCTCTGGCTTTAGCAGGCGGCGGTGCCGCATATGTCGCATCGGCAGGAAACGAAGTCATGGCTATGGTACAATCCACCGCAGACGAATTGACCTGCTATATCATAAAGGAGCACAACGGTGCCGCTGCACTTTTTAAAGAGGGAGAGGAACAGCCGCTGGCAGTATATCAGCTTCCTGCAGACGGCATTAACGAAGCCGACATGAAGCTGCTTGAGGACGGCATACGGCTGCGCGGTATCGACGAGGTGCTGCGCCTGCTTGAGGACCTTGACATCGAATTGAACGGTGCACTGTGACAGAAGACATACAAAAGTCCCGTGGAGCTTTCTTCGGGGCTTTTTATCGTACAGGCCAACAAAAAATCCCCACTGCTACAACGGGGAACATCTTATTACGTGAAGCTCTTGATTTTTTGAGGATTTTGTGTTATACTTAGCTTCGTGACTTCATTATATGACCGCGGGACCCGTAAGGGTAATGAGGAAAGTCCGAGCATCACAGAGCAGGGTAGCTGATAACGTCAGCCGAGGGCGACCTTAGGGCTAGTGCAACAGAGATATACCGCATCGTCGCAGGCTTCACCGCGGCGGTGTAAGGGTGGAAAGGCGAGGTAAGAGCTCACCGGAGTGCAGGAGACTGCACTGCCATGTAAACCCTATCCGATGCAACACCGATTGGTGCGGGGGACAATGCGTCTGCTCGGCGTGCCCCGTTGTAAGGTGGCTTGATCCTGTCGGCGACGGCAGGGCTAGATAGATGGTCATACACGACAGAACTCGGCTTATCGATGGAGTCACTTTTTTGAATGAAATATCCGCACAGTTTTTCGGCTGTGCGGATTTTTTATGACTGTTTAGAACATATCTTTGCTGAACTCAGACTTTACATAGGCTTTTCCATCTTTTACAGTATATTTAATATTTGCAAGAAAATCTTCATAGACGCTTTCCCATTCATAGTCGGTGGGCACTGTATGTTCGATCAGACTGATGAGTTCTTTTTTCAGTAGCTCATAATAGGCTCGATCATCTGTATCGGTTGGCATAGCTATGCTGGAGCCGCCTGAGCCGTGGTATACTGTAACATAATATTTCTTTTTGCCATCATCGGCTTCTATAAAATAATTATACATATCCTCCCAGCTGTCAGACCTATCGTTAGGCTCTCCGAAAAGTGTGATAAGCTTTCCCCAGAAGAGTGCATACTCCTCGTCGCCTGCTTCGCCGACATCATATACCCAGTCGCCTGCGATAGTGTATCCGCTTGTCTTTTCAAAGAATAATTCATTTGGTATCTTTTTAAATGTAAACATATCACTTTCCGGCTCCTTACCTGATTTTGTTATATTACCAACCATATTGGTTGTGCCAAGACCTTATTTTTCGTCATTTTTTGCTTCATATGTTCTCTCGCTGATGATATATCTCGGCCGTTGCTTGACCTCCATATACATCTTGCCGATATACTCTCCGATAACACCGATGGAGATAAGCTGCACTCCGCTGAAAAAGCAAAGTATACATACAGTAGATGCCCAACCGCTTACCGTATTTCCGATGATCTGTTCTATTATCGCCCAGATCACGCCTATAAAGCTGAGTACCGCAACAAAAGTTCCAAAGGACAATATCATCTTGATGGGCTTTATAGAAAGGCTCGTGATGCCATCAAATGCAAGGTTCAGCATCTTGCTGAGCGGATAATGACTCTTACCCGCAAGGCGCTCGCTGCGCTCGTATGCGACGCTGGTGCTCTTGAATCCGACAAGCGGGAACATTCCGCGCAGGAACAGATTGACTTCCTTGTAATTTGCAAACTCCTGCAGCACCCTGCTGCTTACAAGGCGATAATCCGCATGATTATATACGACCTCTGCTCCCATCGCGTTAAGCAGCTTATAAAAACCCTGTGCTGTAGTGCGCTTAAAAAATGTATCGGTCTTTCGGCTGGAGCGCACTCCGTACACGATCTCGCATCCGTTCAGATATTCTTCCACCATCTTATCCATGGCGTTGATATCATCCTGTCCGTCGCAGTCGATACTTATAGTAATATCGCAGATATCCTTGGCTTCCATCAGACCTGCAAGCACCGCATTCTGGTGGCCTCGGTTGCGGCTCTGCGAAATTCCTATATAATGCTCATCCTCTTTAGAAAGCCTTTCGATAATACCCCATGTATCATCCTTGCTGCCATCGTTCACAAACATGATGCGGCTGTCCTCGGAGATCTTCCCAGCCGCCGAAAGCTGCTTAAGCTTTTCAAGGAACATCGGTGCCGTGACAGGCAGGACCTCCTGCTCGTTATAGCAGGGTATTACTATGATAAGTCTGGGTAACACACCAACACCTCTTTAAAATTAGATTCCGCTGTCGATCAACGACAGCGCAAGTCCTGCAGGACCATAGTGGCGGAAAAAGTCATTAAGCCGCTCCTTGGTTTCGGGCTGTTCCGCGATCCTGTCAGAATAGGAAAGCATCTGATAAAGCATGAAGAACATCACTCTCGCCGCGATATCCTCGCCAAGCGCGAAATATTCCGAAAGATGATCGGTGGCATTTCTGAGCTTCTCGGCACGTTCCGCAACGATATCGGGCATCTCGTTCTCTGCGCACAGCGCAGAATACACCTCTGCCACACTGACCATGTTTTCCTTGACGGCACTCTCTATCTCTCCCATGGAGAGTCTGCCCTCATCACAGAAGCCGCGGAGCTTTCTGCTGGCTTTTATGTATACATCCTCCGATTCGGGCTCGACAGTGAGAAGAGATACAGGAATGACCTCCTCACAATGCTCCTGTACAGGCACATCAGACACGCTCTCTTCCGCAACCGCTTCAACATCAGAAATACCCTCTGTATGGGTAGCGATGTTTTCTGCCGCATCAGCACTCTCGGATCCTTCGGAAATATTTTCAGGACATTCATCGGAATTTATCTCGCTGATAGAGTCCAGCAGATATGACATCGCTTCTTCCCTGCTCATATCCTCGGGAAGCCTGTCCTCTTCACCTGATATGATATCCTCCTCTTTTTCCGCACGGTTGTCGGAAACAGGAGTTACCATTACCTGCTCAGCGGATTCACGCTGATCCTCATCAGACTCTTGCTGTTCTGCTGCGGCACTTGCTTCCACGTCCTTTTCCGCGGATATCCACTCTATTTTACCCTCGGGGATCGGGACGGTCTTCGGCTCGGACTCGGGCTCTTTCAGCGGATTGGGAGCTTTATAGACCGCGGGCACTGCCACCTCAACCTCAGGTATATCCCCTGCAAAATACTCCATAGCCCTTGCAGTGCAATCCGCATGGAGCTGTGTAAGCTTGTCCTCGCGCATAGTATAGTAGATGCGACATAATGAATTGATCAGCTGCCGCAGGAAAAACTTGTTAAGCGAACAATCCGTTATCCTTATACAGCCTGTCGGCGAGTCGATCTGAAGCTCGTCATCAAAGGTGGTTTCATAGCTTTTTATTATCGTTACGGAGCACACCTGCTTATATCCTACACGAAAGACAGCTCCGCCGAAATTGGTACGTATCTCGTCGCAAAGGAATGCAATACCACGGCTTCCGTCACGGGCTCCCGATGTATCGATGATACCGAGAGTCTCCTCGGGGGGCGCAAAGGTGCAGTACTTCCCCGCCTCAAACAATGCGGTGACTTTTCTGCCGAAATCGTTCACCGTTTCAAGCATACTACCTTTCGCCTCCTTTGCTTTCAAGCAGGTCGTGCTTTATATCCCACAGCTTCCAGGAAAGGTCCACATAGTAGGTGTGCGGGTTATCGAAACGCTTTATCTGATCCCACAGCATATCAAGCTGGCTTGCACAATATGTGCGGATATCCTCTATCGCGGGAAGCTGATATACCTGCTCTCCGTTTATGAACACAGGCACCTGCAAAGGCTTTGCCGTGAAATCCGTAAGAGTTTTCTTCTTCCATGTGAAGTGAGGATCGAATATCGTAAGCGGCTTGCTTTCATCTATCTCCTCGTCCCATACGCACAGAAGATCCGCTGCCGCCTTGCCCGTTTCATTATCGAAAAGGCGATACAGCTTCTTGAAATGCGGATTTGTTATCTTTTCAACGTTCTCGGATATCTTTATCTTGGGAGTTATTTTTCCGTCGCGCTCTGTTGCAACAAGCTTATAAACTCCACCGAAAACAGGCTCGCTCTTTGCGGTTATCAACCGCTCGCCCACGCCGAAAATATCGATCTGTGCACCCTGTCTCAGCAGGTCGGTTATTATATATTCGTCAAGGCTGTTGGAGGCAACTATCTTACAATCCGGATAGCCTGCTTCATCCAGCATCTTTCTTGCTTCTATCGAGAGATATGCGATATCTCCCGAGTCAAGTCGTATTCCCTTAGGTCTTGCGCCAAGCGGCTTAAGTACTTTGTCGAACGCCTTTATCGCATTTGGGACACCGCTTTTCAGCACGTTATAGGTATCGACTAGCAGTGTGGTGCTGTTTGGATAGGTGCGACAGTATTCCTCAAAGGCCTCAAGCTCCGTGTCGAACATCTGCACCCATGAGTGAGCCATCGTGCCTGTCGCTGGGACACCGTAAAGCTCGTCCGCCAGTACACAGGCAGTGCCTGTGCAGCCTGCGATGTATGCTGCCCTCGCACCGAGGACCGCACCGCTTGCGCCCTGCGCACGTCTTGAGCCGAACTCTGAAACGGCTCTGCCGTCTGCCGCCTGTACGATGCGGCTTGCCTTTGTTGCGATAAGCGACTGGTGATTCACAAGCAGCAGCACCATCGTTTCGATAAGCTGCGCCTGAATGGCGGGAGCACGCACCGTAATTATCGGCTCGTGCGGAAACACAGGAGTTCCCTCAGGGATTGCCCAGATATCGCCTGTAAATTTAAAATCACGGAGATATTCAAGAAATCCCTCTTCAAAGATATTCTTGCCACGAAGAAACTCTATATCCTCATCGGTAAAATGCAGGTTATTTATATACTCAACGACCTGCTCCAGACCTGCGCATATTGCATAGCCGCCTCCATCGGGGACACGGCGGAAAAACATATCGAAGTATGCGATACGCTGTGCGTATTCTGTCTTGTAATAACCGTTGCCCATCGTAAGCTGGTAGAAATCACACAGCATAGAATGATTCTGTTTTTTCATTATTACTACCGATCCCTTTCAAAATGTGATCAATATACCTATAACACCTGCAGCAATAAACATCAACGATGCTACTGCATAAATTACCGCAGTACAAATACATTCGGGAAAAACCAAAAAATCACCGGGATAATCTGCATCATACTGTATCTTCACTTTATCTCCTATACGGGGATGAGATATATAGCGTCCGTAATATGCGGCAAATGGTATTATTTTGCCGTCAGAATTGATTACTTCCATTATTACACAGCATTTTCGCCCCATATTGTCAACAGTGACAACTGTTGCTTTTTCTGCAATCCAGTTATGTTTAATTTTTCTGCTGTTCAGCAATAATTCCACAGGCATTACAAGCTGTATTGCACCGAAACATACCAACCCTACATACAAAACGCAATATCTGTTATCTTCAGGAAGAATAAGAAACATAACGATCAATATAGCAATCGCTGCATATACAAAAGGGCTGGTAGTATGTTTTTGGTGGAACATCACAGCACCTCTATCTGCACCCCACGCATGCTGTCAAGCGCACGTTTGTGCGCCTCGGGGTCAGCTGTACCGCAGGCGTTTCCGTCTACGACTATCCTCGATTCGGGGAGTGCCGCCTTTGCTATCACAGCATTGGAGATAACGCATATATCCGTAACAAGACCGCAAAGCTCCACTTCATCGAAGCTGCACTTTTTCAGCAGGTCTGCAAGCTCCATTGAGCCAAAAGAGGGCTTCTTTATCACAATATCGCCCTCGCACACGGCGTCAGCGACCTTTCCGTAAAGCTTATGTCCCTCCGTGCCGTCGATACAATGAACGATCGGGAGCTTTCTGCCCTCGGCAGTATCAAGGTAATTCTCACCGTGGGTATCCAGTGTGAATATCACCTGTCCGCCTTCCTTACGGCACCTGGTTATCTTTTCAAGGATAACAGGCTCCAGAAGCTCTGCACCGTCAAATCCCAGTGCGCCGTTAACGAAATCTATCTGATAATCAACTACCACCAATGCTTTCATATCATTACCTCTTTATATCGCTTTTATTTCTTCTTACGCTTGAAGTTCTTGTCCCAGTTTTCCTTTGTGCGTGTAGTTCCACGCTCCACAACCAGCGCATAAGCAGGGACATTCTTGGTGACTGTCGAGCCAGCCGCCGTTGCAGCGCTGTCGCCTATCTCAACAGGGGCGATAAGGTTTGTGTTGCTTCCGATAAAGGCATGATCGCCTATCTTTGTGCGGTATTTGTTTATTCCGTCGTAGTTTGCTGTGATGCTGCCGCAGCCGAAGTTTACGCCTCTGCCTACATCGCTGTCTCCGACGTAGGTAAGGTGTCCGGCAGCTGTGTTCTCACCGATCTCAGAATTTTTGATCTCTACAAAGTTTCCGATCTTTACGCCACGGTGCAGTATGGTGCCGGGACGGAGCTGAGCAAAGGGTCCGACCTTTACATTTTCCTCTATAACCGAGTTGTACGCCTGTACGTTGTCCAGCCTTACATTATTTCCTATATTACAGTTTTCGATGTGACAGTTTGCGCCGATCATACAGCCCTCGCCTATCTCGGTGCTGCCGAGAATTATCGTGTTGGGCATGACTGTTGTATCACAGCCTATTTTAACATCAGCACCGATGATTATGCCATCCGTTGCAACAAAGCTTACGCCGTTGTCCATGTGCTTTTCGATGATATCGTTTCTTGCTATCGTATTAAGCTCGTACAATGCCTTTCGTGTATTGGCGCCCAGTACGATCTTGGGGTTTGCGGATGTGTAAGCCGCGCGTTTCTCCATAAACTCCACGCAGTCGGTGAGGTAATATTCGCCCGCCGCATTGTTTGTCGACAGCTTTGGAAGTGCCTCAAGCAGCTTTGCGGAGTCAAACCAGTATGCTCCGCTGTTTACCTCGGATATTTTTGCCTCATCGGGGGAACAATCCTTTTGTTCACGTATTGCGGAAAACTCGCCGTTATTGCGGATTATCCTGCCATAGCCTGCAGGCTCTGCTATCTCCGCGGTGATAACTGTCACTTCTGCGCCCTTTTCAGTGTGACAGGCAAGAGCTGCCCTTATGGTATCGCTGTCGATAAAGGGAGCGTCACCGTTGAGCACACATACACAATCTGTCTCGGAGATGATCTCCACAGCACACTTCACTGCGTCGCCTGTGCCCTTCTGCTCCTTCTGCAGACAGGTGGCAATATCCCCATCAAGAGACGCAATATACGCCTCCGTCATTTCAGCCTTGTAGCCTGTGACAACAGCGATCTTGTCAAAGCCGAAATCCTTTGCCGCATCCAGCACCCAACCGAGCATGGGCTTACACAGCACCTCTGCCAGTACCTTGGGACGCTCGGATTTCATGCGCTTTCCTGCGCCGCCTGCAAGAATAATACAACCTGTTTTCATTATTACAGTTACCAACCCTTCTGATTCGATCTATATTATGGAATTTATTTTTTATTTTGTTTTCCGCAGATTTTTCGTGTCACTGAATTTTGACGAAAAATGTATACATCTGCGAAAGGGACTGATACTCCGCAGAGTATATAACATTCCCTGCAGATCGGTGACCTGCGCCGAAATAAAACGTACTCCTCTTCTGCGCCTGCTGCGCGGGAAAAAAGTAACACTTTACACATTATCGGGAAAGGTTTCCTTTTATCTCCGAAAAGACGAATCCTTGCCGATATTCAAAACGCCGCACGTGTACAATACCTTGTGTCCCGGATTCGGAGCGTTGCTTCTGGGCACATTCAGCCGCACAAGAGCACTTGGCGGTACGGTGGTCTTCTCCGTTGCCATCTCCCGTATAGGCACGGTGCTTGGCAGCAACTACTACGACGGTATAATAAACGCCATCAACCGGACTGCTGGAGATCTCCGCGATGTGCTGGAGAGCCTGCGTATCGCAGTGCCGCGTGTGACCGCTGTACTGGCGGTATTCATAGGGGCATCCTGGCTGTTCGCATTTATAAGAAATCTGCTGCGCTTCTGCCGCTTCAGGCTGCGCCTCGGCAGAGGATATGCCTGCGCAAGCCACGGTTTTATTACATTATATGAAGAGATGTTTGTACCGAATGCCCTCGGGACAGTCATCGTCCGTGATACCGCCTCAACGCTGCTGTTCAAAGCGGCTCCGATATATTGCCATGGCAGAATGCTCGCACCACCGCTATTAAAGAAAAAGCGAAGCAGCGTGCTTCGCGCTTTTCTTGGTGAATCTGAGATGCCGGATGTCTTTCAGGCAGCACCCCCGAAAAGGGCACTGTTCGGACATATAGCACTGCCGCTGGGCTGGGGAGCCTTTGCAGCGGCCTTGCTTCTTTTGTGCTATATCACAGACTCGGCACCGATACTGCGTACCTTTCTGTGGGGCGGAGTTATGCTGTGCCTGTGGCGATGTATCATCTTCGGAATATATATGAAGCATACAGGCTTCGGACGCAAACGCACCGTTACCGTTGCCGCAGCACGAAAAGAGAGTATCCTCGTCACAGCATACATTCCCTCGGAACAGGCTGTATATCACCGCATCGACAGAAATCCATTCCAGCATTACTCGGGAATGTGCGACCTGCGCTTGTTCTGCCGCGGGAAAATAAAGCTACGTCTAAGAAATATGTACTACGCAAAGATCAGCGGACTTTTGTGATTACCGCAACTTCCTTTACGTTGTAAAGACGCAGTGCCTCGGCTGCCTCATCGCTGATTATCTCACCCGGCATTACAAGAGGAACACAGGGAGGACAGGGAGCGATTATGCCGCCGCAGACAAAGCCGATAGCCTTTGCAAGCGGAACCTTCTTCTGGGGCATAAACATCGCATCGTATGCAGGAAGTGCAACCTTCGGCCTGAGCACAGGATACTCCGCCTTGGGGATAGACTTCTTCTTGGGGATAAGCGACATTGCAGTAAGCGCACGCTGACAATCCCTGTGAGTGGTTGCAGCGGAGAACAGCAGCACCGCATGATTGCGGTCGGACATCTCGCACTCAACACCGTTCTGACGGAGCTTATCCGCATAGTTGAAGCCGTTGTAGCCGTACTCGTAAGCCTTTACCACAACGCGCAGGGGATCACTCTCCTTGATGGGAATGTCAAAGCCCTCAAGCTTCTTCTTGAGGTTTGCCACTGCCTCGCAGGCAAAATTCACTGCATCGGGACGCTCGGTTATGAATTTGTTGAACTTGTCAAGGCTCTCCAGCATGAGATAAGAGGGGCTGGAAGAACCGAAGGCCGCCATCATCTCCTTGGCACGGGTGAAGTCGGCACCGCCGATAAAGTGAAGATATGCGCCACCTGTAAGCACAGGAAGAGTCTTGTGAGCAGACTCCGCACTGATAACGGGGAATCCGAACTCTGTGGGGTGAAGATACTTATCACCGAACTTTGCCTTATCCACGAATTTCAGATATGCACCATGGGCATTGTCGCATACAACAGGAAGCTTGGTGTCAGGCAGACGACAGACACCGCCAAGATAGTCGATATTTGTCATAAATACCGCATCGCAGCCGTCCAGTGCGCTGCCGCTGTAATCAACATCAGCGCAGAGATATTCCTCGGGATACAGCCACTTGACATTCATGTGAAGAAGCGCTGCCGCTGAGATAAGGCTCTTGTGAGAATAACGGGATGCCGCAATAGTCTTGCATCCCTGCGACTTGAGAATAGCGAGTGCCGCCTGTATAGAAAGCGTACTGCCGCCGCAGGAATAGCAGGTCCTGTCAGTCCCGAAAAGCTCTGCAGCGTTCTTTTCGCTCTCGCCGATTATGCTTTTGGTGCGGTCAGTCTCGTACAGGCTGTCAGCCCCCTCAATCTCTGTGATATCATGGGGAGTAGCACCGTTATGGCCGGGCATGTGCAGACGCAGCGCGCCGCTTGTTGTGTATTTTTCTAAGAAGTCGGAAATAGGTGTGTTCATATAATTACTCCATTATCATAAAATCGTTTGTCCGTAGGTAATAGTTATCATGCTTCCGAAGTTTCTTCCGCGGCAAGCATAAGGGTCTCGCGATCAATGGTAAAAGTATACTCGGTGCGCCATTCTTTCATGGCGTTACCGAAGTTCTGTGAAAGATATGCTTCCTCAAGATATTTGTGCAGGGAATCCGTATAAGACTTGATATCCTCATCCGTTACCACTGCATCATCGGTATATTTGATGATGTGATATCCGTAATCGGTAACGCACACATCAGTGCCACCTATCTCAGCTATTGCAAGAGAGGTCTCGGCGAATCCGTCGGCATACATCTTTGTGCCGGGTGCTATAATGTAAACGGCAGATGTGTCGGTGTCATCGCTGTACTCTTTCATAAGTGAAGCGAAATCCTCACCTGCAGCTATCTTGCCCTCTACCTCGGCTATCTTGTCCGAAAGTGCTTCGACAGCCTCTTCTCTCAGCTTGTCTGCTCCCGCATCATCGTCTCCCGCTCTCAGCGTTGATATCTCACCTGCGGTCTCCGTATCAAATCCTATCAGTATGTGCTGTACCTCTCTGGAGCCGTCGGGTATCCACAGGCTTCTGAGTGAATCGGGATCATAATCGGCATTATCAGCCTCATAAGCCTTTTTTGCATCCTCGATAAGAGTGGCTACCTGCTTTTCGGTTTCGGAATACTCATAAGTGAAATCCTTATTGAGATGATCCGTTAGCTTCTCCTGCATCACGATACTCTTCTGCCATTCCTTAAGATCATCCTCGGCGAGTCCGCAGTCTGCAAGCAGCTTTGTGTACTCCTCCTCCGCACGGGAAGCGATCTCATCGTCCGTCAGCGTTTCGCCCTCCGCAAGGGATGCCTTGACTCTTTCTTTCAGGCTTTCCTTCATGCCTTCTATTCCTGCAGCGGTATCGCTGTCTATTCTTTCAATATCCGCATCGGTAAGGGAAAGACCAAGCTCTGCAAACTTCACCTCCAGTATCTCTTCGTTGATAAGGTAATTTGCTATGTATTCGCGCTGATTGGTAAGAGTGGAAGCGTATATCGAATTGACATCGTCTGTTATCTGATATCCTGCAAGATAATATTTGTACTCTTTCAGGAAATCCCCGAAAGTTATGTTCATCTCCTCGTGTCCCTCCACCGCAACGACCACTGTATCAAGCGGAGTGTCAGAGGTGAGCACCGAAGTTCCCGGGGCGGGAACGCTTTGAACGGCATCACCGGTTCCTGTGCCGCTGCCTGAGGATGTATCGGAAGACATTCCTGTATCACTCGCGGAGCTTCCGTCGGAGCTGCTTTCCGTGCCGCCCGAGCAGGCGGTGCAGGAGATCAGCATCACGGCCGCAGCCATAAGTGCCAAAAATCTTTTCTTGTTCATTTATGTTTCCTTTCTATCAGGACGCGGAGGTTTCTTTGTCTGCTTCCGCGGTCTCAACAGGCTCGGATATATTAAGAGCCTTATAATCTATCTCGTAAGAATAGGCATCCATCCACTCACCCATGAGCTCGTTATATCTCTCGGACTTGGCGGTAGTAACAAGACTCTCGTGAATGTACTCCACGAACTCATCCAGTGTTTCCTGCGACACCTTTGCTTCGGACGCATACAGCATTATATGCCATCCGTAATCGGAATACACCAGCTTGTGATCACCGACATTCTCAAGCTCAAAAGCACCATCCACGAACTCTTTCACATAGGTCGTGCTGTTCGGAATAACAGTGTATCCGTTGGGATACATCATGGACCCGTCTGCATCATCACTGTAGGTTTTGATAAGCTCGTCGAAATCGTCGCCTGCCTCTACCATAGCCATGATCTCCTGTGCCTTGGGTTCAAGCTCGGCAAGCTTTTCATCGCGCATCTGGTTTGCCGCGTCCTCCTCACCAGTGTTGCGGAGCATCGCTATCTCATCACCGTCAGCCTCATCAAACATGATAAGGATATGCTTGATATTCCTTGCCTCTTCAGGCAGCCAGAATGAAGAGTACTGTCCTCCTGTTTCATACTGCTTGGGATCCTCCTTGTAAAGATCCTTCACCACCTGGATATAATCTTCAAGTACATCCTCTGCCTCGGCACGATCTATTGTAATATCCTTGGTGACTTCCTCCTGCACCTTTTCGATAAGCAGTGCATTTTTCTGCCACACAAGAAGATCATCCTTTGTCAGCATACAATCGGCAAGGTATTTATCAAACTCCTCCTCGCCGCGCTGAAGCAGCTCGGCATCGGATACAGTTTCGCCCTCGGCAAGGGTGCCATAGTCTGCGTTTTCTCCGAAATACTTGTACTGGGTGTTGAGGTTTTTCTGATACTCCTCATCCAGCTTGTCCATTTCCTCCTGGGTCAGCACATCCAGTCCCAGCTCGCGTGCCTTTTCAAGGATCACTTTCTCCTCTACCATGTAGCTGATGATAGTGGATCGCTGCTCGGCACACTTATCGATGTATTTCTCGTCCTTGTCAGTTTCAAGGCCGTATATCTCACTATAGGATTTGAGCCAGTAGAGATACTCCTTTTTAAAGTCGAGGTAGTCGATCGCAAGGCTTGCATTTCCTGCGTAGCCCTCGCCCTTTGGGGAAGCGAGCACATCTGTATCCTTAAGGCTCACGGATGTAATAATAGACTCAAATTTACTGGTTCCTGTTCTTATGGAACATCCCGCCAGCGAAGCTGCCATAACGCACGCTGCCGCGATACTCAATATCTTTCTTGTTCTCATGGTTATCCTTTCTGTGGGGAATAAAATACGGGAATACATATTGACCCGATTATACATATATCATTATACCACATATTTTACGAAAAAGAAACAGGATTTTTTGAATATACAATGAAATATTTCTGAAAAAGTGATGTTTTTTTCTCTAAAGTATGCTATAATATTAAAAATAGGAACATTTCCTCTTTGTTTCAGTATCTGAAACAAAGAATATATAGACCTAAAGTATAAAACAGTAATCGATTTACCGGAGGTAATAATCATGATATCAAGATGGCTTAAAAGGATATCGGCTTTGCTTGCCCTTTGTCTGATGCTTGGCTGTTTTTCCGGCTGTAACGGAGGCGAAAGCACCTCGGGCGAGACCGCCGAAAGCAGCGAGACCGGCGAAACAGGTGAGACAGGCGAAAGCAGCGAAGCAAAGGATGAGACCGTTAAAGTCGGATACATCTTCAAAGGAGACTGCTCTAAGGAAAGCTGCTCTGCCGATGCAAGCGTACAGCGCGTAAAAGCTGCAGGCTACTCCTCTGTAGAGACCTACTATATCGACAATGTGAATATCAGTGACTTCTCCTCTGCCGTGGACAAGCTGATCGAAGCGGGATGTACATACATCGTTTCTACAAGCCCTCGCTTCACCAACGCGCTTACAGACGTTGCGGGCAAGAATATGAACGTAAACTTCATAAGCTTTGGTGCCCGTGTGCGTACAGTCAATGTGTATGCCTATACCTCGCGTATGTATGAGGCTTCCTATGTCGCAGGAATGGCTGCCGCATTCAACTCCGAATCCGAAAAGATCGGCATGGTAGTTGATCCCGATCTTGTATACAATATCCCTGTCATCAACGCTGCAGCCCTCGGAGCTCAGCTGGTATATCAGAACGCAGAGCTTATCACAGCACTCGCTGCCAAGGACGCAGAGATACACAAGGCTGTTGACGCGCTTGCCGCTAAGGGCTGCGACGTTATCATCAGCTACACCGAGTCTGCCGAAACAGTAGCCTACTGCGAGAGCAAGGGTATAAAGGTGATAGGAAACAAGGACTACACCGAAACTGCCGATCAGTACGAAAATCTGCTGATGTATTTCTACACCGACCAGGACAGCTTCTATCTTGCACAGTTCAAGCAGATGGATCTTGACACATGGGAGCCTGACGAGTATGTCGGAACGCTCGCTAACAGTGTCATCAACATATCTCCCGCGCAGGATTGCGCAAACAAGGATACCCAGGCAATAATCGATGCACTGCTGCCCAAGGTAGCCTGCGGCGATGCCTATATATTCAGCGGAGAGCTTAAGAACACTTCGGGAAATATCGCCCTGCAGATGGGAAGCTCACTCGAGCCTGCCGAGATCTACTCGATGGACTGGTATGTGCTTGGTGTAAACAACGAGCTTGGTACATACATCCAGCCCCAGACAGACCTTGAGATCAATAATTTCGAGATAAAGAGCTGATATCAGATCACAACATAAAAAGGCTTCTTCATTGAGAAGCCTTTTTTCTTTGATTGCTTTTTTGTATGGACTTTTTCTTGTTTGTGTGGTACAATAACAATATATAAATAACAGGTTCTGCCTGCGAAAGGATTCAGAAATGACAAAATACAGATATATGGCTCCATGCCATTTCGGGTTGGAAAAAACACTCTCGTTTGAAGTGAAGAAAATAGGCGGAGAAGAAATCGTCGTCAGCGACGGAAGAGTCATGTTCAACGGAGATGCTTCCGTCTGTGCGAAAGCAAATATATGCCTTTCCACGGCAGAGCGCGTGGGCATTGTGCTGGGACAGTTCAAAGCAAAGACCTTTGACGAGCTTTTCGAGGGTATCAAAAAGCTCCCCCTTGCCGAATATATCGGAAAATACGATGCGTTCCCCAATACGGGACACTCTCTGAACTCGGTTCTTAAAAGCATTCCCGCCTGTCAGAAGATAATCAAAAAAGCGATGGCAGTGAACCTTTGTAAGGCTTACGGACTCAATACCATGCCCGAAAGCGGTGCTGTCTGCCAGATACGATTCTCGATAATGAAAGACGAGGTCATACTCACCTTAGACAGCAGTGGCACAGGACTTCACAAGCGCGGATACCGCCGCGACAGTAACGCAGCGCCTATCAAGGAGACTCTTGCCGCAGGAATAATCGATATCGCCCGTGTACGCGAAAACGATACGATATGTGACCCGTTCTGCGGAAGCGGTACACTGCTTATCGAGGCGGCACTGAAAGCGCTGAATATCGCTCCCGGACTCCGCCGTAGCTTTGCCGCTGAAAAGTTTGGCTTCATACCCGAAAAGGTGTGGCAGACAGCCCGTGTCGAAGCCGCGGAGCAGATAAAGCGAAACACAGAATTCCGCGCATTCGGATACGATATAGATGGAATGTGCGTGGAGCTCACCGCTGCAAATGCTAAAAAAGCAGGTGTTAAGATATCCTGCGAACGACGCGGCATCAAGGATTTCGTATCTCCTGCCGAGCCTCTCAAGATAATTACAAATCCCCCCTATGGAGAGCGTATGCTGGAGGTTACACAGGCCCGTGAGATATACCGCACCATGGGTGAAAAATTACTACCGCTCAACGGAAACCAGCTTTATATCATCACCCCCGACGAGGAATTTGAAGATACTTTCGGACAAAAGGCAGATAAAAACCGTAAACTGTATAACGGAATGATGCTCTGCCGCCTGTATTCATATTTCAAATAATGACAAAAAAACCAAAGCTCCGCTACGAAGGCGCATATCCGTTCGCGATACTTCCGTATATCTGCACGATCGGCATAGCGCTCATGTACACGATATGCAACAGTCAGGTATGGATATGCTCTGCAATAATGTGCGTATGCACCTGCGCTGTATTCCTTGGGGTATACAAGATGCAAACCCTTAAGATAGGTGTAAGATTGATCGCCCTTGCGATGTCGTTGATATTCGGCGGCGCGATCATCATAGTTGCGATCTCTTTCATGGAGTACGTCACCGGTGCGGATCCTACCAAAAGCCAGATACGTGCAATAGGCGAATTTATTGACTTTATATTCACAGCCTCAAAAAGCTTTGACCCTGTAAATGCAGCCATAGCTATTATCGTATTCTCTGTAATAATAGGATTTGTATGCTGCTATTTTTCAGTCATACTGCCACGAATAGGCTTTCTGCTCCTGCCTGCCTTTATTCCGCTGATACTTGCATCGCGTACCGCAGGAGGGCTTCCTCTCTGGATCGTAGTGCCGATGTTCGGCTGCTTCGTGCTGGCGGTCTGCTGTTCGGCAAGACCTGCAGAGAACCCGGACGTTCCAGTGTTCTATGAAAACAGTTCTTCAAAGGAGCGTATTATTGCAGCTTCCTGCCTTGCAGTGGCAGCCGCTGTCATATCATTTCTTGTACCCAAAAGTGATCAGACCCTGTTCGGCTCGGTACTGGACGAGGTGTTCACAAACGGAAAGGGAGGCTTTTTCGGCCGTGCGATCATAAGCAACTTCGCGTCCCAGTCCTCTGTGAACACAGGTAACAATCAGCCTGATGATGAGGTGTTGTTTACTGTGCAGACCCATACCCCGGAAAACCTCGATCGCTGGTCCTTTGATATTTACAACGGCAAACAAGGCTGGTCCTATCTCAAGGATTACAATACAGGCTACCCTGAATGGGAGAATTATGCGCGCAAAAGGAACTGGACCGAGCTTTTCGGCTTGCTTATCAAAGCTGCCGAGGATGGGCAGCTTGAAGACTACACCGAAGTCCTTAGCGGACTTCCGGTCTACTCCGACGTAGAGGGGCTGATGTATGTCAATGTTTCTGACACTACTCCATCCAGCGTCATAATGCATCCTATCGGAACCAGTTCGGTCGAGATCAAACGCTTTGACGGAAAAACATACCGCACCCCAAAAGGCGAATTGTTTACCGAGGGCAATATATCCGCTCCAAAGTACCTGATATCCTACAATGTGCAGATGCCATCCGGGGAATACGCGAAAGCTATGGAAAGCGTTGATTTTCTCGCTCTATTGAACACTGCTGCGGATCTTGAGATAATAGACGGTGCTACCGCGAATGCCTTTTCCGATGAATACCGCCGCGCTCAGGATTACCGGATCAGTACGGGGACTGACGGGATCAGTGCTGAAATACTTATGCTTGCTGCCGAGATAACAAATGAATGCAAAACGGATTACGAGAGAGCCTGTGCTATTGAAAAGTGGTTCGGGGATAACGATTTTTATTACGATCTTGACTTTGTTCCTGCAAGTACAGAAGCCGAATACTTCCTTTTTGACAGCAGGCGTGGAATATGTAGTGACTACGCTACTGCCGTCACGCTTCTGGCAAGAGCCTGCGGCCTTCCCGCCCGCTACACCGAAGGCTTCTCCCTTAACGAGGACAGCCTCAGCGACAGTGGTATATACGAAGTGACTGCCGCCAATGCCCATGCCTACACGCAGATATACATCACAGGCTGCGGATGGGTAAACTTTGATGCTACCCGTTGGGTGAAAGAGGCAGATCCCAATAACATCTCACAGGAAATGATGATAGTTATCTATATCTGTGCAGGTGTTATACTGATAATTGGTGTTCTAGCCATCATATTCCGCGAGCCTCTTGGATGGGCGTTATTCTCTGCGACCTATCGTATGCGAAGCAAAGAATCCCGTGTGAAGGCAGTATTCCATAAAGCGCGACAATATGCCTGTGCGATAAGCGGAAGCAATATCCTATCTACCTCCGCAGGCGAAGCTGAGCAGATATTGTCAAACACATTATCGCTGCCTGAAGATGCCGCCACAATCAGAAAAGCAGCGGATGAGCTTATGTATTCTGACACAGACAGTACCGCCGATACAATGGAACTGTATAGATGTCTTTCCCGCATACGCAGCAGAAAGAGAGGGCTGAAAAAGTGAAAATCGTATTATCATTTATTCAGCTTATCATGTTCGTCGGATTTATGATGCTGCTGATAAACGGCACCATAGGCTGGATAATGCTTTATGCTATAACCGCGGCATACGTCATTTCGATCGTTATTTGCTTTTTATCCAGGAAGCATTACACAGTAAAAATGGACGGTTTTTCAGGGATAGTTAAACGCGGTACGGAATGTACAGCCAACATCACCCTCGAAAAGAAAGGCTTCTGCCTGCTACCTTTTATCACTGTAGAGGGCAGCTACGGAAGCAAGAGATTTAAAGCCAAAGCCTCATTGCTTTTCAAGGATACTGCAACGGTCGTTCTGAAGCTGCGCCCCGAGCACTGCGGCCTGTGCCGCATAGAGCTTCTCAATGCTTATTCCGAAGATTTTTTCGGTTTGGTACGGTTTCGTATAAGGTCATACGGACATTCCAGTGTTGCAGTGCTCCCGAGCACAGTGGAATATCTCGGTCCCGAAGTCACCCCGAGCCTGCTCCCCTCAGAAAGTGAATCGCACGAGGAGGGTATCACCGTTGCATTCGGCGGCACCGTAGGTTATGAGCACAGGGAGTACATTCCCGGCGACACTCCACGACGTATCAATTACAAGCTGTCTGCCAAAAAGAAAAGATTTATGGTGCGCCTTGACGAGAGTGCTGGCACAGAAAGCACCAACATCATCCTCTCCGATGATGCAGACGGAAATTGCGCCGAACAGGCACTTGCACTGGCGCGCCGACTCGCCATAAGAAATTCTCCGTCGGTAGTGTGGTATCAGGGCGAATCCTTTGAGGCGGTCTCATTTACCGCACTTGAGCAGCTCAGAGAATGGCTGGCGTTCCGTGATTTTTCAGACAACACGGGAACGGGACTGGCTATGCCTGTCGGAAGCGTCAGTGTAGTTATATCTTCCACTGGTTTTGCGGTGAGGAATTAAACAATAAAATCCCGAGATTATCTCTCGGGATTTTGTATTATTGGTGACAAAAATTAATGTAATATAGTTACTTCTACTGTCTCATGTATCTCCGGTGTTAAGCTGACTGAGTATATGATGGCAAATAAAGCAGGAACAACTAAGCTTAATATTGCCAATACGATCAGCGATATCACCACAGCTTTTACTATCCGCTTAGTACGATTGTTTCTTATTACAAGCTGCTCATTTATCTTCATAAGCTGCTCTGATATATCGTCCTTTTGAACTTCCTCCACCTCTTCGCATGACAACAATCGACTTACAGGCACTTCCAGCTCCTCTGCCAGTTTTGCCAACAGCTCGGCATCTGGCACTGATAATCCCTTTTCCCACTTTGAAATAGTCTGCCTTACTACATTAAGTTTTGCGGCCAGCTCCTCCTGCGATAAGCCTTTATTTTTGCGAAGAGCACGTATGTTTTCGTTAAGCATTATAACCTCCTGATGATATTTCTGTGACAGCGTTTGCTGTCTGCAATATCATCTTATCACATTATGCCACGTTGCGCAAGCAATGCAAATTACCAGTGTACAAAAACGCTAAACACCACAAATGTAAGCTCTTGTCCTCTCGTGTTGTATTCTATGTTAACCTAAATGCACTTTCTTATTTGTTGAATTTTTCCCGAACCTTATTTAGTAGTTCATATATTTCAGTTGCATCATCAGGATTACTGGCAAGATGCATCTCACACGTATCCTCAATCAGCCATACAAACTCCTGGTCCGAAATCACTTGCGCCCAGTTGTCTATGGTCATCGTAAACCGTACACCGCTTTCAAAATAATCAGGATCAACATCCTTTTCCCACTCTTCAAAAATACTAGGGAAAGTCATGCTACACATACGTACTCCATCACCAATCCCCTCAACAAGCACATATTTTTTCAGGACATTTATCAAACCACCGTTATATTTAACAATCGTATTAAAGCTTTCGATACTTAAGCTGTAATCCTGAAGCTCATCTCTATAATTGCTTACAAGCTCAAAAAGTTCTTCCATCCACTGTTGGTTCGGCTTTCTTTTTCTTTTCTTGCGCTTTTAAAAAAATTAGAAAAAAACATTTGATTTGCTCCTAGGTTTTTCATATATTCCTCGCTATTTATGAATCTGTTGGTTTGATATGATTTCATGTAAAGTTCTTCCCGAGGTTGTCAGTCTCGGGAAAAGTAATCAATTTAATTCTTTGCATTGAAAAGCCGCATAAAACTTGTTGGCGTTTTCAAATTCACTATCCTGTGTAAAATTCAACTTATATTGTCTTTTTCCGTTTACATCTAACTGAATAAACACACGATAGTTCTTCAAGTTCGATTTTTTCTGCAAATATATATAAAAATCATAAAACCACCCAGCATCTATAGGCGTATCACTTGAACAATAGCTAGAGTCGTTGATATAAATATCAATACAACCAATATAGTTTTCTATTGAATCAATGGGATCAGGCCCATCAAAATGAACGCTGTATTTTGCATTAATATTTCTAGGCTTCAAAAACTTTTCAATGATCTCACGCTTAATATATTGAATGCCCTTTGACGAGAGATAGTTTTCACCCCACAACTCACCATCATTTGCCCAAATGGAGAAGGTAACTACATCCTGCTCAAAAACAATATAATCCAGTTTGTTTGCTGTCACGAAAGGCACTGTTGAACCATAATTTTCCTTTACAACTATTGCATCGGGAAAGTGTTCCCTAGCATACTCCATAATGACCTTTTTATTTTCTTGTGCTTCAAACTGAAACCATAATGGTGGGTATAGTATATCCCAGATCAAGAAACCAATAAGCACTACTGCTATTAAACACGTAATTAACGCTTTTGTCTTTTTACGGGATATCCTCATAATGCTCTCAGCTCCTATCTGTAATACAAGCCAACTACATCGTTCCGTCATATACAAAAAAACACCATTTGAAAAGCCTCAAACGGTGTGTGTACTCTGTGGCAGGGGCAGTAGGACTTGAACCCACGACATACGGTTTTGGAGACCGTCGTTCTACCAACTGAACTATACCCCTATTGGTGGTGCGCCAACAGGGACTCGAACCCCGGACCGACCGGTTATGAGCCGGTTGCTCTAACCAACTGAGCTATTGGCGCGAGTATATGCGCACTTAGAAAAAAAGTGGTGACTCGTGGGGGAATCGAACCCCCGTTACCGGCGTGAGAGGCCGGTGTCTTAACCGCTTGACCAACGAGCCATATATAAGATTAAGGAATAGATCAACTATTCCTTAATCTTTTGGTACACCTTCAGGGACTCGAACCCAGGACCCACTGATTAAGAGTCAGTTGCTCTACCAACTGAGCTAAAGGTGCATAAGTGTCGGCGCCTATCTATCTTCCCAGGCAGTTGCCCGCCAAGTATTGTCGACGCAAGTGAGCTTAACTACTGTGTTCGGAATGGGAACAGGTGGACCCTCACCGCCATCGGCACCGACTTATTGAGAGAAAACTCTCAAAACTGAATAACGATCACAAAGAACCAA
>JAZQGZ010000001.1:0-2158 GCA_045540255.1 Oscillospiraceae bacterium | reverse complement strand
GACGTTACTGCAAAGAGCACCGCAAACGGCGCAAACGTCGCACAATATACCTACAAGGGCAGCGCATGGCAGCTGTGGTATCTTGAGGCGTGCTAAAAAACTAAACAGTTTCTCCTATAAAAATACACAGATACGGCACTCTGAACTGAACCGTTAAAAACGGACAATGACAAAAAGGACCTCCTATGGTATAATGAAAATACCATAGGAGGTTTTGTTATGAAACGAAAATACGGATATATAAAAGAGCATGAAAAAGAAATGCTAGAAATGAAAGCTAAAGGAATTAGCATCAGAAAAATCGGAGAATGCTTTGGCTTGACATACGAGCAAACACACGATTTTTTTAAAAGACACAACAAGAAACAGCGAAGAATAGAAAATGGAGAAGGAATAAAGAAAAAAGGCAGACCATCAAAAGATGACAAATACTCATCAGATACGAACAATGTCAATGAATTAAAATACATCATAGCGAGAAAAGACTCAAAAATCAAAGCATTAGAAATGGAAGTAGAATTAATGCGGGATTTTCTATCGCTTACAGAAAGGAAGTGAGAGCGAGCGTAAAATATTTGGTCATATATCGACACAAAGAAAAATATGGAATAAGTGAAATGTGTAGATTTTTCGGAGTGTCACGAAGCGGATATTATGACTACTTAAAACGAATGGACAAGCCAGCTAAAGACCTTTCTCTTGCTGAACAGATCCGAATATGTCAGGATCAATTCGGAAGAACATATGGATACCGCAGAGTGCATATCTGGCTTGAAAGGAACGGCATATACCACAATCCCAAAACTGTATTGAGAGTAATGCAGAAATATAATCTTCTCTCTGTTGTCAGAAGGAAAAAATATTGTAATTACAGCACAATAGCACACAAATATCCAAATCTGTTGAACAGAGATTTTCATGCTGATAAACCAAATCAAAAATGGGTTACGGACATTTCATACATACACACCAAACAAGGCGTATTGTATCTTTCAATAATCCGTGATCTATACGATAATAGCATCGTAGCGCATAAGACCGGTACAGAACAAAATCTTAATCTTGTTCTGAATACGATTCGTGCTGCCAAGAAAAAGGAAAAGGTCACCGAAGAGTTGCAGCTCCACAGTGACCAAGGCTTTCAATACACTTCACACGGGTATTTTAAGCTAACTCAATTATACAACATCACTCCGTCTATGTCAAGGCGTGGCAATCCATACGATAACGCTATGGCAGAAAATTTCTTTTCTATTCTAAAAACAGAGTGCATTCATCGCACAAAGCTGCGCACGTTCGATGAAGCCAGACAACTTATTGATGATTACATCCATTTTTATAATCATCACAGAATTCAACTTAAAACAAAACTGACACCGCTCGAAAAACGGTGCCAGTTCATTGCTTAATTATACCCTAGGGGCTTTTTTGTGCTGTCTGCACAAAGTGGTTCAGTTCAAATTACCGCAGGGGATGCTTTTATTTCTCGGTATCTGTGATAATGGGAGATTCCGACGTTGCTTCAGCGGTCTCTACACGGACGTTCTGCGAGATGACGGCGAGTATCTCCTCGGGTATCTCTCCGCCTGCCTTTATCGCCTTGACAGCCGCCAGCACCTGTTCCATCGGCAGACCCGATGCGGCGATATCATCCGCATACTGTGCCATTACCTCCTCGACATTTTCGGGGGTGATGTCAAGGCTGCTCTTGCTGATGGGCACCTGCATACCGTTGGAGTCTATGGTGTAGTCCTCCCAGAAGATGAGATCGCTCACTGTGACGAATTCGTAGCCCTCGTCACGCAGATGCGTGAGGATATCGGGCAGAGCCTCGGTGGTGTTTTCGAGATCGTTGTGGAACAGCAGGATAGAGCCTGACTTAGCGCCTGCAAGCACCTTTTCGGTGATCTCCTCAGGGGATGGCTCCTTCCAGTCGACGCTGTCCACATCCCACTGGATGGGCTTCAGACCCATGCCCTCGATAGTGGTGATGAGATTATCGTCATACTCGCCGTAGGGCGCACGGTACAGCGTCGGTTCCTTGCCTGTTATCATCTCGATCTTCTGCGAGCAGGCTTTTGTGTCGCTGATGAGCTCATTAACGTTGATGCCCTCCACGTGCGGATGCTGATCGGAGTGGTTCTGTATCTCGTGACCT